>NZ_JBEZGX010000037.1:0-98544 GCF_040650235.1 Kitasatospora sp. NPDC048722
GGACGAGGCCGACAGATCCGGTTGAGGACCCGAGGTCAGTCAGAGGTTGAGTCAGACCTGCCCGGGAACCGCTCATGAACATCCTCACTGTCAGATGTGCACGGCCGGGCCCGCGTCATTGGCGCCGCGGCGGGTGAGCAGGCCGAGCAGGGCGGCGCCGAAGGCCACCACCGCGGCCACCGCGAAGGCGAGCGACATGCCGCTCACGAAGGACTGGTGGACCGCACCGGCCATGCCGTCCACGACCTGCTGCGGGGTGCCGGGCGGGGCCGGCGGGGCGATGCCGAGCTGGGCGGCCTGCTTGAGGCCCTCGGCCTGCGGGCCCTCGACCGGCGGCAGACCGGCCTCGGCCCAGTTGCCGGGCAGCACGTCGCCGACCTTGGCGGCCATCAGCGCGCCCAGCACGGCGGTGCCGAGGCTGCCGCCGACCTGCATCGCGGCCTGCTGGAGGCCGCCGGCCACGCCGGACAGCTCCAGCGGTGCGTTGCCGACGATCACCTCGGTGGCACCGACCATGACCGGGCTGATGCCGAGGCCCATCAGGACGAACCACAGCGACATCACGCCGGTGCCGGAGCCGGTGTCCAGGGTGGACATGCCGAACATCGCGGCGGTGGTGATCAGCATCCCGGCCACGATCGGGACGCGCGGGCCGAGCTTGCCGATCGCGATGCCGGCGATCGGCGAGCCGACGATCATCATGCCGGTCATCGGCAGCAGGTGGACGCCCGCCTGGACCGGCGTCATCCCGTGCACGTTCTGCAGGTAGAAGGTGACGAAGAAGATCGCGCCGAAGAACGCGAAGGCCATCAGCACCATCAGCAGCGTGCCCGCCGACAGCGGGACCGAGCGGAACAGGCCGAGCGGGATCAGGGGCTCCCTGGCCTTGCCCTGCCAGAGCGCGAACAGCACCATCAGCACGACGGCACCGCCGAGGAGCAGCAGCGTGGACACGTCGCCCCAGCCCCACTCGGGGGCCTTGATGATGCCGAAGACGAGGGCGAACATCGCGACCGAGAGCAGCACGATGCCGGGCACGTCGAAGGACTTGGCGGCGTTCTCGGCACGGACGTCCCGGAGCACCAGCAGGCCGAGGACGAGCGCGATCAGGCCGACCGGGATGTTGATGAAGAACACCGACTCCCAGCTGACGTGCTCGACCAGCAGGCCGCCGACGATCGGGCCGGCCGCGGTGGAGGCGCCGATCACGCCGCCCCAGATGCCGATCGCCATGTTGAGCTTCTCGGCCGGGAAGGCCCCGCGCAGCAGGCCGAGCGCGGCCGGCTGGAGCAGCGCGCCGAACAGGCCCTGGAGGACGCGGAAGGCGATCACGGTCTGGATGTTGCCGGCGAAGCCGATCGCGGCCGAGGTGGCGGCGAAGCCGACCGCGCCGACCAGGAACGTGGTCTTGTGCCCGAAGCGGTCGCCGATCTTGCCGGCGGTGATGAGGAAGACCGCGAGCGCGAGCAGGTAGCCGCTGGTCACCCACTGGATCTCGGACGGCGCGGCCTTCAGCTTCTCCTGGATGACCGGGTTGGCGATCGCGACGATCGTGCCGTCCAGGGCGACCATCATCACGCCGACCGCGACGGTCAGCAGGGTCAGCCACGGGTGGCCCTTGATCCCACCCCCAGGGGGTGCCGAGCGCTGCGGCGGGTCGTCCGCCTTGGCGTTGTTGACGACGGACTGGCTCATCTGGGGCCCTCCACGGGGCGTGTGCGGCGAACGAAACCGAAGGAACGTGGTCGTGGCGCCCCGGCCCACCCGTCCCCACGAGCTACCCGGCCCGACGGGCGCCACTTCCGGCAGATTATGTCAGTCGCTGACAATGGGCAAAGGCTGACTTCTGGCCAGTGCTGCCATTTGTCAGGCCGCTAAGGTTGTCCTCCCACCCCGACCGCACCCGCGCCCGGAAGGCCCCGCCATGGCCGCTCACGCCCCCCACCCCGACGCCCCGACGGGCCCCGTGCCGGTCACGCCCCCGGGGCGGGTGCCCGGACTGCGCGAGCGCAAGAAGCAGCAGACCCGCGACGCCCTCGTCCAGGCCGCCCACGTCCTCTTCCTCGGCCAGGGCTTCGCGCAGACCACCGTCGACGAGATCGCCACCGCCGTCGACGTCTCCCAGCGCACCTTCTTCCGCTACTTCGCCAACAAGGACGAGGTCGCGCTCGCCGTCATGGCCGACGCCGAGGACTACTTCATCGAGTGCCTGCGCCACCGCCCCGCCGCCGAGACCCCGCTCCAGGCGCTGCGCGCCTCGATCGTCAAGGCCTGGCGCGACCTCGGGAGCGCCGAGCACACCGGCCTCGGTTCCATCCACAGCGCCCTCGAACTCATGCGGATGATCGAGGAGACCCCCACCCTGCTCGCCGCCCACCTGCGCCGGGTCACCGAACAGGAGCGGGTCGTGGTCCAGGTGATCGCCGAACGCGAGGGCCTCGACCCCGCCCTGGACCTGCGCCCCACCGTCCTCGCCGCCGTCTTCGGCAGCGTGCTGCGCGCCGCCCACCTCTCCTGGACCGCCGACCAGGAACCGGCCGGCCCGGAGGGCATGATCGCCCTGATCGAACGCCACTTCGACCAGCTCGGCCCCGCCCTCGCCGGCCACTGGCGGTCGTAGCACCCGGCGTCACACCGGAGTCATACCGGAGTACTAGGCGGAATCCGGTCCCCGGTCCGACGCCGCCCGCGCCAGCCGCCCCTACGCTGGCCGAATGATCGCCCCGCCCACCGGGAAGCCCCGCCGACGGTCCCCGCGCGCCCTGTTCGCGGTGCTGCTGAGCCCGTCCACCGACCACACGCCGCTCCTGGCACAGTCGCGCCGGCCCTGGCTGCGCCACCTGCCGTACGTCCTCGCGCTGGCCGCGATCGCCGCACTGCTGCCCAGCTCGATCAACGTGCTGGCCAACGACTACGGGATCGACACCGGGCTCGCGGCGGCCCTCGCCGTCGCGCAGACCGCGCCGCTGCTCCTGGCGCCCACCCGGCCGCTGCCCGCCTGGTGGATGATCGGGCTGACGGCCCTCCTCACGTCCGCGGTGGTGCTCGCCACGGCCACCAGGACCGCGCCGGTCTTCCCCTGGCCGGCCACCAACCTGGTCGGGTACCTGCTGCTGATGCTGCCGCTCGCCCTCCGCGAGGCGCGCCGCACCCTGGTCGCGGTGTGGCTGGCCACCACCGCCGTGAGCCTCGTGTTCTCCGTGCTCGGCGCCGTGCGCGACTGGGGCGGGGACGACAGCCTGCTGGCGATCGCCCTCAGCGGAGCGGTCCTGCTCCTCGGCGGCGCCCTGCGGGAACGCGCCGAGGCCCGTCGGCTGCTCACCGAGCAGGAACACATCAGCGAGGCCGAGCGCGAGCGCCGAACGCTGCTGGAGGAGCGCGCCCGGATCGCGCGCGAGCTGCACGACGTGGTGGCGCACCACATGTCGGTGATCGCCGTGCAGGCGGCCAGCGCGCCGTACCGGATCGGCGGCGTCCCGGACGAGGCCGTCGAGGAGTTCACCGCGATCGCCGGCTCCGCGCGCGAGTCGCTCGCCGAAATGCGGCGCCTGCTGGGGGTGTTGCGCAGCGAGGAGAGCGCGGCCGAGACCGCTCCGCAGCCGGGCGTGGAGCAACTCGGCCAGCTGGTCGAGACGGTGGGCCGGGCCGGGGTCCCGGCCGAGCTGACGGCGGATCCGGGGCTGGCGCAGCGGTTGCCGCAGGCCGTCGCCCTCTCCGCGTACCGGATCGTCCAGGAGGCGCTGGCCAACGTCGTCCGGCACGCGCCCGGGGCGCGGACCTGGGTGTCGCTCACGGCCGACGGCCCGGAACTGCTGGTCACCGTGGTGAACGCGCCGCCGCCCGAGCGTCGCGAGTCGCTGGAGGCCTCGGCCGAGGGCACCGGGCAGGGGCTGGTCGGAATGCGCGAACGCGTCCGGCTCGTGGATGGCAGGCTGGACACCGGCCCGCTGCCGGACGGCGGCTTCAAGGTGGCCGCCGCCCTGCCCCTCGACCCCTCCCGGGAGACACCCGCATGACCATCCGCGTGATCATCGTCGACGACCAGGCCATGGTGCGCGCCGGCTTCGCCGCACTGCTGAACGCCCAGAGCGACATCGACGTGGTGGGGGACGCGGCGGACGGCGCGCAGGCCCTGGAGGTCAGCGGCCGCACCCATCCGGACGTCGTCCTGATGGACGTCCGGATGCCCGGCATGGACGGCCTGGAGGCGGCCCGCCGGCTGCTCGACCCGGCGCCCGGCCATCGCGGAGGGGCCGGCGCCCACCGGCCCAAGGTGCTGATGCTGACCACCTTCGACGTGGACGACTACGTGTACGAGGCGCTGCGCGCCGGAGCGAGCGGCTTCCTGCTGAAGGACGCCCCGCCGACCGACCTGATCGCCGCCGTGCGGGTCGTCGCGGCCGGGGAGGCGCTGCTGGCGCCCTCGGTGACGCGCCGGCTGATCGAGGACTTCGCCCGCACCCGCCCGGCCCGGCGGCGCGACCCCAAGGTGCGGCTCAACGGGCTGACTCCGCGGGAGACCGAGGTGCTGGAGCTGATCGCCCGCGGCCTGTCCAACCAGGAGATCGCCGGCCTCCTGGTGCTGGCCGAGCAGACGGTCAAGACGCACATCGGCCGGATCCTCGCCAAGCTCGACCTGCGCGACCGCGCCCAGGCGGTCGTGCTCGCCTACGAGTCCGGGCTCGTCGCCCCCGGGCAGTGACCCGCCCGCTCTCCCCCGGGCACGCCCTTCGCCTCGGGGCGGGAGTGATACCCGGGTAGCATCCCCGACTTGGCCCCGCGGTGTGACGTCCGCGGGGCCTTCCCGTTCCTACCTTCCTCTCCGTCGCCAGTGAGCAACGGACAAGGGAGCAAGGGAAGATGGGAAAGCTTCGGGCCAAACGTGCGATCGTCGCAGCCACGGTGGCACTCGCGGCGGCGCTCGGCGCCGGCGGCTGGGCCGCCGACACGCAGCAGGCCGTCACCGGCCCGCCGCCCGGCAGCGCCGCGTGGACGGCCGACACCGCGTTCGGCCTCGGGCTGCCCGACCCGGCCGCCGCCGGCCCGGCCGAAGTCGCCGCGTTCTTCGCCCGGTTGACGCCCACCCAGCGCGAAGCACTCGCCGCCGGACACCCGCTGGTGGTCGGCAACCTGGACGGCGCGCCCGTTCAACTCCGGTACCACGCCAACGCCCTGGCCCTCGCCGCCGAACGCGACCGGGAGGCCGCCCGCGCCGCCGATCCGGCGCTCACCCCGCAGGACCGGGCCGCCGCCCGCACCCGCGCCGAGCGCTACCGCACCCTGCTCGACGGCGGACGGCAGGTCCTCGCCTTCGACCCGCGCGGCCGCGGCCAGGTCGCCGAGGTCTACGGCGACCTGGCCACCGCCCGCCGCACCGCCGTCGTCGTCCCCGGCTCCGACATCGACCTGCTGAGCTTCGACCGCGCCGCCGACCCGTACGGCACCCCCGCCGGCATGGCGAGGTCCCTGTACGAGGCCACCGGCCGGACGACCGCCGTCATCGCCTGGGCCGGCTACACCACCCCGGTCGGACTCGGCCCGGACGCCGCCACCGAGGACCTGGCCCGCGCCGGGGCCGGCCGGCTGACCCGGCTGCTCGACGGGCTCGCCGTCAGCACCCGCCCCGAGGCCCCGGCCACCGTCTTCTGCCACAGCTACGGCTCGGTCGTCTGCGGCCTGGCCCGCCCGGGCCCCGCACAGGCCTCCGGCGTGGTGGTGCTCGGTTCGCCCGGCATGGGCGTCGGCTCCGCCGCCGACCTCGACCCCCGCGTCCCGCTCTGGGCCACCACCCGCAACGGCTCCGACTGGATCGGCCGGGTGCCCAACGTCTCGCTGTTCGGCCTGGGCCACGGCGCCGACCCGACCGGCCCGGACTTCGGCGCCCGTCCCCTGCCGTCCACCGGCTCGCACGGCCACACCGGCTACTTCGCCCCCGGCACCGCCTCGCTCACCGCCTACGCCGCGCTCGCACAGGGCCGCTGACGCGCCCGGACCGCCTCAACCGGAGAAGGAGCACCGCCATGGCCCACCCCCTCACCGCCCTGCGCCGCACCGCCCACGAGGTCGACGCCCGCACCCCCGCGCACCGCGACCGCGCCCTCGACGGCCTGCGCGCCCTCGCCCTGCTCGCCGTCCCGCTGGGGCACTGGATGCTCGGCGGCTTCACCCGCGACCCCGACGGCACCCTGCACAACGCCAGCCCGCTCTCCGCCCTCGGCGGCTTCGCGCCGGTCAGCTGGGTGCTGCAGATGCTCGGGGTGTTCTTCCTGGTCGGCGGCTACTCCTCGGTCCGCTCGCTGGACCGCGCCCGTGCCAGGGGCGCGACCTACGGGGGCTGGCTGCGCGCCCGGACGGTCCGGCTGCTGCGCCCGGTGCTCGGCGTGACGGCGGTGTGGGCGGTGCTGATCCCGGTACTGCCGCGGCTCGGCGTCCCGGCCGGCACCGTCCGCACCGGCGCGACGCTGGTGGTGCAGCCGCTCTGGTACATCGCTGTCTACCTGGGGGTGACCGCGCTCACCTCGGTCTGGCTGGCCGCCGCCCGTCGGCTCGGCACGTGGTCGGCGGGGCTCCTGGTGGCCGTCGTCGCCGTCGTCGACGCACTGCGGTACGGACCGTGGGCGGAGGCGGTGCCGTCCTGGGTCGGGCTGGTCAACATCCTGCCGGGCTGGCTCTTCGGCTACCAGCTGGGCGTGCTGTGGGCGCGGGGCCGGCTCGACCGCCGGGCCGCGCGGGTCCTGCTGGGCGGCGGCGCCGTGCTGTTCGCCGCGCTGCTGCTGGTGTTCCACTACCCGGCGAGCATGGTCGGCGTGCCCGGCGTCGAGCGGACCAACTCGCACCCGCCGTCCCTGCTGGTGCTCGCTCTGGCGGCGGCGCAGTGCGGCGCCGCGGTGCTGCTGCGGGAGCGCCTGGGCCGGCTGCTGACCCGCCGTCCGCTGCTGTGGCTGCCGGTGGTCGTGGTCAACCTGTCGGCGATGACGGTCTTCTGCTGGCACCAGACCGCGATGCTCGCCGTGGCGGTGCCCGGCACCGCCGGCCTCGGCACCGTCCCCGGGCTGACCACCGCGCCGGACTCCCTCGCCTGGGTGGCCGCCCGGCTGGCGCTGCTCCCCCTGTTCACGGCCGCGCTGGTGGCGATCGCTTGGTTCGCCCGGCGGTTCGACGCCCCGTGGACGTCCTTCCCCCGCCCGTGGAAGGCCGCGGCCGGAGCCGGGGCGGCCCTGTTCACCGCGTACGCGCTGGGCGTGGTGTGACCCGCCCGCCCTCAGCCGCCACACGCCCCCGGGAGCGCCTCGGCGCGCACCGGGGGCGCGTTGTCGGCGGCGTGCTCTAACCTGCCGCCATGGTGACGTTCGACGAGTTCCGCGCGATGGCCCTGGCTCTCCCGGAGGCCGCGCAGGAGCCGACGTGGGAGATCGAGACGCTGCGGGTGCGGGCCAAGATCTTCGCGATGGGCTCCCCCGAGGGCGAGCGGGTCACCGTCAAGGCGAGCCCCGCGGACCAGGCCGAACTCCTGGCCGCCGAGCCCGAGGTGTTCTCGTCCGCCCCCTACGTCGGCCGGCACGGCTGGGTGAGCGTCCGACTGGACCTCGTCGACCCCGAGGAGCTCCGCGACCTGGTCACCGAGGCCTGGCGGCGCACCGCGCCGAAGCGACTCGTCAGGGAGTTCGACGAGGGAGCGCGGTGACGCCCGGGACGGCGGATCCCGGGGCCCGGCGGGCGTGCCGGACCACGGGAAGACGCGAACCGGACACCCGTGGTTCATGTGATCCATCCCACAGTTTGGGCGGGTCCGTCACCCTCCTGTGACCTCTACGCTTGCGGAGGGAAGTTCGCAGTCTGACGCACCCCTCGGGCCCCGCCCAGGACATGGTGACGGGCCCAAGGGAGTTGGTGCGGTGCGCAACCGTCGACGCTGGAAGCGTGTACTGATCGGGGCGTTCGCGGGTTTCGCGGTCCTCGCCGACGCCGGCGCCTCGGCCGCCGCGGCCGCCGCCTCCACCGAGCAACTGGCGATCAGCACGCCGCCGGCCGGCAGCGCCGCCTGGGTCCAGGACCACTCCTTCGGCCGCGGCCTGCCCGACCCGGCCACCACCACCCCGGCCGCCGCCGCCGAGTTCTTCGCCTCGCTGGCCCCCACCGAGCTCGACCGGCTGATCCGGCAGTACCCGCTGGTCGTCGGCAACTTCGACGGCGCCCCGCTCGACCTGCGCTACCGCGCCAACCGGATCGCCCTCGCCGAGGAGCGCGACGCCGCCCGCGCCCGCGCCAACGACCCCAGGCTCGACTCCGACGCCCGCGCGCTGGCCGTCTCCCGCGCCAACGACGTCGAGCACCTGCTCTCCCCCGACCGTCAGGTCCTCGCCTTCGACCCGCGCGGGCGCGGCCTGGTCACCGAGGTGTGGGGCGACCTCGCCGACGCCGAGCGGGTCTCCGTCCTGGTGCCCGGTTCGGACGCCGACCTCGGCCACTTCGACCAGGCCGCCGACCCGCTGCGCTCCCCCGCCGGCATGGCCCGCGCCCTGTACGCCGAGGAGCACAAGCAGGCCCCGAAGACCCGCACCGCGGTGATCGCCTGGACCGGCTACGTCACCCCCTCCGGCCTCGGCCCGGACGCCGTCACCTCCCGCCTCGCCGACATCGGCGCGCCCCGGCTGCAGCGCCTGCTCGCCGGGCTCAAGGAGACCACCCGCCCGGACGCGCCGCCGTCCCTGCTGTGCCACTCCTACGGGTCCGTGGTCTGCGGCGACGCCGCCCCCGAGATCCCGCGCGCCGCGGCCTCGCCGTCCGACACCTCCGGCGTCACCGACATGATGGTGTTCGGCAGCCCCGGCATGGGCGTGCAGAGCACCAGCGAGCTCGGCACCGGCGTGAAGGTGTGGGCCACCCGCAACCCCAGCGACTGGATCGGCAACGTCCCGTACCTGGAGGTCGGCGGCCTGGGCCACGGCGCCGACCCGACGTCCTCCGGCTTCGGCGCCCAGGAGATCTCCTCGGCCCGCGCGGCCGGCCACAACGGCTACTTCACCGAGGGCACCGACAGCCTGCACAACTTCGCGGCGATCTCGCTCGGCCACTACCAGGACGTCGTCCTCCGGCCGCAGTCCAACTCCTGATCCCCGCAGGGGGGGTTCTACTCCTGGTAGAGCCTCAGCGCCTCCGCCGCCGCCCGGGCCAGTTCCCGGCGGGCGGCGGGCGGGGACAGCACCTCGGCGTCCGGGCCGAAGGCGAGCAGCGCGCGGACGGCGGCCGGCGAGGGGAAGGCCATCGCCAGTTCGACCCACTCCTCGGCCGGCCCGGCGCCCGCCTCCGGCGGCTGCGCGGTGACCCGCCCGCCGTGGACCCGGACGAACAGGTCCAGCCGCCCGCGCCGCACCCGCACCCGCACCGGCAGCTCGTTCGGCCGCCGTTCCACGTGCTCGCGCAGCACCGCCCACACGTCGCCGAGCCCCGCTCCGGGGCGGCGGCGCACCGGCTCCTCGGCCGTCTCCGCGGCCAGCACCCGGTCGGCCCGGAACAGCCGGGGCTCGCCGTTCAGGTCGGCCACCAGGTACCAGAGCGCGGCCCGGCTCACCAGGCCGTACGGGTCGACGGTGTACTCCACCGGCACCGGCGTGCCGCCGTGCCGGTAGCGCAGGCGCAGCCGGCGATCGGCGAAGACCGCGTACTGCAGCTCGCCCAGGTCCGGTCCCGCGGCGGCGCCGGCCCCGCTCGGCAGCCAGCGCGGCGGATCGACCAGGACGCGCTCGCCGCCGCGCTCGACGGCGGGCCGCTCCGGCGCCGGCAGCGCCGCCATCACCTTGCGCAGCGCCGAGCCGAGCGCCCCGTCCAGCGCGAGCTCGCCGTGCGCGCCCCGCGCGGACAGCACGAGCAGCGCGCGGGCCTCGTCCCCGGTCAGCCCGCCGACGTCGGCGCGGTGGCCGGGCAGCAGGCCGATGCCGCCGCGCCGACCGCGCTCGGTGAACACCGGGACGCCGGCCGCGGCGAGCGACTCCACGTCGCGGTAGATGGTGCGGACGGACACCTCCAGGCGCTCCGCCAGTTCGGTGGCGGGCATCCGGCCGCGGCTCTGCAGCAGCAGGAGGATCGAGAGCAGCCGGTCGGCCTTCATGGCAGCAGAATCGCAGCAATCATGACGGCTGTTGTCAGGTTTTACCCGGACATTGCCGGGTCGATACGAAATCCCGTTCGATACATGGGAGTTGATTCGCCGCACGCCGGCGGCCCGGAGAGCCGGAACAGCTCCCCGGGCCGAACCGGCCAGGCCCCCGGGGCCGTTACTCGCGCTCGACCTGCGTGTTCGCCATGCTCGGGTAGCGGTCCCCGGCCACCTTGCCGGCCACCGGCTCCAACAGCGCCAGTTCGGCGCCGGTCAGCTCCAGCGTCGCGGCGGCTGTGTTCTCCGCGAGCCGGGTGCGCTTGCGCGTGCCCGGGATCGGCACCACGGTGAGCCCGTGCACCTGCGCCCGCTGGTGCACCCAGGCCAGCGCGACCTGGGCCGGCGTCGCCCCGCGGTCCGCCGCGATCCGCCGCACCGGCTCCAGCAGAGCGTCGTTGGCCTTCGCGTTGGCGCCGGTGAAACGCGGCTGGGTGCGCCGGAAGTCGTCCGCCGGGAGCTGCTCGGCGTCCTGGAAGGAGCCGGTCAGAAAGCCCCGGCCGAGCGGTGAGTACGGTACGAACGCGACGCCCAGCTCGGCCGCGGCCGGCACCGCCGAGCGCTCGACGTCGCGGGAGAAGACCGACCACTCGGACTGCACCGCGGCGATCGGGTGGACGGCGTGCGCCTCGCGCAGCTCGGCCCCGGTCACCTCGGAGAGCCCGAGGTGGCGCACCTTGCCGGCCTGCACCAACTCGGCCATGGCGCCCACGGATTCGGCGAACGGCACATCCGGGTTGCGGCGGTGCATGTAGTAGAGGTCGATGACGTCCACGCCCAGCCGGCGCAGCGACGCGTCGACCGCGGCCCGGATGTACCCGGGGTCGTTGCGGATGGCGCGGTAGCCCGGGTCGTCCTCCTTGCGCTCGATGGCGAACTTGGTGGCGATCACCACCCGGTCGCGGTTGGCCCGGACGAACGGGCCGATCAGCTCCTCGTTGTGGCCGGAGCCGTACATGTCGGCCGTGTCGAACAGGGTGACGCCGGCTTCCAGCGCGGCGTCCAGGGTGGCCAGCGACTCGGTCGTGTCGGTCGGGCCGTAGAACTCGCTCATACCCATGCAGCCGAGGCCCTGGACACCGACGAGCGGGCCGTCGGCGCCGAGTCGGGCGGTGGGGAGTGCGGGGTGCGTCATGCTCGCTGCTCTTCCTCTGCTCGGTAGTACTGGCACTGGACGGGTGCGCCGGTGGCGTCGGCGATCTTCCCCGCGTAGAGATCGATCTTGTAGTCGAGGACGGCGAGGGTGGCCTGGAGGTCGACGATCCGCTGCCGGACCTCCTCGCGCTGCGTCTCCAGCAGCTGCCGCCGGCCCTCGTACGTCCGCTCGCCCTCGCGGGCCATGTCGACGTACCTGAGCATGTCCGCCACCGACATGCCGGTCAGCCGCAGCCGGCCGAGGAAGGCCAGCCGGTGCAGGTCGGAGTCGCAGTAGCGGCGCTGGCCGCCGACCGCGCGGTCGACCGGGTCGAGCAGGCCGATCCGCTCGTACCAGCGCAGGGTGTGCGTGGTCAGACCGCTGGCCGCGGAGACCTCGCCGATGGTGTGCCGCGGAGTCCGGTCCGGATCGCCGACCGGCCGGTCGAACACCTCGGAACAGCTCCGCAGGTCGACCTCGACGGGTGCGAGTGTGGCCATGATCGATACCCCCTGTGCCGTGATGGCTACGACGCTACCTAGTTGGAGTGCACTCCAAGCAAGCCTCACAACCGGGTGGTCCCGCCACCCGCTTTCGAGCCCCGTTAGAGTCGGGCCCATGGAGAGCTTGCGGATGATCGAGAACTGGCCCGTCCCCCACGCCGCCGCGGCGGTCGTCCGGGGCTCGGACGGAGCGGTGCTGGGCTCGCACGGGCCGCAGCAGCACCTCTTCCCGCTCGCGTCGGTGACCAAGCTGCTCACCTCCTACGCCGCGCTGGTCGCCGTGGAGGAGGGCGTCTTCGAGCTCGACGACCCGGCCGGACCGCCCGGTTCGACCGTCCGCCACCTGCTCGCCCACACCTCCGGCCTCGGCTTCGACGAGGACCGGGTGTTCGGCGACCCGGGCACGCGCCGCCTCTACTCCAACGCCGGCTTCGACGCCCTGGCGAACGCCCTCGCCACGGCCGCGGGGATCGAATTCTCCCGCTACGTCGCCGAGGCCGTCTTCGAGCCGCTGGGCATGCACGACACCCTGGTCAACACCGCCCACAAGTCCCCCGCCGGCGCCGGCGGCCTGTCCACGCTCGCCGACCTCACCCGGTTCGCCGCCGAGCTGCAGTCCCCCAAGCTGCTCGACCCGTCCACCGTCCACCGGGCCACCCGCGAGGTCGCCTTCCCCGGCACCAGCGGCGTGCTGCCCGGCTTCGGCCACCGCCGCCCCAACGACTGGGGCCTCGGCTTCGAGATCCGCGACGGCAAGACGCCGCACTGGACGGGGACCGCCAACTCCCCCGAGACCTTCGGACACTTCGGCCAGTCCGGCACCTTCCTGTGGGTCGACCCGGCGGCCGGGGCCGCCTGCGTCGCCCTCACCGACCGGGACTTCGGCCCCTGGGCGGCCGAGGCCTGGCCGCAGCTGTCCGACGCGGTGCTGGCCGAGCTGCCGGGGCTGCCCGGCTGAGTCAGCCGTACGAGACCGGCGAGTGCATCTCCCACAGCAGGAGCTCGGCGCCGGTCTCACCGGCCGACGGGTCCGCGAACGCGTCACCGGTGATCCGCACGCTGTCCCCCGGCGCCATCGAACGCCCCTCGCCCTTCGGGCCCGGCACCGTCCGGTAGCCCAGCGACCCGGCCGTCAGGTGCGCGTATCGCCAAGCGGCGGCGGGCAGTTGGGGCAGCGGCTGCCACGGCCCCGCGGTCGCCAGCCAGAGCGCGGCGTCGCTGCGCCGCAGCCGCAGGACGTCCGCCCCTGCGTCGCGCCCCAGCCCGGAGGCCAGCAGCGTCAACCCGCCCGCGGCCGCTTCCACCCGGCGCAGCCCGTAGGCCGGGGGCGCGTCGAACGCGTCCGGCTGGAGCCACATCTGGACGAACCGGACCGGCCCCTCGGCACCGCCGACGTTGCGCTCGGTGTGGGTCACGCCCGAGCCCGCGCTCAGGTGCTGGATCATCCCCGGGCGCACCACGCCGCTGTGGCCGTGCGAGTCCCGGTGGGCCAGCGCGCCCTCCAGGACCCAGGTGAGGATCTCGGTGTCCCGGTGCTTGTGCTCGTCGAATCCGGCCCCGGGCGCGAGGAGTTCCTCGTTGCAGGCGAGCAACGCGCCGAAGTGCGTGTTCTTCGGGTCGTAGTGCCCCGAGAAGGAGAACGCGTGCCTGGTCTCGACGCCCTCGGCCGGGGTGGAGAGGTAGCGCTCGGCGGTGCGGCGGTGGTCCGCGCGGGGGCGGGCGGGGGCGTCGGTCACGGCCCCACCGTAACCGGTGCGACGGGCGCAACCGCGGCGCTCCGCCGGGGGGTGTGCACGAGCAGTGACTCACGTGAGGCAGTCTTGTCCTTGTGCCAGCCGCTTCCTCAGACGCCACCAGCGACCCCACCGAGAATCCCGCGCCGGGCGGGAAGGCCCCGGCCGCCGCACCGGGCCGCCACCGCCCAGGCCGCTCCGCGCCGCGCCTGACCCCGCAGGAGCGCAGAAACGCCGCCGACCGCGCCGAGCGCCGGGCCGCGACGCTCAAGCGGCTGGAGAAGTCCTCGGGCAAGCTGGCCAGCGCCGCGATCGCACGGATGGACGACCAGCTCGGCTGGTACCGGCGGATGCCGCCGGAGCACCGCTCCTGGATCGGCCTGGTCGCCCAGGCGGGCATCGCCGCCTTCACCGAGTGGTACCGCCAGCCGGAGGCCGCGCAGGCGATCTCCACCGACGTCTTCGGCACCGCCCCGCGCGAGCTGACCCGGGCGATCACGCTGCGCCAGACCGTCGAACTGATCCGCACCACGATCGAGGTGATGGAGGAGGCCATCGAGGAGGTGGCCGCCCCCGGCGACGAGGCGGACATGCGCGAGTCCGTGCTGGTCTACGCCCGGGAGATCGCCTTCGCCACCGCCCAGGTCTACGCCCAGGCGGCCGAGGCGCGCGGCGCCTGGGACGCCCGGCTGGAGGCGCTGGTCGTCAACTCGCTGCTCTCCGGCGATGCGGACGAGGGAGTGCTCTCGCGGGCCGCGGCGCTCGGCTGGGGCCAGCCGAGCCAGGTCCGGGTGGTGATGGGCAGCGCCCCGGACGGCGACAGCGAGCTGGTCGTCGAGGCGATCCGCCGGGCCGCCCGCTACGCCAAGCTGAACGTGCTGACCGGCGTCCTGGGCAAGCGCCTGGTGGTCGTGGTGGGTGGCGACAAGGAGCCGGTGCACGCGGCCCGGGCGCTGATCGGCCAGTTCGCGCCGGGCCCGGTGGTGGTCGGCCCGACCGTGCCCGACCTGCTCTCGGCCACCCGTTCGGCGCACGCCGCCGCGGCCGGCCTGCGGGCCTGCGCCGCCTGGCCGGACGCCCCCCGCCCGGTGCTGGCCGACGACCTGCTGCCCGAACGGGCGCTCGCCGGCGACGAGGCGGCCCGCCGCCAGCTGGTGGAGGAGATCTACACACCGCTCGACGAGGCGGGCTCGGCCCTGCTGGAGACGCTGAGCGTCTACCTGGAGCAGGCCTCCTCGTTGGAGGGCGCCGCCCGGATGCTCTTCGTCCACCCGAACACGGTGCGCTACCGGCTCCGACGTGTGACCGACGTCACGGGCTACGCGCCATCGGACGTTCGATCGGCGTTCACGCTGCGGATCGCCCTGGCCCTCGGCCGACTGACGGACGTCGGTGAGCAGCGTTGACCAGGATGTAGGGAACTTACAATCCCGGATGGTTTTCTTCGTTACCGTCGCCTACCCGCCCCCGGGCGCCTGGCGAGAGAGGGTTGAACCGTGCTCGTAATCGTCGCCCCTGGACAGGGTGCCCAGACCCCCGGATTCCTCAGCCCCTGGCTGGAGGTCGACGGTGTCGCCGACCGCCTGAGCGGCTGGTCGGAGGTCGCCGGACTCGACCTCCTGCACGCCGGCACCGAGGCGTCCGCGGAGGAGATCAAGGACACCGCCGTCGCCCAGCCGCTGCTGGTCGCCGCCGGCCTGGTCACCGCCCGCGCGCTCTTCCCCGACGAGACCGCCGCCCGTTCCCTGGTCGGCGCCGTGGCCGGCCACAGCGTCGGTGAGATCACCGCCGCCGCCGGTGCCGGTGTGCTCGGCGCCCACGACGCGCTGACCTTCGTCCGGGAGCGCAGCCGCGCGATGGCCGAGGCCGCCGCAGTGACCGAGACCGGCATGACCGCCGTCCTCGGCGGCGACCCGGAGGCCGTCGCGGCCAAGCTGGCCGAGCACGGCCTGACCCCGGCCAACAACAACGGCGGCGGCCAGATCGTCGCCGCCGGCACGCTCGCCCAGCTGGAGGCGCTGAAGGCGGACCCGCCGACCGGTGCCCGGCTGATCCCGCTGAAGGTGGCGGGCGCCTTCCACACCGAACACATGGCCCCGGGCGTCGAGCGGCTGGCGAAGCTGGCCCCGACCCTGTCCGTGGCCGATCCGCAGGTGCGCTACGTCTCCAACCGGGACGGCGCGGTGGTCTCCTCCGGCACCGAGGTGCTGGAGCGTCTGGTGTCGCAGGTCTCCAACCCGGTCCGCTGGGACCTCTGCATGGAGACGCTGGCCGCGCTGGGCGCGACCGCCGTGATCGAGCTGGCCCCCGCGGGCACGCTCACCGGTCTGGTCAAGCGCAACCTCAAGGGTGTGGCGACGCTCGCCCTCAAGACCCCCGCCGACCTCGACAAGGCCCGCGAGCTGATCGCGGAGCACGGCGGTAAGGACCAGGAGAGCCAGGCATGAGCAAGCGAAGCGAGCGAATCATCGACGGGCGCGCATCTTGCGAAGCGACCGCCGAGCGCAGCGAGGTGGCCGCATGAGCAAGCGAAGCGAGCGAATCATCGACCGGTGCGCATCTTGCGAAGCGACCGCCGAGCGCAGCGAGGTGGCCGCATGAGCAAGCCGCAGATTCGTCCGTCGACCGGGGCCGAGTACTCGCGGATCCACGGCGTGGGCGGTTACCGCCCCGTCCGCGTGATCCCGAACGCCGAGGTCCTGGAGTGGATCGAGTCCTCGGACGAGTGGATCCGCACCCGCAGCGGCATCGCCGAGCGCCGCTGGGCCGGCCCGGAGGAGAGCGTCGCCGAGATGTCGGTGCAGGCCGCCGGCAAGGCCATCGCCCAGGCCGGGATCGCTCCCGACCAGATCGGCGGCGTCATCGTCGCGACCGTCTCGCACCTCAAGCAGACCCCCGCCATCGCCACCGAGATCGCCGAGCGCCTGGGCTGCGGCACCGCCCCGGCCTTCGACATCTCGGCCGCCTGCGCCGGCTTCGGCTACGGACTGGGCCTGGCCGACGGCATGATCCGCGGCGGCAGCGCCGAGTACGTGCTGGTGATCGGCGTCGAGCGGCTGAGCGACCTGACCGACCAGTCGGACCGCTCGACCGCGTTCATCTTCGGCGACGGCGCCGGCGCCGCGATCGTCGGCCCCTCCGACACCCCCGGCATCGGCAAGGTGATCTGGGGCTCGGACGGCTCGCAGAAGGACGTCATCTCGCAGACCCAGGCCTGGGACACCGCGTTCGCCAAGCCCGACGCCGTGAACGGGCCGGGTGAATCCCCGGAGCAGGGGGCCAAGTGGCCGGCCCTGCGGATGGAGGGCCAGACGGTCTTCCGCTGGGCCGTCTGGGAGATGGCCAAGGTGGCCCAGCAGGCGCTGGACGCCGCGGGGATCACCGCCGACCAGCTCGGCGCCTTCATCCCGCACCAGGCCAACATGCGCATCACCGATGCCATGATCAAGGCCCTCAAGCTGCCCGACTCGGTGCCGGTCGCCCGCGACATCACCGAGACCGGGAACACCTCCGCGGCCTCCATCCCGTTGGCGATGGAGCGCATGCTGGAGAGCGGCGAGGCCCGCAGCGGAGACCTCGCGCTGATCATCGGGTTCGGGGCGGGTCTCGTGTACGCCGCGGCAGTCGTTACGCTCCCCTAGGCGCGTTTCGCCCCACTCATCCGCAAGCCTGCGTCCGTCCGCCGGTCGGACGCGTTCAACACCGAAGAGGAGCAGCCAGTATGGCTACCAAGGACGAGGTCCTGGAAGGTCTCGCCGAGATCGTCAACGAGATCGCCGGCATCCCGACCGAGGACGTCCAGCTCGACAAGTCCTTCACCGACGACCTGGACGTCGACTCGCTGTCCATGGTCGAGGTCGTCGTGGCCGCTGAGGAGCGCTTCGACGTCAAGATCCCGGACGACGAGGTCAAGAACCTGAAGACCGTCGGCGACGCCGTCGAGTACATCCTCACCAACGCCTGAGCGTTCGCGTGATCGTCGACCGGCTCGCCGAGCCGGCCGACCCGCCGGCCGGGCCGCCCCCCACCGGGCGCCCGGCCGGGCCCAACCCCCCGGCTCGCCGCCGACCCCGCACCAACGTGAGAGAAGAAGAACCAGTGACCGCTGAAAACCGTACCGTGGTCGTCACGGGTATCGGCGCCTTCACGCCGCTGGGCGGCGACGCCGCCACCACCTGGGAGAACCTGGTGGCGGGCCGTTCCGGAGTGTCGGCCCTGACCGAGGAGTGGGCCGCGGACCTGCCCGTCCGCATCGCCGCCCGCACCGCGGTCGACCCCGGCGAGATCCTGCCCCGCCCGCTGGCCCGCAAGCTGGACCGCTCGGCGCAGTTCGCGCTGATCGCCGCCCGCGAGGCCTGGGCCGACGCCGGCTACGAGACCCCGGCCACCGACGAGTCCTCCAAGCTCGCCCCCGAGCGCCTCGGCGCGGTCATCGCCTCCGGCATCGGCGGCGTGACCACCCTCCTCGACCAGTACGACGTGCTGAAGGAGAAGGGCTCCCGCAAGGTCTCCCCGCACACCGTCCCGATGCTGATGCCCAACTCCCCGGCCGCCAACGTCGGCCTGGAGGTCGGCGCCCGCGCGGGTGTGCACACCCCCGTCTCCGCCTGTGCCTCCGGCGCCGAGGCGATCGGCTACGCGATCGAGATGATCCGCAGCGGCCGCGCCGACGTCGTGGTGGCCGGCGGCACCGAGGCCGCGATCCACCCGCTGCCGATCGCCGCGTTCGCCAACATGATGGCGATGTCCAAGAACAACGACGAGCCCGAGCGCGCCTCGCGCCCGTACGACAAGGCCCGCGACGGCTTCGTCCTCGGCGAGGGCGCCGGCGTGGTCGTGCTGGAGTCGGTCGAGCACGCCGAGGCCCGCGGGGCCCGGATCTACTGCGAGGCCGTGGGCCAGGGCCTGTCCTCGGACGCCCACCACATCGCCCAGCCCGAGCCGACCGGCGCCGGCGTGGCCCGCGCGCTGGCCGACCTGTTCGACCGCAACACCCTCGACAAGGCCGAGATCGTGCACGTCAACGCGCACGCCACCTCGACCCCGCAGGGCGACACCGCCGAGCTGAAGGCGCTGCGCAAGGAGCTCGGCGAGCACCTGGACCACATCGCCGTCTCGGCCACCAAGTCGATGACCGGCCACCTGCTGGGCGGCGCCGGCGGCATCGAGACCGTCGCCACCGTGCTGGCCCTCTACAACCGGCTCGCCCCGCCGACCATCAACGTCGAGGAGCTCGACGACGACGTGGACGCGGACATCGTGCGCGACGAGGCCCGCGCGCTGCCCGCCGAGGGCCGGATCGCGGCGCTCAACAACTCGTTCGGCTTCGGCGGCCACAACGTGGTGCTGGCCTTCCGCACCCGCTGACCCGCCCGTACGTACGGAAGGGGCCGGCGCTCTTCGTGAGCGCCGGCCCCTTCCGTCGTTCCGGGGGTACGTGCCGGAGGTCAGACCACCTGGTGCAGCCATCGCACCGGCGCGCCCTCGCCGGCGTACCGGAACGGCTCCAGCTCGTCGTCCCAGGGCTTGCCGAGCAGCCGGGAGATCTCGGCCTCCAGGTCCGCCCCCTCGCTGCGGGCGCGCAGCAGGACGGCGCGCAGCCGGTCCTCGGGGATCAGGATGTCCCCGTGGATGCCCGTGACGGCGTGGAAGATGCCGAGCGAGGGCGTGCTGCTGTAGCGCTCGCCCTCCGCCGTGGCGCAGGGCTCGCTGGTGACCTCGTACCGCATCAGCTGCCAGCCGCGCAGAGCGGAGGCGAGCTTCGAGGCCGTACCGGGCTCACCCTGCCAGGAGAGCTCGGCGCGCCAGTGTCCGGGCGCGACCGGCTGGCGGATCCAGTCCAGGCTCACCCGCACACCGAGCACCCCCGCGACGGCCCACTCGACGTGCGGGCACAGCGCGCGGGGCGCGGAGTGGATGTAGAGAACTCCACGTGTCGTCACCGGGACCTCCAGGCTGTGGACGAGGGTCGCCTTCCCCAGCTGCCTCGTGCCTGCAGTTGATCCACAGTTACCCACGTTTACCGACATTAAGCCACTAAATTGAGCAAAACGGACAGGCTTTCGCTCAATGCTAGTCGAATCCTCAACGAGGTCTACCCCTCGGCTGGATCTCTCCCCCGAACGGCCCCATCGCCAGGCGGGACCACCGTACCGCGCCGCCCCGCACGATGGATGACGCGCTTTCGGATCCGGCCGGAATACGGTAGTGCGACGGTCTCCCCTGCGCCGTGCATGCAAACCGCCCCGCGCGCCCGGGTGGGCGGCGGGGCGGTCGGATTCCCTGACGGCGGGTCAGGCGTCCAGGCGGACGACCATCTTGCCGGTGTTGGCCCCGCGCAGCAGGTCGATGAAGGCCTCCGCCGCGTTCTCGAAGCCGTCCACCACGGTTTCGTCGGAGCGGAGCTCACCGGCCGCGAGCCAGCCCGCGACCTCGCCGACGAACTGCGGCTGGAGCGCGGCGTGGTCGCCGACCAGCATGCCCTCCAGGCGCAGCCGCTTGCCGATCGCGAGCGCGAGGTTGCGCGGGGCGGCGGGCGCGGTGGTGTCGTTGTACTGGGCGATCGCGCCGCAGAGCACCGCGCGGCCGTGCACGCCGAGCGCGCCGATCGCGGCCTCCAGGTGGTCGCCGCCGACGTTGTCGAAGTAGAGGTCGATGCCCTCCGGGGCGGCCTTGGCGAGCTGCTCGGCGACCGGGCCGTCCTTGTAGTTGAAGGCGGCGTCGAAGCCGTACTCGTCCACCAGCTTGGCGACCTTCTCCGCGGAGCCGGCCGAACCGACCACCAGGGAGGCACCCTTGAGCCGGGCGATCTGGCCGACCAGCGAGCCGACCGCGCCGGCCGCGCCGGAGACGAAGACCTTGTCGCCCTCCTTGAGGGCGCCCACGGCGAGCAGGCCCGCGTAGGCGGTCAGGCCGGGCATGCCGAGCACGCCGAGGTAGGCGGAGAGCGGGGCGGCGGTGGCGTCGACCTTGACGGCGCGCTTGGCGTCGACGGTCGCGTACTCGCGCCAGCCGAGGCCGTGCAGCACGGCGTCGCCGGGGGCGAAGCCCTCGGCCTCCGAGGCGACGACGTAGCCGACGGCGCCGCCGTCCATCGCCTCGCCCAGCTGGAACGGCGGCACGTAGGACTTCACGTCGTTCATCCGGCCGCGCATGTACGGGTCGACCGAGAGGAAGGCGTTGCGGACCAGGATCTCGCCCGGGCCCGGGGTGCGGACCGGGGCCTCGACGAGGGCGAAGTCGGCCGGGACCGGCCAGCCCTGCGGACGCGCGGCGAGGTGCCACTCACGGGCGGTGGCGGGCGCTGCCTGCTCTGCCATCGGATTGCTCCTTTGTTCCTGGGAGTGATCGGCGGTGTCTCACACCTAAAAGGTTGAGCGAATGAAGTAACGATGGACATGAAAGGTTCATGTTGTCAACTTTTCAGGTAGACTGTGCCCCATGGAGACGCAGCCGACCGCGGCCGCCACGCCGCAGCAGCCCGACGAGATCACCCGCGAGGTCGTCGACCTCATGGCCAACCTGGTCGCGCTCTTCCACCGCGAGTACGAGGACGCCGCCGCCGCCCGGTCGCTCACCGGGGCCCAGGCCAAGGTGCTCGCCCTCCTGCGCCGGGGACCGATGCCGATGCGACAGATCGCCCAGACGCTCAGCTGCGAGCCGTCGAACATCACCGGCATCGTCGACCGCCTGGAGTCCCGTGGCTTCGTGACCAGGGAGGCCGACCGGCAGGACCGCCGGGTCAAGCTGGTCGCCGCCACCGACAGCGGTGCCGCCGCCTCCGAGGAACTGCGCGAGTCGCTGAACTTCGCCCGCGAGCCGCTGGCCGCGCTCGGCCAGGACGAGCGGACCGTCCTGCGCGACCTGCTCCGGCGGATGCTCACGGGCGCCTCCGGGCCGGGTGCGTGACCAGCATCACAGGCACGGGCGCCGAACCGGGACCTTCACCGAGGTAACCGAACGCCTTCCCGAAACGTCTAATGTTCGAGCACCGAACAGCAACAGACGAAGACGGGGGGACCGTGACGATGAGCAGCAGCTCGCCCAGGCGGCGTTTCCTGCGGACCGCCATCGGCCTGGCCGCCGTCCTGGTGCTGTCCGTCGTGGGAGCCGGTGCCTGGTTCTACCACCGGCTCGACCACAACATCACCACGTTCGACGCGGGCGGCGTCGCCACCGAGCGCCCGCCCGCGCCCGCCCCGGCGACACCGGGCGCCCAGGTGCCGGTCAACGTCCTGCTGCTCGGCTCGGACACGCGGGACGACGGCAACAACGCGCTCGGCGGCGGCGACGAGGGCGTCGGCAACTCGGACACCGCGATCCTGGTGCACATATACGCGGACCACAAGCACGCCGTCGGCGTCTCGATACCCCGGGACACCCTGGTCACGATCCCGTCCTGCAAGCTGCCGGACGGCACCTGGACCAAGCCGCGCAACGACCAGATGTTCAACTCGGCCTTCAGCCTGGGCCAGTTCGCGCACGGCAACCCGGCCTGCACGCAGAACACCGTCGAGAGCCTCACCGGCCTGCGGATCGACCACACCGTCGTGGTCGACTTCAAGGGCGCGGCCGCGATGACCGAGGCCATCGGCGGCGTGGACGCCTGCGTGCCCAACGACGTCGACCAGTACGGCATCCACCTCAAGAAGGGCCTGCAGAAGCTCTCCGGGCAGTCCGCGGTGGACTACCTGAGAACGCGGCACGGCATCGGCGACGGCTCCGACATAGGCCGGATGAAGCGCCAGCAGGCCTTCCTCTCCTCGATGATCAGGAAGGTCCAGGCCCAGGGCTTCTCGCTGCCCACCCTGCTGCCGCTGGCCGACGCGGCCACCAAGTCGCTCACCGTGGACGAGGGTCTCGGCACCGCGATGAAGCTCGTGGACTTCGCCCGGTCCGTCCAGGACATCAAGCTCTCCGACGTCACCTTCGTCACCGCGCCCTGGCGCTTCGCCGGGGAGCGCGTCCGGCTGGTGCAGCCGGACGCGGACACCCTGTGGAAGCTGCTCAAGGAGGACCGCACCCTCGACGGTCAGGGCACCGCGGGAACGGGTGCGGCCACCGCGTCCGCGAGCGCCGGCGCGCAGGCGTCAGCCTCCGCCGGGCCGCTCGCGCCCGAGCAGGCCGCGGCGCCGGTCGTCGTGGTCAACGGGGTCGGCACCTCGGGCCTGGCCGGCTCCGGCGCGGCGGCGCTCAAGGCACGCGGCTTCACGAACGTCACGCTCGGCGCGAACGACCCCGGTCGGCAGACCACCCAGGTCTCCTACGACCCGGCGCTGAAGGCCGCCGCCGACCAGGTGGCCGCCCTCTTCCCCGGGGCCAAGGCCGTCGAGGAGCCCGGCAGCGGGGCGATCACCGTCACCCTCGGCCGCGACTACCAGCCGGCCGGCACCCAGATCAACGCCCTGGGCGCGAGCCCGAGCCCGACCGCGGCGGTGCCCGGCGGGGTCCCGACGGGCATAGCGGAGAACGAGCGCAACGCCGACACCGACCCCTGCGCGAACCTGACGTTCGGGTAGCACTCGTAGGACTTCGGACGGGGCTCAGACCGGGTCCGGCAGGCCCGTGACGACGGCCGTCAGGCGGGTGCCGCGGGGGAACTCCCCCGCGGCGGCCAGGTCGTGGAGGGCGGCCAGGAGCTTCGCGACGTACCGGCGCTCCAGCGCGACGCCGTGCCGGTGCTCGAACCGCTCGGCGAAGGCGGCGAGTTCGGGCCGGACCTTGCCGTAGCCACCGCCGTGGTGGGCGTGGTCGATCCGCCAGTTGCCGAACTCCCGCCCGTACGCGGCCCGGTGGAGCCGCGCGACCTCGTCCTCCAGGTAGCCCGCGCCGCCGCGCAGCACCGCCACGCCGAGGGCCCGGGCGCCGGACGGCAGGCCGGCCGCGATCCCGGCCAATGTGCCGCCGGTGCCGACCGGACAGCAGACGACGTCGCGGGCTCCGAGGTCGGTCAGCTCGGCCGGGATCGCCGCCGCGCCGATCGCGGCGAGCGCGTTGGAACCGCCCTCGGGGAGCACCAGGCACGGGCCCCACCGCCGTTGCAGCACCGCCGGGCCGTCGGGACCGGGCGTCCCCTCCGCGCCGCTGCGGCCGGTCGCCTCGCGGTACTCCGTGCGGGAGAGGAAGGCGAGCTCCATCCCGGCCGCCTCGGCCGCCCGCAGCGACCAGTTGCGCGGACGGCCGGCCAGCTCGTCGCCGCGGACGAGTCCGACGCTCTCCAGCCCCAGCGCCGCGGCGGCCACCGCGACCGCGCGCAGGTGCGTGGAGTACGCGCCGCCGAAGGTGAGCAGCCGGGTGTGGCCCTGCTCGACCGCCGCCGCCAGGTTGGGCCCGAGCTTGCGCCACTTGTTGCCGGGGACGGCCGGGTGCAGGAGGTCGTCCCGCTTCAGCCGCAGCTCGATCCCGGCCCGGGCGAGCGCCTCGTCGGTGCAGTCCACCAGCGGGGTCGGCAGCAGAGCGGGTTCGAGCACCGTCCCAGGCTACCGAGGCGGCGTCGGGGTCAGCAGACCCCGGTTGTAGCCGGCGGCGACGGCGGACGCGCGGTCCTTGACGTCGAGCTTCGTGTAGATGTGGATGAGGTGGGTCTTCACCGTCGCCTCGCTGATGAACAGCCGGGCCGCGGCCTCCCGGTTGGTCGCGCCGGAGGCGACCAGCTCCAGCACCTCCACCTCGCGCGGGCTGAGCGCCTCCCGGACCGGCTCGCGGACCTGGCCGAGCAGTTTGGCGGCGACCGTCGGCGCGATCACCGAGGCGCCGCGGGCGGCCTCCCGGACGGCGTGGAAGAGCTCCTCGCGGGCCGCGTCCTTGAGCAGGTAGCCGGTGGCGCCGGCCCGGACGGCGGGCAGCACGTCCGCGTCGGTGTCGTACGTCGTGAGCACCAGCACCCGACTGGTCAGGCCGCGCTCGGCCATCGTGCGGATCGTCGTGACGCCGTCCATCCGCGGCATCCGCAGGTCCATCAGCACGACGTCCGGGAGCAGCGCGGCGATCAGCGGCAGCGCCTCCGCGCCGTCGCCGGCCTCGCCGACCACCTCGAAGCCGGGGGCGGCGGTGAACATGCCGCGCAGCCCGTCCCTGACCACCGGGTGGTCGTCGACCAGCAGCAGCCTGATCGGTGTCCCGTTCACGAAGGTCCCCCTCATTCCTCGATGCCGATCGCCGGCAGGGTCGCGGTCACCGTGGTGCCGGCGCCCGGTTCGGTCTCCAGGTCGAGCCGGCCCGCGAGGCGCTCGGCGCGGCGGCGCATCACCGCGAGACCGTAGCCGCCGCCGGTGGCCCGGGAGGCCGGTTCGGCGGCCGGGTCGAAGCCGACTCCGTCGTCCCGGACGTCCAGGGTGACGAGGCCGGGCATGTACGAGAGGGTCAGTCCGACCCGGCCCGCCCGCGCGTACTTGGCGGCGTTGGCGAGGGACTCCTGGGCGATCCGCAGCAACGTCACCTCGACCTCCGGGTGCAGCGGGCGTGCCTCGCCGGTGACGGTCAGCCCGGCCGTGGTGCCGTTGCGCTCCTGCCACTGCTCGGCGAGTTCGGCCAGCGCCTCCGGCAGGGCGGCGCGCTCCAGTTCCAGCGGGCGCAGCGCGTGGACGGCCCGGCGCGCCTGGGTGAGGCTCTCGCGGGCGAGGCCGGCCGCGTTGTCGAGGTGGCGCCGCCACTGCTCGGGCGGGGTGTCCTGCTCGCGGGCCAGGTCGGCGGCCTGGAGCTGGGTGACGATGCCGGCCAGGCCCTGGGCGACGGTGTCGTGCAGTTCGCGGGCGAGCCGGCGGCGCTCGTCGGCGGCCCCGGCCTCGCGGGCCTGGACCAGGAGCTGGGCGTGCAGTCCCGCGTTCTCGGCGAGCATCTCGGTCAGCAGCCGGTTGGCCTCGGCGAGTTCGGCGTTGGCGGCCTTGCGGCGCAGGCTCAGCCGGTCGGTGACCTCGCTGAGCGCGAGGATCACGCCGACGACCACCAGGTTGAAGGCCGTGACCGCGAGGAGCCCGCCGACCTGGGCGGCGCCGGCGGGCAGCACCCCGCCGGTCTGGGAGAGCGCGCTCGGCACGGTGGTGGCCGCCGCGCCGGCGATCCGGGCCCGGCCGCGCAGGTACCGGGCGGCGTGCAGGTAGCCGGTGAAGGCGAAGAAGCCGAAGTACGGGTTGTCCAGCACCAGGACGGTGATCAGCACCAGCAGGACGGCGAAGTGGGCACCGGCCCAGCGGGCGCGCCCGTCCGGAAGCGGCCGACGGTCGAGGGCGGAGCGCAGCACCAGCCAGAGGAACGCGGCGGCCGCCGCCGGGAGGGTGGCGGCGGCGGAGCGCGCGGTCGGGACGGGGACCAGGAGGGCCAGCGCGAGGGCGATCAGCAGGGCGACGTAGCACAGCGGGCCGATCAGCCGGTCCAGGCGGTGCTGCCAGTCGCCGAGGGCGTTCTCGTCCACGGCCGGCTCCTTGATCATTCCCACCGGAACAGCTTGGCAGCGGCGCCGCCCGCGAGCACCGCGTACGCGGCGAGTGTGAGCAGGCCCACGGCGTGCGGGAAGTGTCCGTTCCAGGAGTCCTGGAGGGCCTGGACGGCGGCGCCGCTCGGGGTGAAGTCGCCGATCCGGTCGAGCAGCGCGGGCGACATGTCGCGGGGCAGCCAGATCCCGGAGAAGAACATCATCGGGAAGAAGGCGAGGGCGCCGACCGCGTTGCCGGCCTTCGCCGACGGGACGAACGAGGCGATCAGCAGGCCGACCGACATCATCGCGGCGGCGGCGAGCACGAAGGCCAGCAGGAAGCCCAGCGGCTGGCGCGGCAGCGGCACCCCGAGGGCGACCCCGCCGAGGACCACCAGCAGCACCGAGACGGTCGCGATGCCGACGTACATCGGCACGAGCGCGCCGAACAGCAGCCCCGGGCGGACCGGGCTGGCCGACATCCGGCGCAGCACGCCGCGCTCGCGGTAGGCGGAGAGCAGCGACGGCAGGCCGTTGAGGCCGAGCAGCAGCAGGGTGAAGACGGCCAGGATCGGCGCGTACAGCTGGATGGTGCTCATGCCGTGCAGGTCGGGCGACGTGCGGCGCAGGGCCGGGATGCAGCCGAGGACGACCAGCAGCAGGACCGGAAAGGCCAGGCTGAAGAAGGCGGTCAGCGGGTCGCGGAGGAACAGGCGGGCCTCGACGGTGGCCAGGCGGCGGACGGCGTGGACGGTGTGGTTCATGACGGGGGTCCGTTTCTGGAGTGCGCAGGCTCAGGCGTCGTGGTGGGTGAGGGCGAGGTAGGCGTCGTCGAGGCTGTGCTCGCGGATCCGCAGGCCGGTGACGACGATGCCCTCGCGGGCGAGCAGGCCGGTCACCTCGTCGGCGAAGTCCCCGGTGCCGGTGACCTCGATCCGGCCGTCCCGCTCCTCGACGGCGGTGACCCCGGGCAGGGCGGCCAGCCGGGCGGTGTCCAGCGGTGCGGTGGGACAAAAGCCCAGGGTGCCGCCGCTGCCGGAGCGGGCGACCAGCTCGGCCGGCGTGCCGGCGGCGACGATCCGCCCGCCGTCCAGGACGGCGGCCCGGTCGCAGAGCGCCTCGACCTCGTCCATGAAGTGCGAGACCAGCACCACCGTCACGCCGTTGTCGCGGATCCGGCGGACCAGCTCCCAGGTGTCCCGGCGGCCCTGCGGGTCGAGCGCGGTGGTCAGCTCGTCCAGGAACGCCACCTCCGGGTCGCCGACCAGGGCGAGGGCGATGAACAGCCGCTGGCGCTGGCCGCCGGAGAGCTTGTCGAACGGCGTCCGGACCTCGCCGGCCAGCCCCCACTCGTCGAGCAGCTCGCGCGGCTCCCGCGGCTTCGGGTAGAGGGCGGCGTACAGCTCCAGCGCCTCACCGACCCGCAACGCGCCCTGCAGCTGGGCCTGCTGGAGCTGGATGCCGATCCGGGGGCGCAGCTTGTGCGCGTCGCGGACCGGGTCCA
Organism: Kitasatospora sp. NPDC048722; assembly: GCF_040650235.1. NCBI lineage: Bacteria > Bacillati > Actinomycetota > Actinomycetes > Kitasatosporales > Streptomycetaceae > Kitasatospora > Kitasatospora sp. NPDC048722. The sequence continues at coordinate 27,438 of NZ_JBEZGX010000037.1, forward strand.
GGCCAAGCACCCGGACGGTCCCGGAGTCGGCCCGGCGCAGGCCCTCGCAGCACTCGACGGCGGTGGTCTTGCCGGCGCCGTTCGGGCCCAGCAGGCCGAACACCTCGCCGCGCTCCACGGTGAAGGACACGTCCTCCAGCACCTGGCGCCGCCCGTACGCCTTCCGCAGGCCCGCCACCTCGATCACGGCCATCGTGCCGCTCCCTCCCGTTCGTCCCGGGTGCTCCCCGGCTCACAACGAGCTTCCCGCGCGGGGGCCCTGCGGCGGATCGACCAGCCGGTCCCACCGGTCGGACGATGCGGTGGAGCGCCGATCAACCGATCGGTGGATGGTGCGGATCCACCGGGTCGCGGAAGCCCCCCGGAACCCGGGAAGCCCGGCTGCCGTGGACGGCGGCCGGGCTCGGGGGTCGGGCTCGGGGGTCGGGGCGGTCAGGCCGCGGCGCCCTCCGCACTGCGGGAGGCGGCGATGGCCCGGCGCAGCGCGCGCGGGACGGGCCCGGCGGCGGGTGCCAGCTTCTGGATCCGGGTACGGTGCTCGCGGCTCTGGCGCCACGTCAGGGCCGTGCCCAGCCGGGCCGCGTCCACCAGCGCGACCACGGCGGCGTCCGCCGGGTCGACCCGGCTCAGCGGCGCGCTCAGCGCCGACGTGACCGCCGCCGCCAGCGCCTTGCGCGCACCGGGCTCCCGCAGCGTGATCCGGCGGCCGGGGAAGATCCCGAGGATCCGGTGCTCCTCGACCCGGATCCGGCCGGCCTGCGCGAGCCCGTCGCGCACCACCCGGCCGGCGCGGCCGGCCGGGCCGGGGCGCCGGCCGATCCAGTGTTGCCAGCTGCGCCGCCGCCCTTCGCGGATCTGCTCCAGCAGCGCGGCGGAGAGCGGGTCGAGACCGTCGGCCGCGGCGCCCTCGACCACGGCCGGGTGGCGGCCGTCGTCGCGGATCAGCCCGCGCCGCAGCAGTTCGACGAGGGCCGCCGCCCGCAGCACGAGGTCGAGCCTCGCGGTGGCGCTCAGGCGCTCGCGCGCGGGGTTGTAGGCGAGCAGGTACAGCTTCTCCGGCAGGGCCGTGGGCACGTCCATGGTGCGCTCCAAGCTGAGGACGGTGTGGTGGTGTGCCGCCCGGTCAGTCGGCGTCGGGGCCGTCGTCCGGGCTCTCCTTGGGCGGTCGGCCGCGCCGGGGAAGCGTCGCAGCACCGCTGGGCATCCGCCCCGCGTCCGTGAGGGCGCGGCGGAGCAGGAACTCGATCTGTGCATTCGCGCTGCGCAGTTCGTCCGCCGCCCACCGGGCCAGCGCGTCGTGCACCGCCGGGTCCAGGCGCAGCAGGATCTTCTTCCGCTCGGTCGCCAACGCCGCGCCGCTCCTTACTGGTAGAGGGAGCCCGTGTTCACGACCGGCTGGGTGCCGCGGTCTCCGCAGAGCACCACGAGGAGGTTGCTCACCATGGCCGCCTTGCGCTCCTCGTCCAGTTCGACGACGTCGCGCTCGGCCAGCCGGTCCAGGGCCTCCTCGACCATACCGACGGCGCCCTCGACGATCAGCCTGCGCGCGGCCACCACGGCCCCGGCCTGCTGGCGCTGCAGCATCACCTGGGCGACCTCGGGCGCGTACGCGAGCCGGGTGATCCGGGACTCGACGACCCGCACGCCGGCCGACACGACCCGGGCGGCGATCTCGGCGGAGAGCTTGCGGGTGATCTCGTCGGCGCCGTCGCGCAGCGACAACTCGCCCTCGCGGTGGGCGTCGTAGGGGTAGCTGCCGGCGATGTGCCGGACGGCGGTCTCGGTCTGGATGGCGACGAAGTCGGTGTAGTCGTCGACCTCGAACACGGCCTTGGCGGTGTCCTCGACCTGCCAGACCACGACGGCGGCCATCTCGATCGGGTTGCCGTCGGCGTCGTTGACCTTGCTGGTCTCGGTCTCGTGGTTGCGGATCCGGGTGGAGATCCGGCGGCGGCTGGTGAAGGGGTTCACCCAGCTCAGGCCCTCGGTGCGGATGGTGCCGCGGTAGTCGCCGAGCAGCTGGACCACCCGGGCCTCGCCGGGCGAGACCACGGTCAGGCCGGCCAGCACCACCAGCGAGGCCAGCGCCAGCAGCGGCCCGGCGACCACCAGGGCGGTGCCGAGGCCCTTGGCGCCGCCCGCGATCTGCACGCCGCCGACGATGACCAGGGCGGCCCCCGCGACCAGCCCGAGCAGGCCGGCCCCGAGGACCGGCAGACCGGCGCGGGGGGTGATGAGGCGTTCGGTGATCTTGGGGACCGGCAGGTCCAGGACAGGGCCGTCTTCGTCGTCGACGTCGACGGGGATGCGCGGTGTGGTCATGGGACCGGCTCCTCCAGCGAGTGATTCCGCCTAGCAATCAAAGTGATATCACTTTTCGCGCGAGCGGGCCAGGGGCCGGAACGGAACGACGGGGGTGGCGGCCGAGGAACCGGCAAACGCGCTGCTCAGGCGCCCGGAACGTCAGCGGAACGTTCCCGGACCCTGACCGAGTGGGTGAACTTCGGCGTGTAATCACCGCCGGACGGTCGCCGTTCGCCTACAGTTCTCGCAGGTCAGCGACCCCTCGGCCCGATGGGCCGGTCGATCTGGGTGGGGCGGGTGGGACTCGAACCCACGACCAAGGGATTATGAGTCCCCTGCTCTAACCGGCTGAGCTACCGCCCCGGTTCGCCGCGCGCGCCGGTCGTCGGCCACGGCAGCAGCAGACGGCCCCGAAAGGCCGTCCCGGGCAGCATAGCCGGTCGATCACCCGTGGTGCGCGCCGGGGGCGCACATGGGGTGCGCGGGCGTGCACGCCGTTTCCGTGCGGACCAGTCCGGTTGGCACGCGCGACGGCGGGCGGGCAGCCTGAGCGGGTGACGATGCGTGAGGCGGGAGTGGCGGCGGGCACCGTGCTGGTGCTGCTGGCGGCGGCCGGCTGCACCACGGCGGCCCGCCCCGGCGCCGGCGCCCCGACCGTCACCTCGGCCCCGGCCTCGCCCGGCGCCTCGTCCGCCGCGTCGGACGGCGCCCACGGCTGGAGCCGCCAGCGCCTCAAGGGCGCGCTCGGCAAGCACACCGGGATCACCCGCACCGCCAGGCCCACCGTGCTCAACGGCCTGGTCGGCGCCGTCTTCACCCGCAACGCGGACGGCGACCACTTCTGCACCGCCAGCGTGGTCGACAGCGCCGGCCAGAACCTCATCGTCACCGCCGCGCACTGCGTCTGGGACCCGAAGCTCGGCCAGCGCAGCGACCTGGTCTTCGTGCCCGGCTACCGCAACGGCGACACCCCGAGCGGCATCTGGCCACTGGTGGCCGTCACCGTCGACGACGGCTGGAAGGACCACGCCGACCCGGACGTGGACGTCGCCTTCGCCGTCGTCCAGGCCCAGAACGGGCAGCAGGTGCAGCAGGTGCTCGGCGCCAACAAACTGGGCGTCAACCTCGGCTACCAGCTCCCCGTGCGGGTCACCGGCTACCCCGGGACCAGCGACGTCCCGATCACCTGCGCCAACAACACCGTCGAACAGAGCCCCACCCAGCTGCGGATCGACTGCCCCGACTACACCGGCGGCACCAGCGGCAGCCCGTGGGTCACCGACTTCGACCCGAGCACCAGGACCGGCACGGTGGTCGGCGTGATCGGCGGCTACCAGGAGGGCGGCGACAACCCCGACATCTCGTACACCAGCTACTTCGGGGACCGCGTCCAGGCGCTCTACGACCGAGCGACCCAGTAGCCGGGCGGGCACGGGCGCCCGCGCCGCGGTGTGATCGAACGACCGGCAGTGGCGCTGCCGCGCGCGGCCTGGTAGATGTTCCCCACGAACGGCGGACAACAGGACCCGCACCCGCCCCGAGGAAACGAGACGGAGCCCCGATGGCCCCCCGCCCGGCACGGCCCGCGCGCGCCGCACGGACGGCCGCGCTGACGGCCCTGCTGCTCGCCGCCGGCACCGCCTGCGCCGGGACGGACGAGGCGCCCACCGCCGAGGTCGCGCAGCAGAGCGCGGCCCGCGACCGCATCGGCACCCTCTCGGTCCGCACCCCGCAGGGCCCACGGGCCTGCACGGCCAGCGTCGTGCAGAGCCCCGGGCACAACCTGCTGGTGACCGCCGCGCACTGCGTGCAGAACCGCAGGGTCGGCCTGCTGGACGGCCTGGTGTTCACCCCCGGCTACCGCAACGGATACTCCCCGTACGGGAGTTGGCCGGTGCAGTCGATCACCGTCGACCCCCACTGGGCGGACGACCACGATCCCGAGTACGACGTGGCATTCATCACCGTCCGCCCGGTCGACGGCCGGGAGGTCGAGGACGCCGTCGGCGGCAACCGGCTCGCCACCGGCCAGGGCTTCGGGCTGGACGTGTCGGTCACCGGCTACCCCAACGAGCGCGACGAGCCGATCACCTGCTCGGTCCGGACCCGCTCGCAGAGCCCGACCCAGGAGCGCTTCGACTGCGGCGGCTACACCGACGGCACCAGCGGCAGCCCGTGGGTCACCCCCGGCGGGACGGTCGTCGGCGTCATCGGCGGCTACGAGGAGGGCGGGAACACCCCCGGCACCTCGTACAGCATCACCTTCGACGGCCGGGTCTCCGACCTGTACCGGCAGGCGACCGCCTGACGGCCCGGGCGGGACGGGTGTGGCGGGTGTGACGGAGACGACACGGGGACGGGAAACACGAAGGCCCCCCGGTCGTCCGAGGGGCCTTCGCTCTGAGCAGTCACCGGGCGCACCCGGCGCAGCTCCCGCATTTGGACTCGAACCAAAAACCTGCCGGTTAACAGCCGGCTGCTCTGCCAATTGAGCTATGCGGGATCGCGGTACACAACTGCCGTACCACGGAGGGAAAACGGACCCCGAGGGACCGCTTCCCGAGCTCCCCCAATTGGACTCGAACCAATAACCTGCCGATTAACAGTCGGCTGCTCTGCCAATTGAGCTATGGGGGATCGGCTTCCGCTCCGGCCCCGGTTCCCCGGGCTCCTCGGCGTTCGCTGCGGGACATACATTAGCGCACTCGGGGGGGTGGTCCGCCAATCGCTTTCCCCCGCCGCCCCGGGGCCCCGTGCGGCGTGCCCCGCGCGCGCCGGACGCACCCCCCGGGGATGCTGGGGACGCGGACGGTTCGCCGTCCCGACGGACGGGTAGGGCAATGCGGCAGAAGGCCGCCAGGAGAGGGTGGAATCCGATCATGTGGAAGCTGTCGTTGGCCGTCGGACTCGCGGCCGGCTACGTCCTTGGCTCCCGGGCCGGGCGCCAGCGCTACGAGCAGATCGCCAAGGTCACCCGGCAGATCGCCCAGAGCCCCAAGGTCCAGGGCGCGACGGACCGGGCCAGGCAGCAGGCCGGCGCGGTGGCCGGGAAGGCCGCCGGCGCGGTCGCGGACCGGGTCGGCGACCACCTGCCGGCCGCCGTGACCGACCGGGTGCCGTACTTCAACCGGGCCCGCCCGGAGGACGACGGCTGGGGTACCTTCCGGCCGTGACAGCCCGGTGAAGCCCGGGTGTCCGGGGCCTCGTCGGCAGGTACCGAACGGGCAAAGGCCTCCCCGGTCCGGACGCGCCCCGGGCCGGGCTGAGGCATGATCTCGACATGGCCATCGTCGCGGGGATAGACAGCTCGACCAGTCGCACCCGGATCGTCGCGTGCGACGCCGAGACCGGTGCCGTGCTGCGCTCCGGGAAGGCTCCCCATCCCGTGCCCGAGGGCACCGAGACCCGCGCCGGCGAGGTCGACCCTCAGGTCTGGCTGCACTCCCTCGGCGACGCGGCCGCCGGCGGCCTGCTGGAGGGTGTCCGAGCGATCGGCGTCAGCGCGCAGCAGCACGGCATGATCGGGCTCGACGCGGGCGGCGTGCTGGTGCGGCCCGCGATCCTGTGGCACGACCCGCGCTCCAGCGGAGCCGCCGCCAAGCTGCTCGACGCCCTCGGCGGACCGGCCGCCTGGACCTCCGCGATCGGCGCCGTCCCCGGGCCGACGTACACCATCGCCAAGCTGCGCTGGCTGGCCGAGTTCGAGCCCGCCAACGCCCGCCGGGTGGCCGAGGTGCTGCTGCCGCACGACTGGCTGGTCTCCCAGTTGCTCGGCAGCCCCAAGCGCCGCACCACCGACCGGGGCGACGCCTCCGGCACCGGCTACTGGTCCCCGATCACCGGCGAGTACCGGCAGGACCTGGTGAAGCTCGCGCTCGGCCACGAGCTGAAGCTGCCCGACGTCCTCGGCCCCGCCGAGCCCGCCGGACACACCCCCGAGGGCCTGCTGATCTCGGCCGGCACCGGCGACAACATGGCCGCCGCGCTCGGCCTCGGCCTGCGCCCCGGCGACGCGGTGGTCTCGCTGGGCAGCGCCGGGACGATCTTCGCGGTGCACGACCGGGCCGTCGTGGACGCCACCGGACTGGTCTCCTCCTTCGCCGACGCCACCGGCCACCACCTGCCGATGGTCGCCACCCTGAACGCCGCCCAGGTCCTCCGCTCCACCGCCGCCGTGCTCGGCCAGGACCTCGACGGCCTGAGCGACCTCGCCCTGCACTCCTCCCCCGGCGCGTACGGCCTCGTCCTGCTGCCCTACCTGGACGGCGAGCGGACGCCCGCCCTGCCGCACGCGGCCGGCACCCTGACCGGTCTGCGGGCCGAGTCGATGGCCCCGCAGCACCTGGCCCGGGCCGCCGTCGAGGGCATGCTCTGCAACGTCGCGGACGCCCTGGACGTCCTGCGCGCCCAGGGCGTGGGGATCAAGCGGGTGTTCCTGCTGGGCACGGCCGGGCGGCTGCCGGCCGTCCGGCACGTGGCCCCGCTGGTGTTCGGCGTCCCCGTCGTGATCCCCCCGCCGGGCGCCCACGCCGCCCGCGGGGCCGCCCGGCAGGCCGCCTGGGCGCTGGCCGGCACGCCCGAGCCGCCGGAGTGGGAGCTGACCGAGGCCGAGACCGTCGAGCCCGAGGGCGAGCAGGACCTGGCGATCGGCTCCGCGGTGCTGCGCCAGTACCGGGCCGCCCGCGAGCGGATCCACCCGGAGACGGCCGCTTGAGCCGTCCGGCCCCCGGCGGATCCGCCCGATGAAGGTGCGTCACCCCGCCACCGGTGGCAGCGTGGGGCGGGACACCGCCGCCCGAGCGAAGGGCGACGGGCACCCATGGCGCTGCACAAGGGGACCGGCGACGACCGCCGGCTGAACATCAGTCCGTTCGTGGCCACCGCCGACCCGCTCGGCGCGACGGAGCTGGCGCCGCCGCTGCACCGCCTCGGCGACGGCCCCGTCCCGGCCGACACCGCCTGCCAGCCGATCCACGACGAGCTGATGCTGGACGGCAACGCCAGGCTCAACCTGGCCACCTTCGTCACCACCTCGATGGAGGTGCAGGCCACCCGGGTGATGACCGAGTGCCTGGACAAGAACATGATCGACAAGGACGAGTATTGGGCCTGGCCCCGGCCGCGTAGCGCTCGGCGTTGCGGCGCATCCAGCGGCGCTTGAGCGCGAGGCCGGCCAGCATGCAGGCCTCGCTGGAGCCGGTGGTGGAGCAGCCGACGGCGGCGTCGGGGTCGGGGGCGTGCCACAGGTCGGCGAGGATCGAGACGCAGCGCCGCTCCAGTTCGGCGGTCTGCGGGGCGACCTACCTGTCCGGGAAGATCGGCGAGCTCGACGGCTTCCGGCTGCTCACCCGCGGCGACGAGCTGCCGGTGTTCGCCGTCACCACGGACGACGGCGTCCCCTTCGACGTGTTCGACGTGTCCCGGCGCCTGCGCGAGCGCGGCTGGCAGGTGCCCGCGTACACGTTCCCGGCGAACCGGGAGGACCTGTCGGTGCTGCGGGTCGTGTGCCGCAACGGCTTCTCCCGCGACCTCGCCGACCTGCCGCTGACCGACCTCGACCGGTTGGTGCCCGAGCTGCGGCGCCAGCCCGTCCCGCTGAAGGAGCTCGGGGTGCCGGCCCGGACGGGGTTCCACCACTGAACCGTCCCCGCCGGACCTCCCAGTGAACGGCCACGACGGGGAGGGCGCCGGAGCGCCCTCCCCGTCGTGCGTCCCGGTACGTCCGGGGCAGCCTCCCCCCGCGAGGCTGCCCCGGACGGTGGGGGTACCGGGACCTGGGTGTCGGACGGACGACCGCTGAACGGTCCGCGTCCGAACGAAGCGTCCGGTGGGCGAACCGCACCGGCTAGAGAACTGTGCACGACGGAGACCCGATTGTTCGAGCGTCCCCGGGGGTTGTGAGACACTTCGGACCGTCTCAGCGCCAGGACCTGGGGTTTGGGACGGCCGAAGGATGAGGTTGGAGAAGCGGAGACACCCGAACGGCCCGGGGTCGGAGCTCCCCTCGCCCCGGAGCTCCCCCCGATCGATCCTCCCGATCCACCGTCTCGAATGCATGGAAGGGCCGCATGGGTTCCGCCTGGAAGCAACTGCCCGAGGAGCTGACCGGGCCCGCTCGAAGCCTTGCCGAGGAACTGCGCACGCTCAAGGACGCCGCCGGGCTCTCGCTGTCCGAGCTGGCCACCCGGACCCACTACAGCCGGGCCTCCTGGGAGCGCTGGCTGAACGGCAAGCGGGTCATCACCGAGCAGGCCCTGGACGCCCTGATCGGGGCCGTCGAGTGCGACGGGCCCGCCCTGCGGGCGCTCTGGCAGCAGGCCGTGGCCGGGCCCTCCGGCACGGAAAGCGGTGCGGATGACACGTCCACCGGGGCCGTCGCCGACGCCCCGGTGGAGGCCCCGGTGGAGGCCCCGGTGGACGCTCCGCGGGTCGCGGACGTCCAGGACGCCACCGGACCGGCCGAGGTCGTCCCGGCCGGCGAGCCCGAACCCGCCGCGACCTGGTGGCGGCGCCCCGCCCCGCTGCTGGCCTGCGCGGCCGTGGTGGCCGTCGTCCTGGTGCTGGTGGGCCTGCGGGCGACCCGGCACCACGGTCCGTCGACGCCCGTCGCCGAGCCCGGCACCGCCTCCGCCTCCGTCTCCGCCCCCGCGACCGTGCCCGCCAAGCCCGTCTCCTCCGACCCCACCTGCCAGGCCATGGGCTGCGCACACAAGAACCCCAAGGACACCGGCTGCGGCAAGGACGCCCGCACGCTGCAGTCCGACGTCATCGGCAAGGTGGTCATCTACCTCCGCTACAGCCAGAAGTGCCAGGCCGTGTGGGCGGCGATCAACGAAGGCCAGCCGCAGGACTACGCGACCATCACCAGCAGCACCGGTGAGAGCGAGCAGGCGCTGATCCACTACGGCTACGACAACTACTCCCTGATGCTCAGCGCGGCGGACCCGACCGTCACCTTCCAGGTCTGCGGGCACCAGCCCGAGGGCAACCTGTGCATCGCGCCGATGTCCGACCCGGCAGGCATGGTGGCGTCCACCCCGATCCCGGTCGGACCCGCCTCGCCGCCCCCCGGGGTCGGGGGCACGGCGAGTCCCACGGCCGACGCCACCGCGAGCCCGTCCGCCGGTCCCACGGCCGTGTCGTAGCGGCGCCGCTCAGTCGAGGTACCCGCGCAGCTGAGCGGCGAAGGCGTGCTCACGGAGCTTGACCAGCGTCTTCGACTCGATCTGGCGGATCCGCTCGCGCGTCACCCCGAACACCGAGCCGATCTCCTCCAGCGTGCGCGGCCGCCCGTCGTCCAGGCCGTAGCGGAGCTGGACCACCTGGCGCTCGCGCTCGCCGAGGGTGGCCAGCACGGCCTCCAGGTGCTGGCGCAGCAGGAGGAAGGTCGCGGACTCGGCGGGCGAGGCGGCGTCGGCGTCCTCGATCAGGTCCCCGAGCGCGACGTCGTCCTCCTCCCCCACCGGGGTGTGCAGCGAGATCGGCTCCTGCGCCAACCGGAGCAGCTCGCGCACCCGCTCCTCCGTCAGTTCGAGCGCCGTCGCGATGTCGGCCGCGCCCGGCTCGACGCCGCGCTCCTGGAGCAGCGCCCGCTGCACCCGGACCACCCGGTTGATCAGCTCGACCACGTGCACCGGCACCCGGATCGTCCGGGCCTGGTCGGCCAGGGCCCGGCTCATCGCCTGCCGGATCCACCAGGTGGCGTAGGTGGAGAACTTGTAGCCGCGCGCGTAGTCGAACTTCTCCACCGCCCGGATCAGACCGAGGTTGCCCTCCTGGACCAGGTCCAGCAGGGTCAGCCCGCGGCCGACGTAGCGCTTGGCGACGGACACGACGAGGCGCAGGTTCGCCTCGATCAGGCGGCGCTTGGCGATCCGGCCCAGCACCACGAGGGAGTCCAGCTCGTCGGCCAGCGGGTCGGGCGGCGGGGGTTCGCGGTGGAGGCGCTCCTCGGCGAACAGGCCCGCCTCGATCCGGCGGGCCAGCTCCACCTCCTCGGCGGCGTTGAGCAGCCGGATCCGGCCGATCTCGCGGAGGTACTGGCGGAGCAGGTCCGCGGCCGGGCCCCCCGTGTCGGGACGGCTCCGGTCCTCGGGCTCGTCGTCGGAATCGACCTCCGTCGCCGCCTCGGCCTCGGGCACCGGGACGTCCGGGGCTTCGGGGTGGCCCTCCGGCCGGCCCTGGGCGGGCACCCGGGCACCGTCCGGGGGCGGGGCACCGGCCCGGCCGTGGTCCGCCTCCTCGCAGGGGATCGGCACCGGGCCGGCGGGCGGCGCGGGGGGATTCGGTCTGTCGGTCGGACTGGACGTCGCGGCAAGGCCTTGGTCCACGGGCATCCCCTCGGGGCGCGCGCGACTCTGGCGGACCCGCGCTGTACGGTGCTGGGACGCCCTCCAGTGTGCGGTACGCCACGCTCCGTGGCCGAGACTCGTGCGCCGACTTTCTGGACGCGCCCCGCGGGCCGCCCGCGCCCGCGTCAGAGCGCCGCGGCGCCGCGGCTGCGCAGCTGCTGCCCGTACTGCTGGAGCTGCCACAGCTCCGTCTGCACCGCGTGCTGCTGCTCGGCGTCGGCCCGCGGGCCGAGCCGCTGGAGGTAGCCGCGGACCTCGGCGATCCGCCGGTCGACGGCCAGCAGGCGCAGCTTGACCAGGAATTCCCCCGCGTAGACGGCGTCCGCCTTGCGGCGCGAGCGCACCGGCTCCACGGTCAGCTCGGTCACCAGCGAGCGCACCCGGTCGTCCGGGGCCGCCTCGCGCACCGCGCTCGTGAAGTCGGGCAGGGTCGCCCCGTACGCGGCGCCGCCGGCCTTGGCGATCGCCTGCCGCACCGCCGTGTAGGGCGGGGTCGGGAACTCGTCGTCGCCGTAGTGGTCGAAGGCCGGGCTGACCAGGTCCGGGTGCTGGAGCGCCAGCTTGAGCAGTTCGCGCTCCACGAACTGGGCCGGGTCGCGCGGGTTCAGCACGAAGGCGGGCCGGGCCGGGCGGACCTGCTCGGGCTCCGGGCGGCGCTGGGCGGCGCCGCGCGGGTTCTGCTGGCGCTCGCGGTCCCAGCGGGCCAGCTGGGAGACCCGGCGGACGACGAAGGGCTCGTCCAGGATGCCGAGCATGCCTGCCAGACGGACGGCGTACTCGTGCTGGATCGAGCGGTCCTTGATCTTGGCGACGATCGGGGCCGCCTCCTCCAGCGCCGCCGACCGCCCCTCCGGAGTGTCCACCCGGTGCCGGGCCACCGCCGAGGTCAGTGCGAACTCGAACAGCGGGACGGGGTTGTCGATCAGCTCGCGGACCGCGTCGTCGCCCTTGGCCAGGCGCAGCTCGCACGGGTCCATGCCGCCCGGGCTGACCGCGATGGAGGTCTTGGCGGCGAACTTCTGGTCGTCCTCGAACGCGCGCAGCGCGGCCTTCTGGCCGGCCGCGTCGCCGTCGAAGGTGAAGACCGTCTCGCCGCGGTACTGGGAGGTGTCCATCAGCAGCCGGCGGATGATCTTGATGTGGTCCTCGGCGAAGGCTGTGCCGCAGGTGGCCACCGCCGTGGTGACGCCCGCCAGGTGGCAGGCCATCACGTCGGTGTAGCCCTCGACCACCACCGCGCGGCCGGACTTGGCGATCTCCTTCTTCGCCAGGTCGATGCCGTACAGCACGTGGGACTTCTTGTAGATCGGTGTCTCGGGGGTGTTCAGGTACTTCGGGCCGTTGTCGTCCTCGCGCAGACGGCGGGCGCCGAAGCCCACCACCTCGCCCGCGATGTCCCGGATCGGCCAGACCAGCCTGCCCCGGAATCGGTCGATCAGGCCGCCGCGCTGCCCCTGCGAGGCCAGGCCGCCGAGCAGGATCTCCTTGTCCGAGAAGCCCTTGCCGCGCAGGTAGCGGACCAGGTGCTCCCAGCCGGCCGGGGCGTAGCCGACGCCGAAGGTCTTGGCGGACTCCTCGTCGAAGCCGCGCTCGGCCAGGAAGCGGCGGCCGATCTCCGCCTCCGGCGAGGCCAGCTGTTCCTGGTAGAAGGCGGCGGCCACCTTGTGCGCCTCGACCAGGCGGGTGCGCTCGCCCTGCTGGTGACGGGGGCTGTAGCCGCCCTCCTCGTAACGCAGGGTGATGCCGGCCTGGGCGGCCATCCGCTCGACGGCCTCGGCGAAGGTGAAGTGCTCGATCTTCATCAGGAAGGCGATGGTGTCGCCGTTCTCCTGGCAGCCGAAGCAGTGGAAGACGCCCTTGGCGGGGTTCACGTAGAAGGAGGCGGACTTCTCGTCGTGGAAGGGGCAGACGCCCTTGTACTCGCCACCGCCACCGTTGGTCAGCTGTACGTAGTCGCCGACCACCGCGTCGATCGGCAGTGCGCTGCGCACCGCCTGCACGTCTTCGTCCCTGATCCGCCCGGCCACCCCGGAAGTCTACTGGGGTGGCCGGGGTTTCCGGCCGGATCGTTCCCCACGGGCCCGCGCGCCCCGCCCCCGCCTACGTCCAGGCGGCGCCGACGAGTTTGGCGTGGAGGGCCAGCGCCGAGGCGTCGGTCAGGGTGGCGATCTGGTCGATGACCGTCCGCAGGGCCGCCCGGTCGTCCTCGGCCTCGTGGTACTGGGCTGCGAAGACCGGGTCGAGGCCCTCGGGCGCGCGCTCGGTCAGCACGTAGGCCAGCTCGGCGATCACGATCCGCTGGCGGGCCCGCAGCTGGGCCTGCTCGTCGCGCTGCATCACGTAGCGGACGGCGACCGCCTTGAGCACCGCGCACTCCAGCCGGACGTCCCGCGGCACCACCAGCTCGGCCGCGTACCGGGTCAGTCGGCCGGGGCCGTAGCGGGCCCGGGTGGCCCGCTCGGCGGCCAGGCAGAAGCGGCCGATCAGCTGGCTGGTGAGGTCCTTGAGACCGGCCCGGGCGCGCGCGGTGCCGTCGTAGGAGCGCGGCCACCACTCCTGGGCGAGCAGCCGGTCGAGCGCGGCGGCGAGCTCCGCGGGCTCGGCGTCGCGGGCGTAGCGCTCGGCGACCTTGAAGAGCTCCTCGCGCTCGCCGGGGGCGCGCAGTGCGGCCGGGTCGATGTGGCCGGCCTGGAGGCCGTCCTCGACGTCGTGGGTGGAGTAGGCGACGTCGTCGGACCAGTCCATGACGGTGGCCTCGAAGCACTTGCGCCCGGCCGGGGAGCCCGCCCGCAGCCAGCGGAAGACCGGCAGGTCGTCGGCGTAGACGCCGTACTTGGGCGAGGCCGGGTCGGCCGGGTGGGCGCCGTGGGTCCACGGGTACTTGGTGGCGGCGTCGAGGGCGGCGCGGGTCAGGTTGAGGCCGACGCTGCGGCCCGGCCAGGGGGCGAGGCGGGCGGCGGGCTGCTCGTCCTGCGGGGCGAAGCGCTTGGGTTCGAGCCGGGTGAGGATGCGCAGGGACTGCGCGTTGCCCTCGAAGCCGCCGCAGGCCTCGGCGGCCTGGTCGAGGGCCTCCTCGCCGGTGTGACCGAAGGGCGGGTGGCCGATGTCGTGGGCCAGGCAGGCCGTCTCGACGAGGTCCGGGTCGCAGCCCAGGGCCGCGCCCAACTCCCGGCCGACCTGGGCGCATTCGAGGGAGTGGGTGAGCCGGGTGCGGGGGAAGTCGCTGCGCATCGGGGCGACCACCTGCGTGGTGCCGGCCAGGCGGCGCAGCGCGGCCGAGTGCAGCACCCGGGCGCGGTCGCGCTGGAAGGCCGTGCGACCGGGACGCTTGTCGGGTTCGGGGACCCAGCGGGCCTCCGCGGCGTGGTCGTACGGGTCGGGGGCGGCGGCGGGGCGGTACGCAGTGTCGTCCATATGGGGTTCACCGTACGCCGCGCCTCCGACACGCGGGATGTGCCGCGCGCGACGGGGCGCCTACCGGGGCGTGAATCCTCCGTGTACGCGCGCCGTGCCCTGCCGTTCAGACCTCTCGGCCCCCTTCAGCCCTTGACGGCCTTGAGGACGACGGCGGCCACCGCCTCCTGGCCCTTGGCGTTCGGGTGGATCGCCGCGAGGCCCGGGGCCGGGAACGGCGGCTCGACCCAGCGGGCCCCTCCGGCGCACATGTCGTGCCCCGCGGAGGGGGTGGCGGCGTCCACGAAGACCGCGCCGGCGCTCTCCGCGCGCTTGCGGAGCATGCCGTTGAGCTGCTGCTCCTTCTCGACCAGGAAGCCGAGGTCGGCGGGGGCGACGGTGCTGCCGAGCACCGGCACGCAGCTCGCCGGGTCGGCCGGCAGCAGGGCCGGGTAGCCGACCACGTACACCCGGGCCTGCGGGGAGCGGTGCCTGATCTCCCGCAGGGCCTGGCCGAGCCGGTCACCGGCCGCGTCGACCCTGCGCTGCACCTCGTCGGTGCCGCCGCCGGCGTAGCGGTCGCGGCAGGGCGAGGCGGCGCGCCCGTTGCCGACGAGGCCCTTCATCGCGTCCACCAGGTTGTCCTTGGCGCACTGGGTGAGGACCTCCATGAAGCCCGCGTCGTTGCCGCCGATGCCGACGGTGACCAGGCGGGTGGCCGGGGTGAGCGCGTCCAGCTGGGGCGGGTTGGCGCCGCCGTCGGTCTGCTGGGGGCTGGTGAGGTCACCGGTGCGGGCGCCGCTGCAGCTGACGTCCTGGAACTGGCCGGGTGCCAGCCCGAGCGCCTTCGCCACCAGGGACGGGTAGTTGGCCCCGGAGCGGTCACAGCCCTTCGGGTCGCCGACCTGCGGGGCGATCCTGATGCCGGCGGTGTACGAGTCGCCGAGCGCCACGTAGGGCCCGGCGGGGAGCGGAGTCGGCGTCGGCGTGGGTGTCTGCGTGGCCGTGGGGGTCGCCGGGGCGTGAGCGGGCTGCGCGCCCGCGAAGCCCTTCCCGGACGCTCCGTCCGACCCGCTCCCGGAGCTGCAGGCCGCGAGCAGCACGGCGGCCAGCCCGGCGGCCGTCACGGCGGCGGCCGGGCGTGTGGTCATCGGCATGGCATCCCCCCGGGGGCAGGAGTCGTCTCCGTGCGGCGGCCCGTCCCCCGGGCACCGCAGGGGCCAACGAACGGCGGGCGCCGGATGACTCCCGGTCGGCTATTCCGCGCCGCGCTCGTGCTCGGCCAGGAACTGCTCGAAGCGGCGGCCCAGCTCGTCCGCCGAGGGCAGGTCGACCGGCTCCGCCAGCAGGCTCTCCCGGCCGTCCGCGCCCGCCACGGCGTCGTACTGGCCCTCCATGCCACGGATCGCGGACCGCAACTCGCCGTCCCCCTGGGACAACTGCTCCTCGATGTCGGCGTGGACCTCGTCGACCCGGCGGCGCAGCCCCGTGCCCGGGAGCACCAGGCCGGTGGCCGACTGCACGGCCTCCAGGATCAGCACGGAGGCGGCCGGGTAGGCCGAGCGCGCCACGTAGTGCGGCACGTGCACGGCGAAACCCAGGACGTCGTGGCCGGACTCGGCGAGCCGGTACTCCAGCAGCGCCTGCGCGCTGCCGGGGACCTGCGCCCGCTCGAACCACTGCGGGTGGTCGGCGGCCAGGTCGAGCCGGTTGCCGTGCGGCGTCAGGCCGACCGGGCGGGTGTGCGGCACGCCCATCGGGATGCCGTGGAAGTCCAGGCTCAGCCGGACCTCGAAGCGCTCCACCAGCTCGCGGACGGCCCCCGCGAAGCGCTCCCACTCGACGTCCGGCTCGGGGCCGCTGAGCAGCAGGAACGGCGCGCCGGCCGCGTCGCGCACGAGCTGGAGCAGGATCTCCGGCGGGTCGTACGACGTCCAGTGGTCGCGGTCGAAGACCATCGACGGGCGGCGGGCGCGGTAGTCCACCAGGCGGTCGTGGTCGAAGCGGGCGACGACCTGCGGCGACCCCGACTCCAGCAGGTGGTCCACCACCTGCCCGCCGGCCTCGCCGGCGTCCATGAAGCCCTCGAAGTGGTGGAGCAGCACGAGGCCCGCACCGGTGTCGCTCAGCTCGGCGTTCGCCGCGGCCACGGCGGCCACGCCCTGCTGATCCAGCTCGTACAGCGCCTGGAAATCACGCACCGCGCACCCAACCCCGTTCTCTGCTCGTACCGGCGGACCCGGCTGTTCGCCCTTCTCGTCGTCTCCAGCGTGCGGCACCCCGCCGGAATTCCCGCCCGCCCGGACGACGTCGCCGCGGGCCGTGGCCGACCGCCGCGCACCATGATCGCACCCGATCGAAAAGCCGCTGGTCAGGGGGGTCGCCAAGGGGTCCCGGCAGCAAGATCGGGAGCACGCCGCGACGACCCGAGCCCCCATTCGTGTGCCGCGAAGTGACGCACCGCCTTCTGGCGGGTATCGTCCTCTCGCTGCCTCGCATCGTCGCGTCGTCATCACGTCGTCCGTAACGCCGTCGATCACGTCCCGGATCGGTGCCGGCAGAACCCACGACGCATCTTGCCTTCATCTGGCCGCCCGCTTCCTTTCGCGCTCTCGTTCCTCCTCGGCCATCTCGCGGACGCACACTGTCCCCTCGCTCATCCCGCCGGACCGGTCCGTGGACCCGTGTCCGTTCCGGCACCCGCGCCGTCCGCTCCGGACCGCCGCCCCCGCCCCGCCCGACCGGACCTCCGGCGCGCGCCGGGGTACCCGGTGGTCGGACACCGGGCCGGGGCGAACCAGTCCACCGCAGCCCGTGCCGCACCCCGGCGCGAGATGCCCCCTACGACCGATGAAGGACAGAAGGTTCCGTGCCCGTACCTGTCACCCTCACCGGCCGCACCGTGCGGCTGGAGCCCCTCGCCGCGCACCACGCCGAGGCCATCGCCGAGGCCGGCGCCGAGGACCGTACGACCTACGCCTTCACCCCCGTCCCACACGGCCTCGAAGCGGCCCGCGACTACGTCGCGCGCGCCCTCGCGGACCAGGCCGCGGGCCGGTCGCTGCCGTTCGCGACGGTGAACGCCGCCGACGGCAGGGTGGTCGGCTCCACCCGCTTCCTGGAACTCGACTACTGGCAGGGCCCGCTGGTGTGGCCGCCGGTCCCGGGGGTGCCGCACGGCGACCCGGCCACCGCCGTGCCGGACGCCGCGGAGATCGGCAACACCTGGCTCTCGCCCCGGGCCCAGGGCACCGGCATCAACACCGAGGCCAAGCTGCTGATGCTGCGCCACGCCTTCGAGACCTGGGGGGTGCAGCGGATCTCGCTGCGCGCCGACGCCCGCAACCTGCGCTCGCGCACGGCGATCGAACGGCTGGGCGCGACCTCCGAGGGCGTCCGCCGGGCGCACTCGCGCGGCCTGGACGGGGTGGTCAGGTCCACCGCGTTCTACTCGATCCTGGACGCCGAATGGCCGGCCGTCCGGGACATCATCGAGCTGCGGATCGCCAACGCCACGTCGCCGAGCGCCCCGGATCCGGAGATCAACCAGGAGTGCCTTAGACACGGCGGCAGCGGCTCCGGCCATCTGAGCTACGGCCTGAGCGTCACGGCCTGAGCCGCCCTCCGCCGGCGGACTCCAGGACCCGGGCGAGGGCGGCCGGGTCCACCGGGCCCCGGCCGGCCTCGACGACCGCCGAGACCGGGCGCCAGCCGCCGCGGACGCGCGTGACCGCCACCTCCCACAGCGGGTGGCCGCTCCCGGCGTCGCAGATCCGGAGCGCGCCCTCGTGGCTGTGGACGGCCCGTGCGCGCTGCCACTGCTCGTCGCTCCACACCACGTCGGGGACGGGCAGCGGCCGCGGCACGAGCATGTCGTCACGGCCGCGCCCGGCCGTGACGGACCCCGGCTCCGGGAAGGCCCAGGCGGGCAGCGGCTCGCGGGCGGACCGCCAGGCCTCCGGGATGCCGGCGGTGCCGGTGTGCGCGGCGACCACTCCCCCGGTGATCGCGGCGACGGTGTCCATGTCGCCACCGGCCGCGACCGCCTCCCACACGGCCGCCGGATAGTCGCCGAGCCGGCGGGCGGCGCACCACAGCGCGTACGGGACGGTGTCGGCGGCGGACGTGCGGCTGCCGTTGCCGAGCGCCCTCGCGGCGACCCGGAAGTCCGGCTCCGCGAGCAGGCGGACGGCCTCGGCGAGCCCGCGGCGGACGGCGCCGTACGGGGTGCGGCGCAGGACGTTCTCCAGCAGCCCGTCCGGCGTCAGCGGCTCGCTCCGTGCCCGCACCGCGTACGCGGCGGCCACCGCCACGGCGATGGCACCGTCGACGGCCTGCGGGTGGGTGTGCGTGATCACCGCCGTCCGCGCGGCCAGCCGGACGCACTCGTCCGGCTCCCCGGCCAGGGCGGCACCGAGCGGAGCGACCCGCATCGCGGCACCGTTGCCGTACGAGCCCTGGCCGTCGAAGACTTCGGCGGCCAGCGCGGCGGCGTCCCCGCCCTCGCGGATCAGCCGGAGCATCCGGTTGGCGGCCGGGCCGTAGCCGCGGTCGAAGTCGTGGCGGAGGGCGAAGGCATAGGTCAGGTCGAAGGTGTCGACGGTGCCGCGTTCGGTGTGGGCGGCGTACACCGAGCAGGCCATCTCGGTGTCGTCGGTCCACGGCCACGGCGCGGGCGGGGTGGTGCGGGTGGCGAGGTGCGCGGCGGCGACCTCGGGTACGAAGAACTGGGCGCCGAAGGCATCGGCCACGGAGAGGCCGACGAGTGCGTCGAACGCGGGGCCTCGATGGGGAGTCGTCATATGCCCCCAGCTCAGCGGCCGGCCGAGGCCGCGTCAACCTGTTTTGCCGGGCCCCTCCCACGGGCGATGTTTCGCATACATCCGATCCCGGCGGGAAGCACCGGGGCATGACCCGCGCCATTCCCCTCAACCCGGTCGACTCCCTCGACCCCGTCGGCCTGCTCGGCGCCGACCATCAGCACGTCGTCACCCGGGCGCAGCTGCGCCACCTCGGGGTGCCGTCCGGCACGATCGCCCACCGGCTGCGGCCGGGCGGGCCGTGGCAGCAGGTGCTGCCCCGGGTGATCTGCCTGCAGACCGGGCGCCTGACCGCGCATCAACGGCTGCGCGCCGCGCTGGCGTACGCGGCGCCGAAGGGGCGGTCGCCGCAGCCCGGGGAGGTGCTGCTGACCGGGTTCGCGGTGCTCGCGGAGGCGGGTCTGCCGAGCGCCGGGCACCCGGCCGACCTCATCGGCGTCGACGTGCTGATCCCGGGGCAACGCCGGGTCTGCGACCGCGAGTTCGTCCGGATCCACCGGGCGGCCGGGCCGATGCCGGGCGGGTACGAGCGGGACGACGGCCTGTGGAGCACCACCGTCGCGCGGGCACTGGCGGACCTCGCCCCGCGCGAGCCGGGACTACGGCGCTTCCGGGCGCTGTGCGCGGAAGCCGTCCAGCGGCGGCACTGCGAACTCGGGGAACTGCTGGACCACTTGCTGGCCCGGCCGGGTGCGCTCGGGCTGCCGCAGGTCGCCCAGGCGGTCGAGGACCTGACGTCCGGGGTGCGGTCGGTGGTCGAGGGCGAGGCGCGCGACCTCCTGCGGAGCTCGGGCCTGTCGGAGCCGCTGTGGAACCCGGTGCTGTTCCTGGACGGCCGCTTCCTCGCCGTGCCCGACGCCTACTGGCCGCACGCGTGCGTGGCGCTGGAGATCGACTCCCGGGCCTGGCACCTGCGCCCGGCCGACCACGAGCGCAGCCTGGTCCGGGCCAACCGCCTCACCGCCTCGGGGCTCCCGGTCGTCCGCACCACCCCGGCCCAGCTGCGCCGCGACCCGACCCCGGTCCTCCACGAACTGACCGCCCTGCTGACCACCGGCCCCCACGGCCCGCACGCCAGGATCACCTGGCGGCGGGCGCGTTGAGGGCGTCAATTCCCTTGCGGACCCGAGGAAGTGTGCCGCGCACCGGCGAGCTCGGCCGCGGCCACGAGGCGCTGGAGTTCGGCGAGGTGGGCGGCGAGGGCGGCGCGGCCGGCGCGGGTGGCGGAGAGCCAGGTGCGGGGGCGCTTGCCGACGTACCCCTTCTTCACGGCTACGTAGCCGGCCTCTTCGAGTGCGCTCGCGGCCTTGCTCAGGACGGAGTCGGAGACCTCGCAGTGGTCGCGGACGGCACCGAACTCGGCCTCCTGGCAGGCGCCCAGGAAGGCGAGCACGGCGAGCCGGGTGGGGTGCTGGAGCAGCGGGATCAGCACGGGGGCCATCAGCCGGCCTCCCGCAGCCGCCGGATCCGGCGGTTGACGCCCTGGTTCGACACCCAGAAGGCCACGCCGGCGGCCAGACCGGCGACCGTACAGATCCACTGCGGCCCGCCGGCCGCCACCCACGTGAGCGCCGCCGCGGCCAGCCCGACCAGCGTCACCGCGAGGACGGCCAGGACGACGGCGCCCCCGGTGCCGGGCGCCATACCCTTCGGCATGATGCCGCTGCCGCGCATGGCGGCCCGGGCGGCGAGGCCGGAGAGCAGGCTCCAGGCGCCGCTGAACACGCCGACCAACCAGATCCGCTGCGTGTCGATGGCGTAGCCGACCACCGTCCCGTAGGCAGTGAAGCCGGCCGCGAACGCCGGCCCGTACCAGTTCGGCAGCGGGACCGGCTGCCGGGCGGCCGCCCTGGCGCGGTCGGCCAGGCGCAGCGCCTCGGCGGCGGGCAGGTCGGCGGGCACGGAAACGGAGTCGCTCATGGAATCCCCCTCGGACGGCGACGGTGATTCCACTATGGCATCTACTTTCCGAACTGGAAAGTACTTTCAGCAGCGCGGGTCGATCTCCTGGAAGGTCGCGTAGTGGTCGGGGGACCAGTACTGCTCGCCGGCCCCGCCGGTGACGACGCGTCGGGTGCCGCGGTCGTTGGAGCCCGGGGTGACCACGGTGAACTCGTGGTAGTAGCCGTCGGACTTCTTCGGCAGGCGGCTCTCGCGGTTCTCGAAGACGATGCCGTCGCGGTTGTACGGGTAGGGGCCGCCCTTGTCGATCAGGCCGAGGGTGTCCTGGGCCTGACTGGGGAGCTTGGTGCGGCAGACGTCGGCCAGCGCGGGGTCGGCGGGCACCCAGGTGCCGCTCGGGGCGGGGGTGCGGCCGGCGGGCGGGGACGGCTTCGGGGCCTGGGACCTGGCGCCCGGGGAGCCCGCGGAGTTCGCGGCGGACTGGGCGGCCGTGGTGGAGGAGCCGGAGGCCTTGGAGTGGCTGCCGCCGCCCTTGCCGGCGAGCAGGTACCCGGCCGCGCCGAGGACGGCCAGGATCAGGACGGCCACGACTACGAGCGGGCTTTTGCGTCTGGTCATGCGCACCAGCTTGCCAGGACCGGGGGTGGGCCACGGGTGGGCGGCCGCCGCCACACACACGTACGGCCGGGCGGGGACGGACGCCGTTGTCCGTCCCCGCCCGGCCGTGTTACGTACGCCGGTTCTCCTGCGCCGAGCTCCGGTGCACGCCCTCCCGGCGGGAGGGAGAGCGGTCAGTCGACCACGCGGGTGAGGAGGGGATGCCTCCCTGCCTCAGCGCGAGTCGCTGCCCGCCGTCTCGATGGCGGCGCGGCCTGCCTCCAGGCGCGCCACCGGGATCCGGAAGGGGGAGCAGGACACGTAGTCCAGCCCCACCTCGTGGAAGAAGTGGACCGAATCCGGGTCGCCGCCGTGCTCGCCGCAGACGCCGAGCTTGAGGTCGGGGCGGGTGGCCCGGCCGGCCTCGACGGCGTGCTTGACGAGCGAGCCGACGCCGTCGCGGTCGATGGTCTCGAACGGGGAGACCCCGAAGATGCCCTTCTCCAGGTAGGCGGTGAAGAACGAGGCCTCGACGTCGTCGCGGGAGAAGCCCCACACCGTCTGGGTCAGGTCGTTGGTGCCGAAGGAGAAGAACTCGGCGGCCTCGGCGATCTGACCGGCGGTCACCGCGGCACGCGGCAGCTCGATCATGGTGCCGAGCTTGATGTCCAGGCTCACGCCGGTGGACTGGGCGACCTCGGCGAGCACGCGCTCGCACTCGTCGCGGACCAGCTCCAGCTCCTGGACGGTGCCGACCAGCGGGATCATCACCTCGGGGCGCGGGTCCCCGCCGGCCAGCTTGCGCTCGGCGGCGGCCTCGGCGATGGCGCGGACCTGCATGCCGAACAGGCCGGGGATGACCAGGCCGAGGCGTACGCCGCGCAGGCCGAGCATCGGGTTCTGCTCGTGCAGCTTGTGCACCGCCTGGAGCAGGCGCAGGTCGTTCTCGTTCGGGTCCTTGCGGGCCTCGGCGAGGGCGACGCGCACCGACAGCTCGGTGATGTCCGGCAGGAACTCGTGCAGCGGCGGGTCGAGCAGGCGGACGGTGACGGGCAGTCCGTCCATCGCCTGGAAGAGCTCCAGGAAGTCGCTCTTCTGCAGCGGCAGCAGCGTGGAGAGGGCCTGCTCGCGGTCCTTGTCGTTGTCCGCGAGGATCAGGTGCTCGACCTCCTTGCGGCGCTCCTCGCCGAGGAACATGTGCTCGGTGCGGCACAGGCCGATGCCCTGGGCGCCGTAGCGGCGGGCGCGCCCGCCGTCCTCGGCGTTGTCGGCATTGGCGCGCACGGCCAGGCGGCGGCGGCCGTCGGCGTGCGACATCAGCCGGTGGACGGCCTGGACCAGCCCGCCCTGGACGTCGGCGCCGGCGTGCAGGGTGCCCTCGAAGTACTCGACGACGGGGGACGGCAGGACCGGTACCTCACCGAGGTAGACCTTGCCGCTGGCGCCGTCGATGGAGACGACGTCGCCCTCGTGGACCACCAGGCCGTCGGCGGTGGTGAACTTGCGGGACTTGGTGTCGACCTCCAGCTCCTCGGCGCCGCAGACACAGGTCTTGCCCATGCCGCGGGCGACGACGGCGGCGTGCGAGGTCTTGCCGCCGCGCGAGGTGAGGATGCCCTCGGCCGCGATCATGCCGTCCAGGTCGTCCGGGTTGGTCTCCCGGCGGACCAGGATGACCTTCTCGCCCGAGCGGGACCACTTGACGGCGGTGTAGGAGTCGAAGACGACCTTGCCGATCGCGGCGCCCGGCGAGGCGGCGAGGCCCCAGCCGATCTGCTTGGACTCGGCGGTCGGGGCGAAGCGCGGGAACATCAGCTGGGCCAGCTGGCCGCCGGTGACGCGCATCAGGGCCTCGTCCAGGTCGATCAGACCCTGGTCGACGAGCTGGACGGCGATCCGGAAGGCCGCGGCGGCGGTGCGCTTGCCGACGCGGGTCTGCAGCATCCAGAGCTTGCCGCGCTCGATGGTGAACTCGATGTCGCAGAGGTCGCGGTAGTGGTTCTCGAGCTTCTGCATGATCGCCATGAGCTCGTCGTACGACTTCTTGTCGAGCTTCTCCAGCTCGGACAGCTGCAGGGTGTTGCGGATGCCGGCGACGACGTCCTCGCCCTGGGCGTTGGACAGGTAGTCGCCGTAGACGCCCTGCGCACCGGTGGAGGGGTCGCGGGTGAAGGCGACGCCGGTGCCGGAGTCCTCGCCGAGGTTGCCGAAGACCATGGTGCAGACGTTGACCGCCGTGCCGAGGTCGTTCGGGATGCGCTCCTGGCGGCGGTACAGCCGGGCGCGGTCGCCGTTCCAGGAGTGGAAGACGGCGTGGATGGCGAGGTCCATCTGCTCGCGCGGGTCCTGCGGGAAGGCCCGGCCGGTCTCGCGCTCGACGATGCCCTTGAACACCTCGACGAGTTCCCGGAGGTCGGAAGCGTCCAGGTCCAGGTCGTTGACGGTGCCCTTGGCGTGCTTGGCCTCGTCCAGGGCCTCCTCGAACAGCTCGCCGTCGACGCCCAGCACGGTCTTGCCGAACATCTGGACCAGGCGGCGGTAGGAGTCCCAGGCGAAGCGCTCGTTGCCGGACTGGGCGGCGAGGCCGGCCACCGAGGCGTCGGACAGGCCGATGTTCAGGACGGTGTCCATCATGCCGGGCATGGAGAACTTGGCGCCCGAGCGGACGGAGACCAGCAGCGGGTTGTCGGCCTGGCCGAGCTTCTTGCCCATCTCCTCCTCGAGGGCGGCCAAGTGGGCGCTGATCTCCTCGTGCAGGGAGGAGGGCTCGCTGCCGGTCTCCAGGAAGACCTTGCAGGCCTCGGTGGTGATGGTGAACCCCGGAGGGACGGGGAGACCCAGGTTGGTCATCTCGGCCAGGTTCGCGCCCTTGCCGCCAAGAAGATCCTTGAGGTCCTTGTTTCCTTCGGTGAAGGAGTAAACAAACTTCTGCTGGGACGGCACGGGTCGGTCTCCTCGTACGCGGTTGCCCTGACGCCGGAGAACATACCCATTTCGAAGGTCTTTCTCTGCCCCCAATAGGCCGTACGAGGCCGGTACCCAGGGGTAACCCGCTAGATCGAAAGCGCGTAAAGGCGTTCACCTCTGTAGCCGAAATCGTCCGGCTGACGCGAGCCAGCCTTCAAGTCTTGAAAGCAAGGAAACGTGAAGATCACACGATCCGGACGCACGGTAGCCGGTGGTGGTCGACCGCGTTGCCCCGGCTTGATTTCCTGCACCCGAATCGGCCGTCCGTGGCCGGGCGGCTTCGGGAAGCGATCCACGGCCGATCTGGCCATTTCGTCCACTGACCCCGCGTCAGCCTCGGCCGCGTGTGGCAAGTGTCACCAGCGCGTCACGCCGGCCGGACGTAGTCCGACTCCGACGATCGTCGCACTCCGTCCAGAATCGTGCTCGCTGAGTCATGATCCACTGCCGAAAGGGAGCCCTCCTGTCCAGATTGGACAAGAGGGCTGGGCCAGGGCGTCGGACCCGCCATGAGGGGTCATTTCGACGCTCCGGACAGATCACCCGCCAGAGGTGTCCGATTCGGCGTCCTCGCCCGGCCGGGCGCAGTCATACGGATCGTCCAACCAGCCCTCGGGCAGGACCACGCGGTTGTTGCCGGCGGTCCGTCCGCGCGGGCCGTCGGCACCGGCCGGCCAGGGCTGGGACTGCTCCACCAGGGCCAGGGTTTCGGCCAGTTCGGCCAGCGACGACGAGTTGGCCAGCCGCACCCGCAGCTCGGAACCGACCGAGAAGCCCTTGGTGTACCAGGCGACGTGCTTACGGAAGTCGATCACTCCGCGTGCCTCGTCGCCCAGCCACTCGCCGAGCAGCTGCGCGTGCCGGACCATCGCCGCGGCGACGTAGGCGAAGTCCGGGCGGGCGTAGTCGACGTCGCCCTCGAAGATCGAGACGAGGTCGCGGAACAGCCACGGACGGCCCAGGCAGCCGCGGCCCACCACGACGCCGTCGCAGCCGGTCTCGCGCATCATCCGCAGCGCGTCGTCCGCCGACCAGATGTCGCCGTTGCCCAGCACCGGGACGTGCGCCGGCACGGACTCGCGCAGCCGGGCGATCGCCGACCAGTCGGCCGTCCCGCCGTAGTGCTGGGCGGCGGTGCGCCCGTGCAGGGCGATCGCGGCCACGCCCTCCTCGGCGCCGATCCGGCCGGCGTCCAGGTACGTGAGGTGGTCGTCGTCGATGCCCTTGCGCATCTTCATGGTCACCGGCAGGCCGCCCGCGTTGGCGACGGCCTCGCGCAGGATCTCGCGCAGCAGGTTGCGCTTGTACGGCAGCGCCGAGCCGCCGCCCTTGCGGGTCACCTTGGGGACGGGGCAGCCGAAGTTGAGGTCGATGTGGTCGGCCAGGCCCTCGTCCGAGATCATCCGGGCGGCCTTGCCGACCGTCACCGGGTCCACGCCGTACAGCTGGATCGAGCGCGGCTTCTCGCTCGGGTCGAACTTGATCAGCTGCATGGTCTTGGCATTGCGCTCGACCAGCGCCCGGGTGGTGATCATCTCCGAGACGTACAGGCCCTTGCCGCCGCTCTGCTCCCGGCACAGGGTGCGGAACGGGGCGTTGGTGATGCCGGCCATCGGCGCCAGCACGACGGGCGGCCACACCTGGATCGGGCCGATGTCCAACGGCGCGAACTCAGAGCTGGTCGCGGTGGGTGCGGGCGTGGCTGTCATGCGCGGCTGACCTCGGGAGCAGGGGACGGGACTCTCCATTGTCCCCCACTCGGCTCACCCGCTTCGGCCGTCGTCGCGGTAGCCGATCCGCAACGAGCCCGACACGACCGAGGCCCGGAGGCTGTCCGGGCTGGAGGCGTCGGGCAGCTTCGGGTCGACGCTGCGGCTGCCCGAGCCGACCTGCCCGCTGAAGGCGTACCGGCTGCCCTTCGGGAGCGTCACCGTCGCCGAACCGGAGGTGGTGCTCACGTCCACGGCGTGCGGGGCCCTGACGAAGTCCAGCTCCACGGAGCCCGAGGTGCTGCTCGCCTCCACCCGGGCCGAGGTGAGCTCCGTACCCTGCACCATGCCCGAGGTGGTCCGGGTGTGGACCTCGCCGGAGAGGCGGTGCAGGTTCAGCGCCCCGGAGGTCGCCTCCAGCCTGACCTCGCCGCCCAGGTCCGCCACGTCGACGCTGCCCGAGTCCACCGAGCCCGCGACCTCGGTGCCGCTCGGCACTTCCAGCTCGATCTCGGCACCGCAGCCGAAGAAGGGCAGCGGCTGTCGGCAGGACACCGCGACGACCAGGACGTCGCCCTCGACCTCGGTCGAGACCTGCGGCGCGCGGAACGTGTAGTCCAGGTTCTTGCGGATCACGACCCGGCCCTCCTTGCCCGCCCTGACCTGCACGGACGCACTGCCCGCAGCCAGCTGGAGCTTGCGGACGGCGTGGTCGTACGTCCGCTCCGCCGTCGTCTGCTGGCGCGCCACCAGGCCCCAGGTCTGCGAGGCGCCCATGATCGTCACGAACGCGACGGCGAGCGAGCCGGTGATCCGCCAGGCCTTCGCCCTCCCGAGCGCCCGGTCCGCCGCCCCTGGCCTGGCCTCCCCCGTAGCGTCCGCCATGGCTAGCCGACCTCCAGGAAGCGCAGCACGGCCATCACCCGGCGGTGGCTGTCGTCGGCCGGCGGGAGGTCGAGCTTGGTGAAGATCGAGTTGATGTGCTTGGCCACCGCGCTGTCGCTGACCACCAGGGACGCGGCGATCGCGGCGTTGGAGCGGCCCTCCGCCATCAGGGCGAGGACGTCGCGCTCGCGCGGGGTCAGCTTCTCCAACGGGTCCCGGTGGCGGCGCACCAGCAGCTGGGCGACGACCTCCGGGTCCAGCGCGGTGCCGCCCGCGGCGACCCGCTGGAGCGCGTCGAGGAAGTCGTCCACGTTGGCCACCCGCTGCTTGAGCAGGTACCCGACGCCGCTGGTGTTGGTGGACAGCAGGTCGGCGGCGTAGCGCTCCTCCACGTACTGGGAGAGCAGCAGGACGGCCACCTGCGGCCACTGCCGGCGGATGACCATCGCGGCCTTCACGCCCTCGTCGTGGAAGCCCGGCGGCATCCGGACGTCCGCGACCACGACGTCGGGGCGGTGCTCCTCGACGGCGACCAGCAGGGCTTCGGCATCGCCGACCTCGGCCACGACCTCGAAGCTCACCGCCTCCAGCAGCTTGACCAGCCCGACCCTCAGCAGGACCGAGTCCTCGGCGATCACAGCGCGCACGGCAACTCCACGGTGAGTGTGGTGGGGCCCCCGAGGGGGCTGAGAACGGACAGCGTGCCGTCGACGGAGGCGGCGCGCTGGCGCAGACCGGTGAGCCCGCTGCCCCGCGTCGGATCGGCGCCGCCGACGCCGTCGTCGCTGACGACCAGGCGCAGCCTGCCCCCGGCCGTCCGCACCGACACGTCGACGCTCGTGGCGCGGGCGTGCTTGGCCACGTTGGTGAGCGCCTCGGAGACGGTGAAGTAGGCGACCGCCTCGACCGTCGGGGCGATCCGCTCGGCCAGTTCGACGTCCAGGCGCACCGGCAGCGGGGCCCGGGCGGCGATGCCGGACAGCGCCGCGTCCAGGCCGCGGTCCTCCAGGACGGCCGGGTGCAGGCCGCGGACCAGGTCGCGCAGTTCGTCGATGGCCGCCTGCGCCTCCTCGTGCGCGGCGACGATCACCGCCATGGCGTCCGGCGGGACGTCCCTGAGGGTGCGCCGGGCCAGGCCGAGGTTCATCGCGAGGGAGGTGAGGCGCTGCTGGGCGCCGTCGTGCAGGTCGCGCTCGATCCGGCGGCGCTCGGCGTCGACCGCGTCGACCAGGCCGGCCCGGCTCTCGGCGATCTCCTCGACGCGGCGCTCCAGCGCCTGCGCCCGGTTCGGGCCGAGCAGCTTCTGCGCGGCGCCGGTCTCCAACCAGGCCACCAGCGCGGCCAGCCAGGGCGCCACGGCCAGCAGCAGCACGCCGGCGACGGTGAGCGCCACGTCGATCCCGGCCAGTTCCCAGCGCAGCGGGGTGTCGACCGGCATCATCCACACCCAGCCGTACAGGGTGGCCAGCACCAGGCCGGCGCCCCAGCACCAGACGACGCACAGCGAGGCGAGCGCCAGGAGCGGGCCGACGAGCAGGTGGTAGCCGATCTGACGCCAGTTCACCCCGGTGCTCAGGTAGGTCAGCGGGCGGCCCCGGCGGGTCGCGCCGGGCGGGGGCGGCACGTCCACCCCGGCGAGGGCGCGCAGCCGGCCGCGCTGGGCGGCGGTGAGCGGGCGGGCGAGGACCACGACCAGGGCCGTGACCGGGAACAGCAGCGTCGGCTCGGTGACGGCCAGCCAGACCGGTGCGGCCAGCGGGATCCCGGCGGCTATGAGGCGGGCGTCCCGCCAGGCCGCCGCCGACCACGGAGGCCTTCGCAGGCTCCTGACGAGCGCTCGGCGCAGCGTGGTGGAGGGCATGACCGACAGCGTAGAGGCCCATGATCACCGGGTGCCATGAAGGGGTGTGCAGAACCGGGGTGTAGCTAGGTACACCCCGGGTTCGGGGTAGGGCACTACCGACAGCGGGGTGGTCCCGGCGGAAGGCTTGGGGGCATGACGAGCACCGCATCGCACTCCGCCACTCCGCCGCACGGGCGGCCCGTCCCCGGGGACCACGGGGGTGTTCCCGGGGACGCGCTCCGCCATGCGCCGGAGCCGGAGGGGACGCTGCCGGCCGGGCCCGGGCCCTGGTCGGTGCGCAGCGTGCGCGCCGGCCGCGGCCGGGCCGCGCTGGAGGTGTACGAGCACGGTGAGCTGGCCGACGTCCTGGTCGCCGCCCGGCTCACGCCGCAGCTGCTGCGCGGGGCGCGGCGGACGGCGGCGGGCGGCCGGGTGTCCCGCGTGCTCGCGTGGGGGCGGCTGGCGGCCGGCGGTGCGGTGCCGGCGGTGGTGTTCACCGGCGGCGGGTGGCTGCGCGGGCCGCGGGCCGCCGTGGCGGGTGAAGTCGTCGCGGTGGCCGGGCAGTTCTGGCTCGCCTGGGCCGAGGGGCGGTTCACCGCGGTCGTCGTCTCGCATCCGGCGGCGGGTCCGGTCGAGCGGCTGGCGCTGGAGCGGGTGCGGGTCCCGGCGGCCGTCGGGGGTGCGGCGTGAGCACCGCGGTCCTGGCCGGGCGCCCGGCCGCCGGCCCGTTCTTCCCGTCCATCCGCCCCGGCGCGCTGGACCGGCTCGACCGCCTGGTGCGGCCGGCCCGCTTCGAGCGGCTGCCCGCGCTGGCCGCCGCCGCGCTGCTGCCGTGGCTCGCGGTGCTCGCGGTCTGCCACGAGACGCCGTGGGTCGTCCTGGACCTGCTGGAGTTCGCCGCCCTGCTCACGCTCGACGCGGCCGTGCGCCGGCGCAGCGCCGCCGCCCGCTGGGCGGGCGGGGCGGTCGCGCTGCTGCTCGCCGGGGACGCGCTGGTGGACGTGGCCTTCGCCGGGCCCGGCCACGCGGTGCTCGCGGCGCTGGTCATGGCGGGCTGCGTCGAACTGCCGCTCGCCGCCGTGTGCCTGCTGCTCGGGCGGCGGGCCGCGGCCCGTTAGAGCTTGTTCGGCAGGAGGTTCATCAGCTCGCGGGTCCGCTCGTCGCGCGGAGTGTAGGTGATCATGCGCGAGCCCAGCCGGGGGCCCAGCCAGAAGTTGGTGTACTCGCAGTAGAGCATCCCGACGCCGGGCACCAGGAACCGCTTGACGCCGTTGCCCGGCCTGGCCACGTCGTGCCGCCGCCAGGCGGCCTCGAAGTCGGGCGAGGCCTTCTGCAGGCGCGTGACCAGCGACTTCCACCCCGGGTCCGCACCGTGGTCGGCCATTGCCGCGCGGAAGCGGGCCACGATCACGTCGCGCTCGGTCTCGTAGTCGACGAGCACCTCGCGGAAGCGCGAGGGCGTGAACGCCAGCCACATGAGGTTGCGGTCCTCGGGGGGCAGCGCGTCGAGGTCGCCGACGATGGCGGTGTACTGGGCGTTGTACGCGAGGATGTCGTAGCGGGTGTTGACCACCCCGGCCGGGTAGGGCGACATCTGCTCCAGCACCAGGCGCACGCTCGGTGTCACCGACGGGCACTCGAACACCGGCGCCGGATCCTCCGCGCCGGCCAGCGTGAACAGGTGCGCGCGCTCACTCGGGTCCAGCAACAGCGCGCGGGAGACGGCGTCCAGCACCTGGGCGGACACCTGGATGTCCCGGCCCTGCTCCAGCCACGTGTACCAGGTGACGCCGACGGCGGCGAGCTGCGCGACCTCCTCGCGGCGCAGCCCCGGCGTGCGGCGGCGGCCGGTGGGCGGCAGGCCGACCTGCTCGGGCGCGAGGCGCTCGCGGCGGCTGCGGAGGAAGGCGGCGAGGTCGTGGCGGCGGGCGTCCGCGGGGGTCGCCGTCCGGGTGCGCACGGAGGAGGCCCCCGCGGTGGGCGCTTGCGCGGCGGCGGTCGTCAGGCTCATGTGTTCTAGGATGCGACACCGCGGATCCTGTTGCCAGGTACTTCCTATACCTGGATAACCACACTCTGGTACCAGGCTACGGCCGGGCGGATCGTATGACCCGTGACCCAACAACTCGCCGTCGCTCCCGCTCCCGTCCGCACCGCCACCACCCCCGGCACCGCGGCAACCGCTCCCCGCACCCCGTCCCTCGGCACCGCTGGTCTGATCACCGTCCTGCTCGGCGCCTTCCTGCCGATGCTGGACTTCTTCATCGTCAACGTGGCCCTGCCCACCATCGACCACGACCTCGCGGCCGGGCCCGCCGTCCTGGAGCTCGTCGCCGCCGGCTACGGCATCGCCTTCGCCGTCCTGCTGGTGCTCGGCGGGCGGCTCGGCGACATCTTCGGCCGCCGCCGGCTGTTCGTCGCGGGCGCCGCCGCCTTCGCCCTCACCTCACTCGCCTGCGGCCTCGCCCCCGGCGCGTGGTCCCTGGTCGCCGCCCGCGCCGCCCAGGGCGCCTCGGCCGCGCTGCTGATCCCGCAGGTGCTCGGCACCATCACCGCCGCGACCGACGGCGCCCGGCGCGGGCGCGCGCTCAGCGTCTACGGCGCCGTCGGCGGCATCTCGGTCGTCATCGGGCAGGTGCTCGGCGGCATGCTGATCGCGGCGGACGTCTTCGGCACCGGCTGGCGCTCCGTCTTCCTGCTGAACGTCCCGTTCGCACTGCTCGCGATGGTCCTCGCCGTCCGCTACGTCCCGGAGAGCCGCGCCACGCAGGCCGCCCGGGTCGACGTGCCCGGCACGGTCCTGCTCACCGCGACCCTGCTGTCCCTGCTCGTCCCGCTGATGGAGGGCCGGGCGGCCGGCTGGCCGGTGTGGTCCTGGGTGCTGCTGGGCCTGTTCCCGGTCTTCGCCGGCGCGTTCGCCCTGGTCGAGTTCCGCGCCGAGCGCCGCGGGGACACCCCGCTCGTGCCGCCGACCCTGCTGCGCATCCCCGAGATGCGCCGCGGCCTCGGCATCGCGCTGCCCTACTTCGCGGGCTTCGGCGGCTTCATGTTCGTCATCGCCGTCGCCCTGCAGCAGGGACTGGAGCTCGGCCCGGTCGCGTCCGGCTGGGCGCTCGTCCCGATGGCCGTCGGCTACTTCACCGCCTCGCTCTCCGGCCCGCGCCTGATCGGCCGGTACGGCAGCCGGGTGCTCACCGCCGGCGCCGTCGTCCAGGCCCTCGGCCTCGCCACCCTGGCCGTCACCGTCCTCGCCGACTGGGCCGACTTCTCGCCGCTGCGGATGGCGCCCGGGGTCGCGCTCGCCGGGATCGGCCAGGGCCTGATCGGCACCCCGCTCTTCCGGGTCGTCCTCTCCAAGGTGCCCGCCGCCCGGGCCGGCGTCGGCAGCGGCGTCCTCGCCACCGGCCAGCAGGCCAGCCTGGCCCTCGGCGTCGCGACCCTCGGCACGCTCTACCTGTCCCTCGCGCCCTCCCTGGGCATGGACCGGGCGCTCGCCCTGTGCCTCGGGATCCAGCTCCTGGGCTCGTTCACCATCCTGTACCTGACCACCCGGCTCCCCCGCTCCATCGGCTGAGCCCCCGGGTCACGCCGGACGGCGCGGGCCCCGCCACCGGTACACACAGGTGGCGGGGCCCGCGCCGTCCGCACGTCCGGGAGCGGCCGAGGGCCCGGATCGCGGGGATCCGGGCCCTCGGGGAGTCAGGCGCGGGCTCAGGCGGTGGCGGCCGGCTCGGCGTCCAGTTCGGCGAAGAACTCGTCGGCGATCGCGCGCGTGCGCGGCAGGTCGCCCAGCGGCTCGCCCACCACGCGGCCCGCCAGGTCGACGGCGACGGCGATGACGTCCTCCTTGAGCGCGGCCTCCGCGAGCACGCGGTCGGCCTCCAGCTGCACCTTGGCCGCCGCGAGGAGGCTGTCGCGCTGCGCCTGGCCCTCGGCGCGCACGGCCGCGATCAGGGCCGCGCCCTCCTCGGCGGCGCCCTGCCGGATCTCCGCGGCCTCGTGCCGGGCCGCGCTGAGCTCGGCCTGGAGCTGGTCGTAGACGGCCCGCGCCTGCGCCTGCGCGGCCTCCGCCCGCTCGGCCCCGCCCTCGATGGCGTCCGCACGGGCGGCGAGGTTCTTCTCGGCGCGCGGCAGCACCACCGCACCGAGAACGCCGAATATCAGGAAGAAGCAGACGAGGCCGACGACGAGTTCAGCTGGGTCTGGCTGTAGTGGTCCCATGCGGCGCATGCTAGTTGGAGCTTTCAACAGCCCAAGCGGCGGCCCCTTGGTGACGTCCCGTCAGCCTTCCCCCGCGCGGCCGCTCCGGGTCCGATCGAAATGCGGTTGCGCCACCTCCGGGACTTCATGTCAGAATGACGATATGAGTGACGAGCGCGTGGGGAACCCGGCCGACACCCGCGACCGGACGGAGCTGGCGGCACTCGTCGACGCCGGCGCCCGGCCGAAGTGGCTGATGTTCTGGGGACACCGGGCCCGGCAGGACGGCACGATCGGGCAGGGCGCACTGAGCCAGTGGTGGCCGTGCCGGTTCACCGTGGACGGCGTGGAGTACGCGAGCGCCGAGCACTGGATGATGGCCGGCAAGGCCCGCATGTTCGGGGACGCCGCGATCGAGCGGCGCATCCTGGCGGCCCGCACGCCCGCCGAGGCCAAGAAGCTCGGCCGGCTGGTCGCGGACTTCGACGAGGCCACCTGGACGGCCGGGCGCTTCGAGCTCGTCGTGGCGGGCAACGTCGCGAAGTTCGGCCAGGACGAGGCCCTGCGCACCTACCTGCTCGGCACCGCGAACCGCGTGCTCGTCGAGGCCAGCCCGGTCGACCGCGTCTGGGGCATCGGCCTCGCCGCCGACGACGAGCGCGCGGAACACCCGGCCGAGTGGCGCGGGGAGAACCTCCTCGGCTTCGCCCTCATGGAGGCCCGCGCCCGCCTCACCGCCTGAGGCCGGTCACCCTCCTCGCCGCCCGTGGCCGGTCGCCCGCTCCGGAGCGCGACCGGCGCACTTTTCGCAACGACCGCCGTCTGCGCACTCCTTGACACCAGCCGGAGACAGCTGGACGTGCCCCCGTAACCACCCCGCCACATTCCGACACCAGGATGTCTCGCAGTCAGGGACCAGATGGACAGGGTGGGGCGATCATGCGCATGCGGTCGAGCGCGCAAGAAAGCGAACTGCAGGCTCACGAACTGCGCGCGGAGCTGGACGAGTTACTCCGCGCCAGCCGGTACGCCGGGCAGCGCGAGCGGCGGCTCACCGAGGCGATACAGGCCTCCCCGGACCGGCAGCGGCCGGACGGGGAGCTCGTGCGCCAGCTCGCCCAGGCGCGCACGCTACGCGAGGGGCTCGGCGCCCGGTGCATCCAACTGAGCGACCAGCTCCAGCAGTTGGAGCACGACCTGCGGCAGCACCCGGCGCAGGCGCCGCGGTTCGCCACCCCGGAGCCGCCGCCGCTGCGCCCCGACATCGGGGCACTGGCGGGACGGGTGACCACGCTCCACCGCAGCGGCGCCCGCACCGAGGTGGCCGACCTGCTGGCCCAGGCCGCCGCCCGGCTCACCCCGGACGAGACGACCCAGCTCGCCGGCCTCCTGGCCCGAAGAGGCCCGGGCGAGGCCTCCCGCCAACTCGCCCGCAGCGCCGCGCACACGGCCCCCGAGCACGCCGTCGCGGTGCTCGCCGAACTGCGCGAGGCGGGGCTCGCCGACGAGGCGGCCGAACTGTTCCACGCCTTCTGGGGCTACCCGGCCACCGCCCTGCCCGCCCTCCTCGCCGCCCTGGAGCGCGCCGGCCAACCCGCCGACGGGGCCACGCTCCTGTGGGAGTGGGGCTCCGCCCCGACGCCCGAGCTGACCGTCCTCGCCGCCGGCCTCCAGCAGGCGGGCCGCCACGACGACGTCCGAACGCTGCTGCGCCAGGCCGCCGGCCGCCCGACGGCCGACCTCGCGGCCCTCGCGACGGACCTCCCGGCGCCCCTGCCCGCCGTGCTGCTGCACGAGCTCGCCGCGCTCCGCCCGCCCGTCGAACTCGTCCGGCTGGCGGCCTCGCTGGACCACCACCGCGACCTCTACGACCTGCTCCTCGCCGCCCTGCGCGCCGACGCGGCCAGGCACCGCGCGACCCTGGCCGCGCTCCGTGCGGCCGGCCTGCCCACCGAACCCGCCGCGCCCGCCCGCTCCCGCCGGGGCCGGCGGTAGCCCGCGATGCCCGCAAGCGAGGGAGCCCCCGCCCGTCCCGCAGGACGAACGGGGGCTCCCCGGAGAGCGAGCGGCCTCAGCAGCCGATCAGGCGGGCGGCCAGGTACGACTTGACCTGGTCGAGCGAGACGCGCTCCTGCGCCATGGTGTCGCGCTCGCGCACGGTCACCGCGTTGTCCTCGAGGGTGTCGAAGTCGACGGTGACGCAGAACGGCGTGCCGATCTCGTCCTGGCGGCGGTAGCGCTTGCCGATGGCGCCGGCGTCGTCGAACTCGACGTTCCACGCGGTGCGCAGGTCGGCGGCGAGGCCGCGGGCCTTCGGGGACAGCTCGGCGTTGCGCGACAGCGGCAGGACGGCGACCTTGACCGGGGCCAGGCGCGGGTCGAGCCGCATGCCGACGCGCTTCTCCAGGACGCCCTTGGCGTTGGGCGCCTCGTCCTCGAAGTAGGCGTCGATCAGGAAGGCCAGCATGGCGCGGTTGAGGCCGGCCGCCGGCTCGATGACGTACGGGAAGTACCGCTCGCCGCTCTCCTGGTCGAAGTACTTGAGGTCCTGGCCGGAGGCCTCGCTGTGCACCCGCAGGTCGTAGTCGGTGCGGTTGGCGACGCCCTCCAGCTCGGAGAACTCGCTGCCGCCGAAGTTGAAGCGGTACTCGATGTCCACCGTGCGCTTGGCGTAGTGGGAGAGCTTCTCCTTCGGGTGCTCGAAGAAGCGCATGTTCTCGGTGCGCAGGCCGAGGCCGACGTACCAGTCCCAGCGCTGCTGGAGCCAGTACTCGTGCCACTGCTCGTCCTCGCCCGGCTTGACGAAGAACTCCATCTCCATCTGCTCGAACTCGCGGGTGCGGAAGATGAAGTTGCCGGGGGTGATCTCGTTGCGGAAGCTCTTGCCGGTCTGGGCGATACCGAACGGCGGCTTCTTGCGCGACGTGGTCTGGACGGCCTTGAAGTTGGTGAAGATGCCCTGGGCGGTCTCGGGGCGCAGGAAGGCCAGGCCGCTGGCCTCCTCGGTGACGCCGAGGTGGGTCTTCAGCATGCCCGAGAAGTCCTTGGGCTCGGTGAACTGGCCCTTGGTGCCGCAGTCGGGGCAGTTGACGTCCTTGAGGCCGTTCGGCGGCGGGAAGCCGTGCTTGGCCTCGTACTTCTCCTCCAGGTGGTCGGCCCGGTGGCGCTTGTGGCAGGAGAGGCACTCGGTCAGCGGGTCGTTGAAGGTGGCGACGTGGCCGGAGGCCTCCCACACCTCACGGGCGAGGATCACCGACGAGTCCAGTCCGACGACGTCCTCACGGGCCTGCACCATCGTGCGCCACCACTGGCGCTTGATGTTCTCCTTGAGCTCGACGCCCAGCGGCCCGTAGTCCCAGGCGGCACGCGTACCGCCGTAGATCTCGCTGCAGGGGTAGACGAAGCCACGGCGCTTGCTCAGGCTGACGATCGTGTCGATCTTGTCGGCGGCCACAGTGCTCTCTTCAGTACGTAAGGCACGGTCAGGGCACGGCTGGTTGCTCGCACCCGAATGCCCCAGATTACCGGCCCCATGGGTACGGGGTTCAAATCGGTACCGTCGGGCCGACCCCATCGATCCCCGTCGCGCCACCCGGGCCGGTCACCCGCCGTTCACCCGCCCGAGTGAGTTGACAATCGTTTCCAATGAAGATGAGAATGATTGTCATGATGATCCGACGACACGCTCGCACCTCCATAGCCCTGGCCGCCACCACGATCGCCGCCGCGCTCACGCTCACCGCGTGCGGCGGCAGCAGCAGCGCCAAGGACGCGGACGGCAAGCTGAACGTCGTCGCCTCGTTCTACCCGATGGAGTTCCTCGCCCAGCAGATCGGCAAGGGCCACGTCGCGGTCACCGACCTCACCGCCCCGGGCGTCGAACCGCACGACCTGGAGCTCACCGCCAAGCAGGTCGCGAGCGTCCAGAAGGCCGACGCGATCCTCTACCTCAAGGGCCTGCAGCCGACCGTCGACCAGGCCGTCGGCCAGTCCTCCGCGAAGGCGAAGATCGACGCCACCGCCGCCAGCCCGCTGGTCGACCACCACCTCGACGAGGACGCCGCCGCGGGCGACGGCCACAAGCACGACGGCCCGGCCGGCGACCCCCACATCTGGCTCGACCCGGCCCGCTACGCGGCGATCGCCAAGAGCGTCGGCGACTCGTTCGCCAAGGCCGACCCGGCCCACGCGGACGACTACCGGAAGAACACCGACGACCTCGTCAACCGGCTCGGCGCCCTGGACGTGGAGTTCCAGACCGGGCTGAAGGACGCCAGGACCAGGACCTTCGTCACCAGCCACGCCGCCTTCGGCTACCTCGCCGACCACTACGGCCTCACCCAGGTCGCCATCAACGGCGTCGACCCGGAGTCCGAGCCCACCCCGGCCCGCCTCGCCGAGGTGCAGAAGGCCGCCAAGGACAACGGCGTCACCACGATCTTCTTCGAGACCCTGGTCAGCCCCAAGCTCGCCGACACCGTCGCCAAGGACATCGGCCTCAAGACCGCCGTCCTGGACCCGCTGGAGGGCGTCAAGGACCCGGCCAAGGACGACTACCTGAGCGTGATGCGGCAGAACCTGGCCAACCTCCAGGCCGCGCTGGGCGCCCCGGCCGCAGCTCCCGCCGACGCCCCGACCGGCACCGCCCCGGCGACGGACGCCCCGGCCCCCGCCGCCCCGACCCCCGCGCCCACCGCCAGCTGACGGGACCCCCGATGAACCACCCGATACCCCCGGCCGTCCGCGTCCGCAGCGCCGTCGCCTCGCGCGGCGGCCGGCCGGTGCTGCGCGGGATCGACCTCACGGTCGAGCCCGGCGAGGTCGTCGCCCTGCTCGGCGCGAACGGCTCCGGCAAGTCGACCACCGTCAAGACCGTGATCGGCTCCGTCCCGCTGGAACAGGGCACGCTGGAGCTGTTCGGCGTCCCCTTCGCCAAGTTCCGCGCCTGGCACCGGATCGGGTACGTCCCGCAGCGCACCACCGCCGCGTCCGGCGTCCCGGCGACAGTGCGCGAGGTCGTCTCCACCGGACGGCTCCCGCAGCACCGCCTGCTGCCGTTCCGCCGCAGGGACCGGGACGCCGTGGACCGCGCGCTCGCCGCCGTCGGCATGCTCGACCGGGCCGGGGACGGCGTCGCCGACCTCTCCGGCGGCCAGCAGCAGCGCGTGCTCATCGCCCGCGCCCTGGTCGGCTCCCCCGACCTGCTGATCATGGACGAGCCGATGGCCGGCGTCGACGCCGCCAGCCAGCAGGTGCTCGCCGACACCCTGCGCGCCGAGGTCGCCCGCGGCGCCTCCGTGCTCCTCGTCCTGCACGAACTCGGGCCGCTGGAGCCGCTGATCGACCGCGCCGTGGTGCTCCGGGACGGCTGTGTCGCGCACGACGGCCCGCCCGTGCCCAACACCGGCCTGCACGCCCTGCCCGGCCACGACCACGTCCACCCGCACGCCGACCACACCCCGCCGAGGCTGCTCGCATGACCGAGATGCTGTCCTACGACTTCATGCAGCGCGCCCTGCTCGCCGCCGTGCTGGTCGGGATCACCGCCCCCGCCGTCGGCATCTACCTGGTGCAGCGCCGCCAGGCCCTGATGGGCGACGGCATGGGCCACGTCGCGATGACCGGCGTCGGACTCGGCTTCATCTTCCAGACCAGCCCGGTCTGGATGGCCGTCCTGGTCTGCGTGCTCGGCGCCGTCACCATGGAGCTCGTCCGCTCGCGCGGCAACCAGCGCGGCGACATCGCCCTCGCGATGCTCTTCTACGGCGGCATGGCCTGCGGCAAGCTGCTCGTCTCGCTCTCCGCCCAGGCCGGGGCCGGCTCGCTGGAGAGCTACCTGTGGGGCTCCATCCTCACCGTCGCCCCCGCGGACCTCGCCGCGATCGCCGCGCTCGGCGCGGTGGTCATCGCCGTCACCGTCGGCCTGCGCCGCCAGCTCTTCGCCATCTGCCAGGACGAGGACTTCGCCCGCGTCACCGGCCTGCCGGTGCGCACGCTCAACCTGCTGCTCGCGGTCATGGCCGCGGTCACCGTCACCGTCGCCATGCGGGTCGTCGGCCTGCTGCTGGTCAGCGCCCTGATGGTGGTCCCGGTGGTGGCCGCCCAGCAGCTCACCCGTTCCTTCGCCGCCACCCAGGCGGCCTCGATCGCGCTCGGCGTGGTCGTCTCGCTGGCCGGCGTCACCGGCTCCTACCACCTCGACGTGCCCTCCGGCCCGGCCATCGTGCTGCTCGCCATCGCGGTCTTCGCGGTGTTCAGCGCGATCGCCGCGCCGCTGGCCCGACGGCGCCACCGGGCCGGCGCCGACCCGGGGCCGCGCGAGTGCGACGTCCAACTGCCCGGACGGGCTTCTTCGAACACCTCTGACGCGGGCACGCCGGAGGGACGGGCGGGGCTGGCACAATGAGGTGCGAGACGCCCACCACCCCAGGAGGACCCACGGTGACCACCGCCGGCCCGTCGCCGCGAGCCCGATCGACCCGGCAGCGTGCCGCCGTCTCGGCGGCCCTGGACGAGATCGAGGACTTTCGCAGCGCGCAGGAGCTCCACGACATGCTCAAGCACCGCGGAGACTCCGTCGGGCTGACCACGGTCTACCGCACTCTCCAGTCCCTCGCCGACGCCGGCGAGGTCGACGTGCTGCGCACCGCCGACGGCGAGGCGGTGTACCGGCGCTGCAGCAGCGGACACCACCACCACCTGGTCTGCCGGCACTGCGGCGCGACCGTCGAGGTCGAGGGCCCGGCGGTGGAGCGGTGGGCCAACTCCGTCGCCTCGGAGCACGGGTTCAGCGACATCGCGCACACACTGGAGATCTTCGGTACCTGCGCGGAGTGCGCCAAGAAGGCCTGACGGGCCTCACACGCCTGACGGAACGACGGAAGGGCCCGTGGGAACGAATCCCACGGGCCCTTCCGCACGTTCTCAGCGCTGCGCGGGGACTCCCTGCGCGGACACCTCGTTCGGGATGGCCCCGCCGAAGCGCCGGTCGCGCATCGCGTACTGCTCGCAGGCGCGCCACAGGTCGCGGCGGTCGAAGTCCGGCCAGAGCACGTCCTGGAACACGAACTCGGCGTAAGCGGACTGCCAGAGCAGGAAGTTGGAGGTGCGCTGCTCACCGCTGGGGCGCAGGAACAGGTCCACGTCCGGCATGTCAGGGTGGTACAGGTACTTGGCGATGGTCTTCTCGCCGACCTTCTTCGGGTCGAGCTTGCCGGCCGCGACGTCGGCCGCGATGGCCTGCGCCGCGTCCGCCAGCTCGGCCCGGCCGCCGTAGTTGACGCACATGTAGAGCGTGACGGCGTCGTTGTCCTTGGTCTGCTCCTCGGCGACCTTGAGCTCCTGGACGACGCTCTTCCACAGCTTGGGCATCCGGCCGGCCCAGCGCACCCGCACGCCCATCGCGTCCATCTCGTCGCGGCGGCGGTGGATGACGTCCCGGTTGAAGTTCATCAGGAACTTCACCTCGTCGGGCGAGCGCTTCCAGTTCTCGGTGGAGAAGGCGTACAGCGAGATGTTCTTCACGCCGAGCTCGATCGCGCCCCTGAGCACGTCCAGCACGACCGCCTCGCCGACCTTGTGGCCCTCGGTGCGCGGCAGCCCGCGCTCCTTGGCCCAGCGGCCGTTGCCGTCCATCACGATGGCGACGTGGTTGGGCACCAGCTCGCCGGGGATCTTCGGGGGCCGGGCGCCGCTGGGGTGCGGGGTCGGGGGGAGGTACTCCCTCTGCTTGCCGCCGCCGAAGAGCCGTCGCGCTGCCATGTGCTC
This sequence comes from Kitasatospora sp. NPDC048722, assembly GCF_040650235.1. Lineage (NCBI taxonomy): Bacteria > Bacillati > Actinomycetota > Actinomycetes > Kitasatosporales > Streptomycetaceae > Kitasatospora > Kitasatospora sp. NPDC048722. The sequence goes on from NZ_JBEZGX010000037.1 coordinate 68,176, forward strand.
ACTTCTCCACGTATCTCATCGAGCGGATTCCCCGCTCCAGGTGCCACTGCAGATAGGCCGCGACGAGGCCGCTGCCCTCCCGCCAGTACCGAGGCTCGCAGGAATCCGCCGTCTGCCAGTCGCCCGACAGCAGCGCCCCGAGCAGTACCAGTGTCTCAGGGGAGGGTACGGCACATCCGGGCACTCGGCAGTCCGCGCACAGGACGCCGCCCGCCGGGAGCGAGAAGAAACGGTTCGGCCCGTCCAGCCCGCACTTGGCGCAGTCGGTGAAGCTCGCGCCGTACCCGTTCACCGCGAGCGAGCGCAGCAGGAAGGCGTCCAGCACCAGGTGCGACTCGTGCAGCCCGGCCGCCAGCGTGCGCAGCCCCCCCACGAGCAGCAGGTACTGCTGGACGGCCGGCTCGCCCTCGTTCTCGGCGAAGCGCTCGGCGGTCTCCAGCATCGCCGTCCCGGCGGTGTACCGGCCGTAGTCCGTGACGATCGAACCGCCGTACGGCGCGATCGTCTCGACCTGGGTGCACAGCGGCAACCCGCGGCCGATCAGCTCACTCCCCCGGCTGAAGAACTGCACGTCCACGTGCGAGAACGGTTCCAGACGGGCACCGAACTTGGACTTGGTCTTGCGCACCCCGCGCGCCACCGCGCGCACCTTGCCGTGCTGGCGGGTCAGCAGGGTGATGATCCGGTCGGCCTCGCCGAGCTTCTGCGCCCGCAGCACCACGCCGTCGTCCCGGAACAAGCTCATGCGCCCGCCTCTCCCCCGGCCTTGACGGCCGGGAGGCGCCCCCATCGCCCGGCAGGGCCAGTCGCCCATTCGCACCTGTTCAATGACTCGCTCGCTCCGCTCGCTCCTGCCCACCATTGTCGCCCACCCGGACGCAGCCGTGTGCCCGCACCCAGGCCGTGGGGGAGGACCTGTGCGGTGCGGGTCACGGCGGGCCCGGAGGGGGGAGACGGGCCCGTTTGTGGGGGTTGGTGGTGGCTCGGCGGCAGTGCTCTCGGTGTTCTGCGCCGGAGGAACGGGGCAGGTCTAGTACGGTGCCCGGGTGGCCGCCTCCAGCAGCGCCGAGACCCGGGTCTGGGGCAGGTCCAGGCAGCGCCCGACCGCGGCCAGCGCCTCCCGCTCCTGCGGCAGGTAGCGCCCGTCGGCGAGCGCGATCGCCGCGCCCTGGAGCAGCAGCCGCTCGCGGCCCTGGTGGGCCAGGTGCGGGGCGAGCGGTTCGAGCACCGCGTGCAGTTCCACGGCGAGGCCGCCGACCTCCCCCAGCCGCCGGCCGGGAGGTGCCCCCAGCTCGTGGGCGTCGTGGAGTTCGCCGCCGAGCCCGGACAGGGCGGCGAGCGCGGCCAGCACCTGGGCCTCGCCGCAGTCCTCGAACCCGGCCTCGCGCACTGCCGTGCAGGCGGCCTCGCGGGCCGCGCGGTGGGCGGTGCCGCCGGCCGCGAGCAGAGCCAGCGCGATCGTGTACTGGGCGTCCCGCAGCATGCCGCCGAGCCGGACGCAGGTGGGCTGTTCGAGGCTCTCGATCCCGTACCGGCCGTCGCAGCCGGTGCACTGCACACTGCCGATCACCGGTCCGAGCGGGAGCACCGGGGTGCCCAGCAGCCGCAGCCACCGCCGGCCGTGCTGCCGGCGGTAGTTGCGGTCCCCGCCGCAGCCCGGGCAGAAGAAGTCACCGAGAACGTCGGTCCGCCACCTCGGGCGAACACCCCACAAGCTGGTCACGGCGCCACTCCCCAGACATGGCAGGCGGCCTGCACAACTATGGGCAGGTCACGCGACCGGACACCGAGGCCGTCCCACCGACCCGGCTTTCCGGTGGATCGATGTTGCCACGCCCGGAGGCGGGTGTCAGTACCCCGAACGCCTTCCGGAGCGAAAAAATGTGGCCCAGGACACAGTCGGGGCGGGCGACGGCGAGGGCCGCCCCGCAGGACGGCCCTCCGTGCGTGCCACTCGTACGAACTACCCGCGCTGCGCCCGGTTGACGGCGCTGATCATCGCCTTCAGGGACGCCAGCACGGTGTTGCCGTCGATGCCCACGCCCCAGAGCACCTTGCCGTCCACCGCGCACTCGACGTACGCGGCGGCCTGGGCGTCGCCGCCCTCGCTCAGCGCGTGCTCGGAGTAGTCCAGGACGCGCACGTCCACGTCGATGCGGCCCAGCGCGTCGGCGAACGCGGAGACCGGGCCGTTGCCGACACCGGTCAGGGTGACCGGCACGCCGTCCACCACGGCGCCGGCGATCAGCGCGTCCCGGCCGTCCTCCGTGGTCAGGGTGCGCGAACCGCTCAGCGTGATCCGGCCCCACGGGTTGTCCGTGGTCGGCAGGTACTCGTCCTCGAAGACCCGCCAGATCTCGGCCGGGGTGACCTCGCCGCCCTCGGCGTCGGTCTTGGCCTGGATGATCCGGGAGAACTCGATCTGCATGCGGCGCGGCAGGTCCAGCTTGTGGTCGTTCTTCAGGACGTACGCGACGCCGCCCTTGCCGGACTGGCTGTTGACCCGGATGACCGCCTCGTAGGTGCGGCCGACGTCCTTCGGGTCGATCGGCAGGTACGGCACGCCCCACGTGTGCTCCGCCACCGGCACGCCCGCCGCCTTGGCGTCCGCCTCCAGGGCGTCGAAGCCCTTCTTGATGGCGTCCTGGTGCGAGCCCGAGAAGGAGGTGTAGACCAGGTCGCCGGCGTACGGGTGGCGCGGGTGCACCTCCATCTGGTTGCAGTACTCGGCGGTGCGGCGCACCTCGTCGATGTCGGAGAAGTCGATCTGCGGGTCGACGCCCTGCGAGAACAGGTTCATGCCCAGGGTCACCAGGTCGACGTTGCCGGTCCGCTCGCCCTGGCCGAACAGGCAGCCCTCGATGCGGTCCGCGCCGGCCATGTAGGCCAGTTCGGCGGAGGCGACGGCGGTGCCGCGGTCGTTGTGCGGGTGCACCGACAGACAGACGAACTCGCGGCGCGACAGGTTGCGCGACATCCACTCGAACTGGTCGGCCTGGACGTTCGGGGTGGCCCGCTCGATGGTGGCCGGCAGGTTCAGGATGATCTCGCGGCCCTCGCCCGGCTGCCAGACGTCCATGACCGCCTCGCAGACCTCCAGCGCGAAGTCCAGCTCGGTGTCGACGAAGATCTCCGGCGAGTACTGGTAGCCGAAGACGGTGTCCTCGCCCAGCAGCTTCTCCGCGTACTCCATCACCAGCCGGGTGCCCTCGGTGGCGATCGCCTTGGTGGCCGCCATGTCGTTGCGGAACACCACCCGGCGGAACAGCGGCGCGGTCGCGTTGTACAGGTGGACGGTCGCGCGCGGGGCGCCGACCAGCGACTCGACGGTCTTCTCGATCAGCTCCTCGCGGGCCTGCGTCAGCACCGAGATGGTGACGTCCTCGGGGATCGCCCCCTCCTCGATCAGCGACCGTACGAAGGCGTGGTCGGTGGCCCCGGAGGACGGGAAGCCGACCTCGATCTCCTTGTAGCCCATCGAGACCAGCAGGTCGAACATCTTGCGCTTGCGGGCCGGCGACATCGGGTCGATCAGCGCCTGGTTGCCGTCCCGCAGGTCGGTGGACAGCCAGCGCGGCGCCTTGGTGATCACCTTGTCCGGCCACGTGCGGTCGGGCAGGTCGACCGTGCCGAACGGCAGGTAACGCCCGTGGCGCATGCCGGACGGCTGCTGGCGCACGCTCGCGGCGGTGATCGGGGTGGGACGCTCGACGAAGGCCCGGCCGGCGGGGATGGGCGCGGCGGAGGTCTGCTCGGTCATGGAACGGCTCTCGGCTTCCTGTGGGTGCGGGGCTGGTCGGGTCCTGTGAAAGGGGGGAAAACACCGACTGGCCGGCCTGCTGCCGCTCACGATCCGCCGTTGGACCGCCGGATGACGCGCACAGCTCGATCCCCGCGGCGAGGGAGCCGGCCCCAGTGGACTACAGGCCCTCGACGCGGCAGCTAAGAAGAAGCAGCCCGTTGCGCATGATGATCCCCAGCGTAACCGAGGCGCGTGCGCCCCCGAAGTGATCCGGGCAACCTTCCCACTCCTTGAGACGGCGGCACCGGCGCCTGCGCGCGTGCGCGCGCCGGTGACAATCGGTCATCGAGGCCTCACTCTGGGCTACATGACTGCCGCGCCGCCGTTGTGCACCATCGTTCCGCCGTACGTCCTGGGCCGCCTCGCCGAAGCCGGTCACGAGCCCGCCGCCCGCACCCTGCTCCTCGATGCCGCCCACCGCTCGACCCGCCACGCCGCTCCCCCGGGAACCCCTGCCGCCCACGCCGACTCTGCCGCCCCGGGCACCGCCGGGCTCAGCCGCGTGATCGCCGACACCGGCCACAGTCGGCGACTGCCCGGACGGACCGTCCGCACCGAGGGCCAGGCCCCGGTCGCCGACCGGTCCGTCGACCACGCCTACGACGGCCTCGGCGCCACCTTCGCGCTGTACGCCGACGCCTTCGGCCGCCGCTCCGTCGACGGCCGCGGACTGCGCCTGGACGCGACGGTGCACTACGACCGGGACTACGACAACGCGTTCTGGAACGGCGAGCGGATGGTCTTCGGCGACGGCGACGGCGAGGTGTTCGGCGACTTCACCGCCTGCATCGACGTCATCGGCCACGAACTCACCCACGGCGTCACCCAGTTCACCGCCGGCCTGGAGTACCGGGACCAGCCGGGGGCGCTCAACGAGTCGGTCTCCGACGTCTTCGGCGCACTGGTCAAGCAGCACGCGCTGCGCCAGGGCGCGGCCGACGCCGACTGGCTGATCGGCGCCGGCCTGCTCGCCCCCGGCGTGCAGGGCGTCGCACTGCGCTCGATGAAGGCGCCCGGCACCGCCTACGACGACCCGCGCCTCGGCAAGGACCCGCAGCCCGCGCACATGCGGGACTACGTGCGGACCGCCGAGGACAACGGCGGCGTGCACATCAACTCCGGCATCCCCAACCACGCGTTCTACCTGCTGGCCACCGCGCTCGGCGGCTCGGCCTGGGAGTGCGCCGGACGGATCTGGTACGACGCGCTGACCGGCCGCCGGCTGCCCGCCGACGCCGACTTCACCGCCTTCGCCCGGGCCACCGTGGCCGCCGCCAAGGCCCGCTACCCCGACCGGAGTTCGATCGCGGACACCGTGACGGCCGCGTGGGCGCAGGTGGGCGTCAGCCCTGGCTGACGGCGTCCCGAACCCCGTTCCCCGGCACCCGGCACCCGGCCCCGGAGCCGGGGAACGGGCGTTCGGGACCGGCTGAGACCAGGTTGAGCCGGGCTTAAGGTCACGGTCCGGGAAAAGCCCGGCAAAAACCCATCCTTACGTAGCACCATGGACACCATGCGTATCCAGGTGACCCGGACCGGCGGCCTCGCGGGAATCGTCCGCCGCGCGGAGCTCGACACCACCGACCGTACGGACGCCCCGCACGTCCACGCGCTCGCCCGCGAGGCCGTCGCGGGCGGGCTGCGGGCCCCGTCGTACGGGGTGCCGGACGGCTTCCACTACGAGATCACCGTCGACGGCCGGACGGTCCACTGCGCCGACCCGAAGCTCACCGACTCGCAGCGCGAGCTGGTGTCGCTGGTACTGCGCGAGGGCGCGTAGGACACTCCCTGGGCACCCGCCCCGCGCGGCACCCGGCCCTGCGGCCGGTCAGAATCCGAGCTTGCGCAGCTGCTTCGGGTCGCGCTGCCAGTCCTTGGCCACCTTGACGTGCAGGTCGAGGAAGACCGGCGTGCCGAGCAGCGCCTCGATGTGCTTGCGGGCCGTCGTGCCGACGTGCTTGAGCCGCGCGCCCTTGGCGCCGATGACGATCGCCTTCTGGCTCTGCCGCTCGATGTAGACGTTGGCGTGGATGTCCAGCAGCGGACGGTCCGCCGGACGGCCCTCGCGCGGCAGCATCTCCTCGACCACGACGGCCAGCGAGTGCGGCAGCTCGTCCCGCACGCCCTCCAGGGCGGCCTCGCGGATCAGCTCGGCGACCATGATCTGCTCGGGCTCGTCGGTGAGGTCGCCGTCCGGGTACAGCGGCATGCCCTCCGGCAGCAGCTTGGTGATCAGGTCGGCGACCAGCTCCACCTGCTTGTCGCCCACCGCCGAGACCGGGATGATCTCGGCCCACTCGATGCCCAGCTCGACGCCGAGCTGATGGACGGCGATCAGCTGCTCGGCCAGGCGCTTGGAGTCCACCAGGTCGGTCTTGGTGACGATGGCGACCTTGGGGGTCTTCTTGATCTCGGCGAGCTCCTTGGCGATGAACTTGTCGCCTGGGCCGAGCTTCTGGTCGGCGGGCAGGCAGAAGCCGATCACGTCGACCTCGGCCCAGGTGGAGCGGACCAGGTCGTTGAGGCGCTCGCCGAGCAGGGTGCGGGGCTTGTGCAGACCGGGGGTGTCCACCAGGACGAGCTGGGCGTCCGGGCGGTGGACGATGCCGCGCACGGTGTGCCGGGTGGTCTGCGGACGGTCGGAGGTGATCGCGACCTTCGTCCCCACCAGGGCGTTGGTCAGGGTCGACTTGCCCGCGTTGGGCCGGCCGACGAAGCACGCGAATCCGGATCGGTACGGGGAGGAAGGGGCACTCATGCGCTCCATTCTCCCTGATCACCGGGAGCGGGCCGACCCGGCCGCGCGGTCAGCCCTTCGAACCCCCGCCGCGCGAGGTCAGCGCGGCGACGATCAGCAGCAGGAGGAAGGCCAGTGAGCCCGCGAGCCACCAGGGCGAGCCGGTCTCCTGCCACTTGCCCATTCCCATCACGAACAGCAGCAGCCCGGCGAAGAACGCCATCGTGCCCATGTCCCCAGCCCCCCTCACCGATTCCCCTCCGGTGAGATTATCCGCTGAAAGCAGAAGCGTTACGCCGGGCTGCCGACGCGTCGGGAACGCGCGAGAACCCCCCTCAGGAGGCCTTGACCGCCACCCGGAGCGTCCCGTCCGGACCGGCCAGCAGCAGCGGGGTCCCGGCCCCGCCGAGGTCCCGCACGGCCGCCAGGTCGGCCTCGGCCGGCTGCTCCGCCTCGCTCACCACGGCCGCCGCCTCCAGCGACTTCGCCCCGCTGGCCACCGCCATCGCGACGGCCGTCTGCAGCGCGCTCAGCCGCAGCGACTCCAGCGCGACCGTCCCGGCCACGTACGTCCTCCCGGTCTCGTCACGCACCGCGGCCCCCTCGGGGACACCGTTGCGGGCGCGGGCCGAGCGGGCCAGGGTGATGATCTTCTTGTCTTCGGGGTCGAGCTCGACGATGTCACTCATGCGCCGAGCATAGGCGCCGACCGGCCCGCGGGGCCCGGAGCAGCCCCCTCAGTGACCGACCGGATGGGTCGGCCCGGGGTTCGGGTGGAGGACCTTGACGAAGGTCTTCGGACCGGACGGCAGCGGCGCCTCCCGCTCGATGCGCCTGCGCCAGAACGGGTTGTCGTGCGGCAGGTGGCTGCTCACCCGTCCGTACATCCCGAACGTGGTCAGGACGATCCCGAACACGAACGCGAACAGCACGTTCGACATCCGGAAGTTGAGGATGTTGGCGTCCGGTCGGCCGAGCACCGTCAGCCCGTAGAACCCGGACAGGACGAACAGCAGGCCGACCACCATGTTGATGTCCGACGCGTAGTTCCCGCCGATCACCGCCCCCACCACCAGGATCGCGCCCACCACGATGGACAGGATGCTCAGCGCCCCGTTGGTCGACAGCCCGGTGATCCGGTCACCGTGCGTCGCGAGGAACCCCGGGTGGTCGGCCAGGCCGAGGCACCCGAACACGATCAGGAAGATCCCCCCGAGCCCCGCCCCGACCCGCCACACGGTGACGAGCTTCGAGTCGACGGGCAGTTCGTCTTGCAGCTTCATGGCGACCTCCACCATGGGCCGGCCGGGCGGCACCCGGCCTAGCTGTAGGGATGGCTCCCCTGCATGTGCGGGACCTCGTGCATGTAGAGCGAGCCGCACTGCTGACAGCAGCGCAACCCGGTCCCCCATTCCTGCTCGGGCCGGCTCTCGGCCTCGTCCGCCATGGTCCGGCCGCACAGCGCCGTCGCGAGGTCGCCGTCCCGCACCACATGCCAGACCTTGACCCCGCCCGCCGCCCCTTGCGGGCCGTACTCCGCGCGAAGTTGATGCGTCATGCCCTCCATGGTCGCTCCGCCGCCCCGCGGCCGCGACTCGCGGCTACTCGGCCTGCTCGTCCGAGGGGTCCTCGGCCCGGCGGACGGGGATGGCGACCATCGAGCCGATGCGGTTGCGGCGACCGGCGGAGGACTCGGCGGTCAGCAGGATGCCGGTCAGGCCGGTGTCGGCGGGTTCGGGCAGCGGGATCTCGCAGGCGGAGCCGGGGATCGGGACGCGGCCGAGGTGCTTGGCGAGCAGGCCGCCGACGGTCTCGACGTCCTCGTCCTCCAGCTCGATGCCGAAGAGTTCGCCGAGGTCCTCGACCAGGAGGCGGGCGGTGATCCGGTAGGAGCCGTCGCCGAGGTCCTCCACCGGCGCGATCTCCCGGTCGTACTCGTCGGTGATCTCGCCGACGATCTCCTCCAGGACGTCCTCGATGGTGACCAGGCCGGCCGTGCCGCCGTACTCGTCGATCACGATCGCCACGTGCGAGCGGCGCTGCTGCATCTCGCGCAGCAGGTCCCCGGCCGGCTTGGAGTCCGGGACGAAGACGGCCGGGCGCATCACCGCGCCGACCTCCTCCGACTCGGCCTCCCGGTTGATGTGGGTGCGCCGGACGAGGTCCTTGAGGTAGACGATGCCGACGACGTCGTCCTCGTTGTCGCCGACCACCGGGATGCGCGAGAAGCCCGAGCGCAGCGCCAGCGTCAGCGCCTGCCGGACCGTCTTGTGACGCTCGATCATCACCAGGTCGGTGCGCGGCACCATGACCTCGCGGACGATGGTGTCGCCCAGTTCGAAGACCGAGTGCACCATGCGGCGCTCCTCGTCCTCGATCAGGTCGTCCTTCTCGGCGAGGTCGACGAGGGCGCGCAGCTCCGCCTCGGAGGCGAAGGGCCCCTCGCGGTAGCCCTTGCCCGGAGTCAGCGCGTTGCCGAGCAGGATCAGCAACCGCGGGATCGGGCCGAGCACGGCGGCCAGCGGCAGCAGCACGAAGGAGGCCGCGGTCGCCGTGGTCAGCGGGTGCTGGCGCCCGATCGTGCGCGGCGAGACGCCCACCGCGACGAACGACACCAGCACCATCACGCCGAACGCGAGCAGCACGGCCTGCCAGATCGGGGCCACGTTGCGCACGCACACCACGGTGACCAGGACGGCCGCCGCCATCTCGCTGGCCACCCGGATCAGGGTGGCCAGGTTGAGGTAGCGGATCGGGTCGGAGGCGACGGTCAGCAGCCGCTCCGAGCCGCGCCGCCCGGAGCGGACGGCCTCCTCGGCCCGGAACCGGGAGACCCGGGAAATGCCCGCCTCGGCACACGCGGCCAGCCAGCCGAGCACGACGAGCAGGACGGCACCGAGGATGAAGCTCGTACTCTCACCACTCACAGGGGTTCGGGCTCCGCGCTCAGTGGGTGGTGGGGGCCGGCGAGAGGCCGCCGAGCCCGCGACCGGCCCGCCAGTCGTCGAGGATCCGCTTCTGGAGGGCGAACATCTCTTCCTCCTCCTCGGGCTCCTCGTGGTCGTAGCCGAGCACGTGCAGCACGCCGTGGACGGTGAGCAGCTGGAGCTCCTCGTCCATCGAGTGCTTGGACGGGGCCGCCTTGCCCTGCTGCTCGGCGACCTCGGGGCAGAGCACGATGTCGCCGAGCAGGCCCTGCGGCAGCTCCTCGCCCTCCTTGCCGGGGCGCAGCTCGTCCATGGGGAAGGACATCACGTCGGTGGGCCCGGGGAGGTCCATCCACTGGATGTGCAGCTCCTCCATCGCCGCGCCGTCCACCAGGATCACGGACAGTTCGGACTGCGGGTGGATCCGCATCTTCTCCAGGGCGAAGCGGGCGACGTCGAGGATGGCTTCCTCGTCGGCGTCCCAACCGGACTCGTTGGCGATGTCGATCGACATGACGGGCTGTTCGCTCAGCTTTCGGTGCGATGGGACTGTCGGGGTGCGCGGGGCGCCGTGGCCTTGCTCGCCGGGCGCCGCTGGGCGGGCTTGCGGGCGGCCGGGGCGTTGTCCTCGGCCTCCTGCCGGGCGTCCCAGCGTTCGTACGCGTCCACGATCCGGCCGACCAGCTTGTGGCGGACCACGTCGGTGCTGGTGAGGACGGAGAAGTGGATGTCGGGCACGTCGGCCAGGATCTCCTGGACGACCTTGAGACCGCTGCGGGTGCCGCCCGGGAGGTCGATCTGGCTGGTGTCGCCGGTGACCACCACCCGGGAGTTGAAACCGAGGCGGGTGAGGAACATCTTCATCTGCTCGGGCGAGGTGTTCTGGGCCTCGTCGAGGATGATGAAGGCGTCGTTGAGGGTCCGGCCGCGCATGTAGGCGAGCGGGGCGACCTCGATGGTGCCGGCCGCCATCAGGCGCGGGATGGAGTCCGGGTCCATCATGTCGTGCAGCGCGTCGTACAGCGGGCGCAGGTACGGGTCGATCTTCTCGTAGAGGGTCCCGGGCAGGAAGCCCAGCCGCTCCCCCGCCTCGACGGCCGGGCGGGTCAGGATGATCCGGTTGACCTCCTTGGCCTGCAGGGCCTGGACGGCCTTGGCCATCGCGAGGTAGGTCTTGCCGGTGCCGGCCGGGCCGAGGCCGAAGACGATCGTGTGCCGGTCGATCGCGTCGACGTAGCGCTGCTGGTTGAGGGTCTTGGGGCGGATCGTGCGGCCGCGGTTGGACAGGATGTTCGCGGTGAACACCTGGGACGGCGCCGGGCTGTCCGGGTCCTCCTCCTGGCTGCGGAGCATGGCGATGGAACGCTCCACGGAGTCCTCCGTGAGGGGCTGGCCGGTGCGCAGCACCAGCATCATCTCGTTGAAGAGCTTCTGCACGAGGTCGACCTCGGCGGGCGCCCCGGTGGCGGTCACCTCGTTGCCGCGGACGTGGATGTCGGCGGCGGGGAAGCCCTGCTCGATCACGCGCAGCAGCGAGTCCGCCGTGCCGAGCAGGGTGACCATCGGGTGCTTCTCGGGGATGACGATCCGGGCGCTGACGCGGCCGTCGTCGGCCGGTTCGGGGCGCGACTGACCATTGGTACGGGTCTGCGATGTGTCACTCATAGGTCGGCGCTGGGGCCTGCCTCATCCCATCCGTGGTGTCGTGTGCCGCTCGGTGTCTCCGGGGCACCAGGGTACGCCGCGAGCGTGATCGCCGCGGCGGGCGGCGGGGCCGCACCCGACGATGCTGCGGCAGATCGGGGGACGGCGCGAGCCCTTTTCGGCGCGCCCGGCGTCACCACGGGTTCCGCGAGCGCTCAGGGCAGCCGCCGCGGCGGGACCGGCACCCGGGCGAGGTCGCCGGCGAGCACCAGTTCGCCGTCGAAGTGCTTGCGGGCGTCGGCCAGGTGCTGGCCGAGGTCGGGGTAGCGCTGGGAGAAGTGGGTCAGCACGAGGGTGCGCACGCCTGCCTCGGCGGCGGCCTTGGCGGCCTGCCCGGCGGTGAGGTGGCCGTGGTCCTCGGCGAGGTGGGCGTCGGCGTCGGTGAAGGTGGACTCGACGACCAGCAGGTCGGCGCCCTCGGCCAGCTCGTGGACGCCGTCGCAGAGCCGGGTGTCCATCACGAAGGCGAACTTCTGGCCGGGCCTGGGCTCGCTGACCTCGTCCAGGGTGACCGTCCGGCCGGCCGCCTCGATCGCGCCCTCGTGCTGCAGCCGGCCGACCGCCGGGCCCCGGACACCGAGGGCGGCGAGCCGTTCGGGCACCAGGCGCCGGCCGTCCGGCTCGGACAGCCGGTAGCCGAAGGACTCCACCGGGTGCGACAGGCGCACGGCGTCCAGCGCGAAGCGCGCGCCTGGCGCGGGCAGCGGGCCCGGCTCGTCGATGGGGCGCGGGCGCAGGACGGCCGTCTCGTGGTAGGCGGTGGCGTGCCGCAGCCGCTCGAAGTAGACCTCGCCGGAGGCGGGGAAGTAGACGTCGACCGGGTGCGGGACGCGGTCCAGGTTGATCCGCTGGATCACCCCGGCGAGGCCCAGGCAGTGGTCGCCGTGGAAGTGGGTCACGGCGATCCGGGTGATCTGGGTGGCCGACACCCCGGCGTGCAGCATCTGCCGCTGGGTGCCCTCGCCGGGGTCGAACAGCAGTCCCTCGCCGTCCCAGCGCAGGAGGTAGCCGTTGTGGTTGCGGTGCCGGGTGGGCACCTGGCTGGCGGTGCCGAGGACGACGAGTTCGCGCTGCGACACGTAGGTCAGACCATGCTCTCGGTCATCGGCTTGCCGCCGAGCACGTGCACGTGCGCGTGGAAGACGGTCTGCCCCGCGCCGGCGCCGGTGTTGAAGATCAGCCGGTAGTCCTCGACGCCCTCGTCCCTGGCCACCAGGCCCGCCTCGGCGAGGAGTTCGCCGGCGATCTCCGGCTCGGCGGCGGCCAGCGCGGCGGCGTTCGGGTAGTGGACGTGCGGGATGACGAGGACGTGCACCGGCGCCTTCGGGGCGATGTCGCGGAAGGCGAGGACGCGCTCGGTCTTGCGGACCACCGTGGCCGGGATGTCGCCCGCCACGATCTTGCAGAACAGGCAGTCGGGCTGCGGCTCGCCGGACATCGGATTCTCCTCGGGATCGCGTTCGGGGTCGTGCTTCGTCTGCTCTGGGGCCGTACGGCCGCAGCCTAGCCGAGCCGCCCGGTGGCCTGCTCGTACTCCCGCAGGTGCTTCCAGCGCACGATCCGCACGCCGACGATGTCGCCCTCGCCCTCGAACTCCTCGCTGAGCCAGCTGACCAACAGGACGACGAAGCCGAGCAGCCAACGCCGGGTGAGCCGCCAGGTGTTGGGGTGCATGACGCGCTTGCGGCGGATCACCCGCAGCGCCATGACGCCCTTGCCGACGCTGAAGCCGGTGAGGCGGGCGAGCAGCACCTGGTTGACGAACGACAGGACGAGGCCGGTGGCCAGCAGGCCCACGATCCACGGCACGCCGGCGACCGCGCCGTGCTTGCCGGCGTGGCCGGCCTTGTTCGCGACGGCGAAGGCCGGGCCGATGGCGACCAGGAAGTCGATCAGGATGGCCGGAAAGCGCCGGTAGTTGCTGGTCTCCGGCGGCGTGGGCACCGCGGTGGCGGCGTCGAACCCCTGCCCGTGGGCCGCGTACGGCTGCGCGGGCTGCGGCTGTTGGGCCAGCTCCGGCTGGTACGGCTGCCCGTGCGCCGGGTACGGGTTCTGCCCGTACTGCTGCGGTGGCTGCTGCTGGTACTGCTGCGGCTGTTGGGCCGGCTCCGGCTGGTACGGCTGCCCGTGCGCCGGGTACGGGTTCTGCCCGTACTGCTGCGGTGGCTGCTGCTGGTACTGCTGCGGCGGCGGTTGCTGCTGCCCGTACGGATTCGGCGGGTACCCCTGCGCCGGGTACGCCTGCTGCGGCGACTGCGGCTGTGCGTAAGGGTTCTGGCCGTACTGCTGCGGTGGCGGATAGCCCTGTGCCATGTGCTCCCCCGTAGAGCTGTCGAGCAAGATCAGCCCCGCATCCTACTCACCGCCCGGAGCGGGAAGTCGACCCGCCCGACTTCCCGCTCCGAACCCGCCCTACTCCCAGGGCAGCGGCGGCGCCGTCCGGGCCGGTGTCTCGGCGAGCGCGGCCAGCGCGATGCGCACGCCGGCGGCCAGCTGCGGGTCCTCGCCCGCGGCCCACTCGTGCGGCGCGATCGGCACCTCGACGTCCGGGTCGACACCGTGGTTCTCCACGCCCCAGCCGTAGTTCTCCAGCCAGAACGCGTACTTGGGCTGGGTGACCAGGGTGCCGTCGACCAGGTGGTAGCGGCTGTCGATGCCGATCACCCCGCCCCACGTCCGGGTGCCGACCACCGGGCCGAGCCCCAGCGCCTGGATCGCGGCGTTGACGATGTCGCCGTCCGAGCCGGAGTACTCGTTGGCGAGTGCGACGACCGGTCCGCGCGGGGCGTCCCCGGGATAGGGCTGCGAGCTGGTGATGTCCCGGGCGACGTTCCAGCCGACGATCCGGCGGGCCAGCTTCTCGATCACCAGCTGGGAGGTGTGGCCGCCGCGGTTCTCCCGGATGTCGACGATCACGCCCTCCTTGGCCATCTCGGAGCGCAGGTCGCGGTGGAGCTGGGCCCAGCCGGCGCTCTGCATGTCCGGGATGTGCAGGTAGCCGAGCCGCCCACCGGACAGCTCGCGGGTCTCGGCCCGGCGCCCGGCCACCCAGTCGTGGTAGCGCAGCGGTTCCTCGTCGGCGAGCGGGACGACCACCGGGTGGCGCTGGTCGGTGCCGTCCTTGCCGGCCACGGTGAGCTCGACGGGCTGCCCGGCGGTCCCGGCCAGCAGCGGTGCCGGGCCGGTGACCGGGTCCACCGGGCGGCCGTTGACGGCGAGGACGGCGTCCCCGGGGCGGATCGCGGCGCCGGGCGCGGCGAGCGGCGAGCGGGCCCGGGGGTCGGAGGACTCGCCGGGCAGGATCCGGGCGATCCGCCAGAGGTCCCCGTCCTTGACCAGGTCGGCGCCGAGCAGGCCCTGGCGCCGCGCGGGCTCGGTGTGCAGGCCGTAGGGCATGACGTAGGCGTGCGAGGTGGCGAGTTCGCCGTGCACCTCCCAGAGCAGGTCGACCAGGTCGTCGTGCGAGCCGACCCGTTCGACCAGCGGGCGGTAGCGCTCCAGGACGCCGTCCCAGTCGACGCCGGAGAGGTCCGGGCGCCAGAAGTTGTCGCGCATCAGCCGGCCGTTCTCGGCGTACATCTGGCGCCACTCGGCGGCCGGGTCGACCGTCACCCGCAGCCGGGCGAGGTCGACGGCCGTCTCGTCGTCGTCGCCCGCCTTGTGGTCGGCCGGGAGGATCCGCAGCTCGCCCTCGTCCACGACGGCCAGCCGGCTGCCGTCCCCGCTGACCGCGAACCAGTCGAGGCCGTGCACGAGCTGCTCGGCCCGGCGCTTCTTCAGGTCGAAGCGCTCCAGCGTGGCCCGGGGCCGTTCGTCCTCCAGCGAGGCCGCCTCGTCGCCGAGTTCGCCGAGCAGCGGCAGGCGCGTCCACAGCACGCCGTCCTTGCCCGCCTTGAGCGTGCCGAAGCGGCCGCCCTCCACCGGGAAGGGGATGATCCGGTCGGCGATGCCGTCCAGGTCGACCCTGGTCACCGGCGGGGTGTCGGCGGCGCCCTCCTCTCCGTCGCCCTTCTTGCCGCGCGGCTCCTCGTCCTCCCCGCCGAGCGGGCGCCCGGCCCGCTGGGGGCCGAACGGGGACGGCGTGTCGGCGGCCAGCGTGATCAGGTACGGGCGGCACCCGTTGGGGAACGACAGGTCGAAGACGTGCGAGTCGTAGACCGGGTCGAAGTTGCGCACCGACAGGAAGGCCAGGTAGCGGCCGTCCGCGGTGAAGGCCGGCGCGGTGTCGACGAAGCGCTGCTGGGTGACCTCGCCGACCGTCCGGGTGGCCAGGTTCGCCAGCACGATCTGGCGCAGCGACCACGCCCCGCTGCCCGGCACCGGGCGCGACCATGCCAGCCATGCCGAGTCCGGGCTGAACACCAGGCCGCTGACCTCGCCGTCGGTGCTGCGGGCCAGCTCGTGCACGACGCCGTCGGCGAGCGTCACGAGCAGCACCCGGCCGTCGTGCACGCCGAGCGCCGCCTGCTTGCCGTCCGGCGAGACCACCAGCGAGTTGACCCGGCCGAGCTGTCCGGCGGCCAGCCGGCGGCGCTCGGCGCCGTGCACCGCGGGGGCGAACTCCAGCCCGTCCTCGCCCCCGGCGTCCGACACCCACAGCACGCCCTGCGCGCCGTCCTCGCCCGGCACCACGCGGGCCAGCCGGCCGCGCACGCCCGGCGTCTCGTCCAGCACCCGGGCCGGGCCCTCGCGGTGGGTCAGCCAGTGCACGCTCCCGCGCACCACGACGGCGCTGGCCCGGCCGGTGCGGTCCGGGGCGACGGTCTCCAGCCAGTGCGCGGCGTGCACCGGGCTCGGGCGGCGGCCGGTGCGCGGGCCGGCCAGCCGGACGTCCAGGCGGCGCGGCTCGGCGCCCTCGGCCAGGTCCTCCAGCAGCCACAGGTCACCGGCCCGGTGCCAGACCACCCGGGTGCCGTCGGTGGTGGCGTTGCGGGCGTAGAAGCCGTCCGGGGAGGTGGTGTGGCGGCGCAGGCCGGTGCCGTCCGGGAGGCTGGAGTAGAGCTCGCCGACGCCCTCGTGATCGGACAGGAACGCGATCCGCGAACCGTCCGCGCCGGCCACCCACAGCGGCGAGGAGAGCTGCCCGTCGAGGTCCTCGTGGATCCGGACGAACTCGTCCCGGCCGATCCACAGCTTGCCCGCCCGGCCGCCCCGGTAGCGCTTCCACCAGGCCGGTTCACGGTTGTTGACGGTGCCCAGCAGCACCCGGTCGCCGTCCGGCTCGAAGGCCAGCCCGCCGACCGGCCCGTACGGCAGCCGCACCGGCTGGCCGCCGTCCAGCGGCACGGCGTGCGCCCAGGTGCGGCGCAGGGTGGCCTGCCCGGCGGTGGTGGTGGCGATCGGACGGCCGTCGGCGGTCCACCCCTGCAACTGGGTCTGGGCGCTGCCCCAGTGGGTCAGGCGCCGCGACGGGCCGCCGTCCACCGGCACGACGTGCATCTCGGGCGCACCGTCCCGGGCGGAGGTGTAGGCGATGTGCCGCCCGTCCGGGGAGAACCGCGGGTGGTGGACGGGCAGGTGATCGGCCGTCAGCCGCCAGGCCCGGCCACCGTCCAACGGGGCGAGCCAGACGTCGTTCTCGGCGACGAAGGTGACCAGGTCACCGTGCAGATGCGGGTGGCGCAGGTATGCGCCGGCAGGGTTGCTGAGAGGTTCCGTCACGCGGCCAGCGTAGGCACGTGTGCGGACGACGCGTGCCGCTTTCACCCGACTCCACCCGGGTGAGAGCCGGTGATGCCCGGGTGGGATCCGGACGGGGAGGTGACGGAGGGGCCGTCAGGCCCAGCGCCCCGTGCGCCCGAGCAGCAGCGCCCCGGCGGCCACGCCGGCCGTCGAGGTGCGCAGCACCGAGGGACCGAGCCGGTGCGGCTTCGCGCCCGCCTCGGCGAAGGCGGCCAGCTCCTCCGGGGAGACGCCGCCCTCGGGGCCGACCACCAGGACGACGTCCCCGGCGGCCGGCAGCGCGGCGGCGGCCAGCGGCTCGGAGCCCTCCTCGTGCAGCACCGCGGCGAACGCGGCGCCGGCCAGGACGGGGGCAAGCTGGCGGGTCGTCACCAGGTCCCGCACCTCGGGGAAGCGCAGCCGGCGGGACTGCTTGCCCGCCTCCCGGGCGGTGGCGCGCCACTTGGCGAGCGCCTTGGCGCCGCGCTCGCCCTTCCACTGGGTGATGCAGCGGGAGGCGGCCCACGGGATCACGACGTCCACGCCGACCTCGGTCATGGTCTCCACGGCCAGCTCGCCGCGGTCGCCCTTGGGCAGCGCCTGGACGACGACGATCCGCGGTGCCGGCTCCGGCTCGCGGCGCACGGCGGCCACCGTGACGTCGATCGCGTCCTTGCCGAGCACCTCGGCGACCGTCCCGTCCACGCCGAGCCCGAGCCCGTCGGCCAGGGTGACCGCCTCGCCCGCCGTCAGCCGCTTCACCGCCGCCGCGTGACGCCCCTCCGGCCCGTCCAGCCGCACCACGGCCCCGGGCGCGGCGGCAGCGAGCCGCTCGGTCTCTACGACGAACACGGGGGCGGTCATGAGTGGGGAACCTTTCCGGGGTGGGACCTGCGGCCAGGGCCTGCAACCACCAGGACCCGCAACCAAGGGGACGGAACACGAAAGGGGTGCCGGGGCGAGGACCCCGGCACCCCTCCGCGGACGGCTAGCGGCCGTTGAACGCGTCCTTCAGACGCGAGAACAGGCCCTGCTGGCCCGGCGCGAACTGGCCGGACGGGCGCTCCTCGCCGCGCAGCACCGCGAGGCGGCGCAGCAGCTCCTCCTGCTCGGCGTCGAGCTTGGTGGGCGTCTGCACCTCGACGTGCACTATCAGGTCGCCCCGGCCGCCCCCGCGCAGGTGGGTGATGCCGCGGCCGTGCAGCGGGATCGACTGGCCGGACTGGGTGCCGGGCCGGATGTCGACCTCCTCCAGCCCGTCCAGGGTCTGCAGCGGCACCTGGGTGCCGAGCGAGGCGGCCGTCATCGGAATGGTGACGGTGCAGTGCAGGTCGTCCCCGCGCCGCTGGAAGACGCTGTGCGTGGTCTCGGCGATCTCCACGTACAGGTCGCCGGCCGGGCCGCCGCCGGGGCCGACCTCGCCCTCGCCGGCCAGCTGGATCCGGGTGCCGTTGTCGACACCGGCCGGGATCTTGACGGTCAGAGTGCGGCGGGCGCGGACCCGGCCGTCGCCGGCGCACTCCGGGCACGGGGTCGGCACGACGGTGCCGAAACCCTGGCACTGCGGGCAGGGGCGGGAGGTCATGACCTGGCCCAGGAAGGACCGGGTGACCTGGGAGACCTCGCCCTTGCCGCGGCACATGTCACAGGTCTGCGCGGAGGTGCCGGGCGCGGCGCCCTCCCCGCTGCAGGTGGTGCAGGTGACGGCCGTGTCGACCTGGAGCTCCTTGGTGGTGCCGAACGCGGCCTCCTCCAGGGTGATCTCCAGCCGGATCATGGCGTCCTGCCCGCGGCGGGTGCGCGAGCGCGGGCCGCGCTGGCCGGCCGCGGCGCCGAAGAAGGCGTCCATGATGTCGGAGAAGCCGAAACCGGCCGCACCGGCGCCGAAGCCGCCCGCGCCTCCGCCGCCGCCCGGCGACAGCGGGTCGCCGCCGAGGTCGTAGACCTGCCGCTTCTGCGGGTCGGAGAGCACCTCGTAGGCGGCGTTGATCTCCTTGAACCGCTCCTGCGTCTTCGGGTCCGGGTTGACGTCCGGGTGCAGTTCGCGTGCCAGGCGCCGGAACGCCTTCTTGATCTCGTCCTGCCCCGCATCCCGTCGGACGCCGAGTACCGCGTAGTAGTCCGTGGCCACCTAATGCTCCGCTTGTTCCGCCTGTAGTAGTGCTGCGACAGGGCACCACCGCTGGTCTGTCCAGCGGTGGCTGATTGCTACGACTCGGCCAGGATCTGGCCCACGTACCGCGCCACCGCTCGCACCGCCCCCATTGTGCCCGGATAGTCCATCCGGGTCGGACCGATCACACCCAGTTTGGCCACGCTCTCGTCGCCCGAACCGTAACCGACCGACACCACCGAGGTGGAATTCAGCCCCTCGTAGGCGTTCTCCCGGCCGATCCGGACCGTCATCGCCGCGTCCGTGGTCTCACCCAGGAGGCGGAGCAGGACGACCTGCTCCTCCAGGGCTTCCAGGACCGGCTGGATGGTGAGCGGGAAGTCGTGGCCGAAGCGGGTCAGGTTGGCCGTGCCGGCCAGCATGATCCGCTCCTCGTTCTGCTCGGCGAGCGCCTCGAACAGCGTCGCCAGGACCGTGGTGACGGTCGGCCGGTCGACCTGTTCGAACATCGCGGGCAGCTCCTCCAGCGCCGCCGGGACGTCCGGCAGGCGCTGGCCGGCGGCCCGCGCGTTGATCCGGGCCCGCAGGTCCGCCAGGACGGTCTCGCCGACGGTGCCCGGGCAGTCCACCGTCCGCTGCTCGACCCGGCCGGTGTTGGTGATCAGGACCAGCATCACCTTGGCCGGGGCGAGCGCGACCAGTTCGATGTGCCGCACGGTGGAACGGCTCAGCGAGGGGTACTGCACGACGGCGACCTGCCGGGTGAGCTGGGCGAGCAGCCGCACGGTGCGCGCGACGGTGTCGTCCAGGTCGACCGCGCCCTCCAGGAAGTGCCGGATCGCGCGCCGCTCGGGCGCGCTCATCGGCTTGACCTCGGCGAGCCGGTCGACGAACAGCCGGTACCCCTTGTCGGTGGGGATGCGCCCGGCGCTGGTGTGCGGCTGGTGGATGTACCCCTCCTCCTCCAGCGCCGCCATGTCGTTGCGGACGGTGGCCGGGGAGACCCCGAGGTTGTGCCGCTCCACCAGGGCCTTCGAGCCGACCGGCTCCTCGGTGCCCACGTAGTCCTGGACGATCGCGCGCAGCACGGCGAGCTTGCGGTCGTCAAGCTGGCGGACCTCACCGGCCATGGGGCACGCACCTCCGTCTTCGCACGTTGTCCGTTGTGACGTATCGAGCTGATGCGGGCCTGGAAGGCCCGCGTTTGGCACTCTGAGCGCACGAGTGCCAGAACCCTACCTGCCAGTGTACGGCCCGGGTCCGACGGCAGGAACGGCGCAGCGGGGGTGATCCTGCCCGCAGTTCCCGGCGCGGGGGTGGTGCCCCGCGGCCGTCCGGGTGGGAGCATCGATAGCGGACGGCGAACGGAGGAGCAAGCGATGTCGAGCTCGGCCCAGCACACCCGATTCGCGCCCGACCGCGGCCTGACCGGCCGGATGGTCGGGACCATGTTCGTGATCGGGCTGTTGTACGTCGGATTCACCGGCCTGCTGATCGTGCTGCTGCGCGGCGCCTGGCCCCTGATCCTGCTGATCTCCGGCGGGCTGTTCGTGGCCCAGTTCTGGTTCAGCGACAAGATCACCGAACGGGCCATGGGCGCCCGCCCGGTGTCCCCCGAGGAGTACCCGCAGCTGCACGGCACCGTCGACCGGCTCTGCGCGCTCGCCGACATGCCCAAGCCCAGGGTGGCGGTCGCCGACAGCGACATGCCGAACGCCTTCGCCACCGGCCGCAACCCGCAGAACGCCGTCGTGTGCGTCACCACCGGCCTGCTGCGCCGCCTGGAACCCGAGGAGCTGGAGGGCGTGCTCGCGCACGAGCTCTCGCACGTCGCCCACCGGGACGTCGCCGTGATGACGATCGCCGGGTTCCTCGGCGTCCTCGCCGGGGCGATGACCAGGATCGCCATGTACGGCGGGTTCATCGGCGGCGGGCGCAACAACAACGACCAGAACGCGGCGATCGCCGCGCTGATCATCCCGCTGGTGTCGATCGTCGTCTACGCGATCAGCTTCCTGCTCACGCGGCTGCTGTCGCGCTACCGCGAGCTCGCCGCCGACCGCGCCGCCGCCCAGCTCACCGGCCGGCCCAGCGCGCTCGCGTCGGCGCTCACCAAGGTCACCGGGCAGATCGCCGCGATCCCCTCCAAGGACCTGCGCCAGGCGCAGCCCTACAACGCCTTCTACTTCGCCCCGGCGCTGAGCGCCAAGGAGACGGCCTCCCAGCTGTTCTCCACCCACCCGACGCTGGAGAAGCGGCTGGAGCAGCTGGCGAAGATCTCCGCCCAGCTGGGCCGCTGAGCCCCGCCGACCCGCCGACCCGCCGACCGCCTGAAGGGACCGCCGTGGGAATCCTGGACGCCCTGTTCGGCCGCACCAAGCCCGTCAAGCCCGACCTCGACCAGCTGTTCGGCATCCCCTCGGCCGCGCTCACCCTGGAGGCCGGTGCCGGGTTCCTGCCCACCGGGCTGGGCTCGGTGTGCTTCGCGGCCGTCGAGGGTGCCGCGTTCGTCCAGGTCGAGCAGCAGGTGCGGGCGCTGCTCGACGCCGACACCGAGCGCGGCGGCGTCCCGGTGGAGGCCTCCAAGGACGGCTACGGCTACTCGTGGCTGCTCGCCCGGCACACCTCCGAGGAGCTGCCGGAGCTGGTGAACGACCTGCACGCGGTCAACAGCGAGCTGGAGGCGAACGGCTTCGGACCGCAGCTGCTCTGCTCACTGGTCGGCTTCCGCAACGGCGAGGGGCAGTCGCTGGCGCTGGTCTACCTGTACAAGCGCGGCACGTTCTACCCGTTCGCGCCGATGCCCGGCGGCGGGGAGCGGCGCAACAGCCCGCTGGAGCTGCAGATCAACGCGATGCTGGCGAACGACCTGCGGCTGGAGAAGGACCTCGGCCGCTGGTTCCCGGTGTGGGGCGCGCCCGGTCTCTGACGGACCGTCGTCCCGTTCGCAAGGTCACTGCCTATAGTCACCTGCATGCGCAGCCGCCAGTACGGACCCGACCTGACCCCGCCGTGGAAGAAGACACGGCCCGCCCCGGAGGTGCCCGCCGAGCGGGACCTGGTGGTCGAGGAGGCGGAGACCGGCTTCTGCGGGGCGGTGGTGCGCTGCGAGAAGACGGCGGAGGGCTTCACCGTCACCCTGGAGGACCGTTTCGGCAAGCACCGGGTGTTCCCGATGGTGCCGCGCGGCTTCCTGCTGGAGGGCAGGGTCGTCACCCTGGTCCGCCCGACGGGCCCCGCCCCCGTCCGCGCCCCCGTCCGCACCGCCTCCGGTTCGGTCGCCGTCCCCGGCGCCCGCGCGCGGGTGGCGCGCGAGTCCCGCATCTACGTCGAGGGCCGGCACGACGCCGAGCTGGTCGAGCGGGTCTGGGGCGACGACCTGCGGATCGAGGGCGTCGTGGTGGAGTACCTGGAGGGCGTGGACGACCTGCCCGCGATCGTCGCCGACTTCGCCCCGGGCCCCGGCCGCCGCCTCGGCGTCCTGGTCGACCACCTGCTGCCGGGCACCAAGGAGCACCGCATCGCCGCCCGGGTCACCGGTGAGGACGTCCTGGTCGTCGGCCACCCGTACATCGACATCTGGCAGGCGGTGAAGCCGTCTTCGGTCGGCATCCCGGCCTGGCCGACGGTCCCCCGCGGCGAGGTGTGGAAGGAGGGCGTCTGCCGCCGCCTGGGCTGGCCCGTCGACACCCCGGCGGCGTGGAAGCGCATCCTCTCGAAGGTGAACTCCTACAAGGACCTGGAACCCGAACTCCTGGGCAGGGTCGAGGAGCTGATCGACTTCGTGACGCCGGCGGAGTGACAGGCAGGCTCCAGGAGCGGCTGGCGCAGTCGAGCCGGCACCCGTGCGCGAGCCCGGTCGACCTTCTGGGGGGCTGCCACCGCCGCCCCGCCACGAGCGCACCGTGCTCCATCAGGACGCCGGCTTCGAGACCGTCGCCGAGCTCACCGGCCGGCCCGTGCGGCGGATCTGCTAATCCACCAGGTCACGCACGACCGCGTCCGCCAGGAGGCGGCCCCGGAGGGTGAGGGTGGCGCGGCCCCCGGCGTAGGTGTCCGGGGCCAGGAGGCCGCTCGCGAGGGCCTCGGCGGCCGCCTCGCGGGCCGTGTCGGTGAGGAGCGTGAGCGGGATGCCCTCGGCGAGGCGCAGTTCGAGGAGGATGCGCTCGACGCGGCGGTCCTCGTCCGTCAGCACCTCGCGGGCCAGGGCGGGGGTGCGGCCCTCGGCCAGGGCCCGCGCGTAGGCGGCGGGGTGCTTGGCGTTCCACCAGCGGATGCCGCCGACGTGGCTGTGGGCGCCGGGGCCGGCACCCCACCAGTCGGCGCCGGTCCAGTACAGCTCGTTGTGGCGGCAGCGGCCCTCGGGGGTGGTGGCCCAGTTGGAGACCTCGTACCAGTGGTAGCCGGCGGCGGCGAGCGCCTGCTCGGCGATCAGGTAGCGGTCGGCGTGGACGTCGTCGTCGATCATCGGGAGCTCGCCGCGCTTGACGCGGGCAGCGAGCCGGGTGCCCTCCTCGACGATCAGCGAGTAGGCGGACACGTGGTCGGGCCCGGCGCCGATGGCGGCGTCCAGGGAGGCCCGCCAGTCGTCGTCGGACTCGCCGGGGGTGCCGTAGATGAGGTCGAGGTTGACGTGCTCGAAGCCGGCCGCGCGGGCCTCGGCCACGCAGGCCTCGGGGCGGCCCGGGGTGTGGTGGCGGTCGAGCAGTCGCAGCACGTGCGGGCGGGCGCTCTGCATGCCGAAGGAGATCCGGTTGTAGCCGCCCTCGCGCAGCTCGGCGAGGTAGGCCGGGCCGACGGACTCCGGGTTGGCCTCGGTGGTCACCTCGGCCCCCTCGGCGAGCCCGAACTCGTCGCGGATCGCGGCGAGCATCCGCACCAGGTCGCCGGCGGGCAGCAGCGTCGGGGTGCCTCCGCCGAGGAAGACCGTCTCCACCGGGAGGTCCGCGTCGCCCAGGACGCGACGGGCGAGCCGGATCTCCGCGATCACGTTGTCGGCGTACGTCTCCTGGGAGGCGACGGCACCCGAGGAGCGGAGCTCGGTGGCGGTGTACGTGTTGAAGTCGCAGTAGCCGCAGCGGCTGGCGCAGTACGGCACGTGCAGGTAGAAGCCGAACGGCCGCGTGCCGAGCCCGTCGAGGGCGTGCGCGGGCAGGGAACCGTCGGACGGCACCGGATCGCCGTCGGGGAGTGCGGAGGGCATGACCCCATTGTCCCGTACGGCCCGGGCGAACCCGCGGGCCGTACGGGACGGGGGACGGCTCAGGCCTCGTTGGCCCCGGCGTACATCGCGGTCACGGCGTCCGCGTACGTCCGCTCGACCACCGGACGCTTGATCTTCAGGCTCGGGGTGAGCTCGCCGTGCTCGATGTCGAGGTCGCGCGGCAGCAGGTGGAACTTCTTGATCGTCTGCCAGCGCTGGAGGTCGCCGTTGAGCTTCTTCACGAAGCCCTCGATCAGCTCGTGCACCTGCGGGTCGGCGGTCACCTCGGCGTAGGACTTGCCGGCCAGGCCGCGCTCGGCGGCCCACGGCATGATCACGGCCTCGTCCAGGCCGATCAGCGCGGTGCAGTAGTTGCGGCCGTTGCCGATCACCAGGATGTTGCTGACGAACGGGCACACCGCCTTGAACTTGCCCTCGACCTCGCTCGGCGCGACGTACTTGCCGCCGGAGGTCTTGAACAGGTCCTTCTTGCGGTCGGTGATCCGCAGGAAGCCGTCGGCGCTGAGCTCGCCGATGTCCTCGGTGTGG
Organism: Kitasatospora sp. NPDC048722; assembly: GCF_040650235.1. Taxonomy (NCBI): domain Bacteria; kingdom Bacillati; phylum Actinomycetota; class Actinomycetes; order Kitasatosporales; family Streptomycetaceae; genus Kitasatospora; species Kitasatospora sp. NPDC048722. The sequence goes on from NZ_JBEZGX010000037.1 coordinate 92,872, forward strand.
AACCAGCCGTCCGGCTCCAGCACCTCGGCGGTCTTCTCCGGCAGGTTGTGGTAGCCGCGCATGACGCCCGGGCCGCGCAGCAGGATCTCGCCGTCCTCGGCGATCCGCACCTCGGTGCCGGGCAGGGCGCGGCCGACGGTGCCGATCCGCACGTCCTCCTTGCGGTTGACGCAGGAGCCGGCGCTGGTCTCGCTCAGGCCGTAGCCCTCCAGGATCGGCACGCCGGCGCCGAGGAAGAAGTAGCCGATCTCGGGGGCCAGCGCCGCGCTGCCGGAGACCGCGCCGCGCAGGCGCCCGCCGAACGCGGCGCGGATCTTCGCGTACACCAGCTTGTCGGCGACCGCGTGCTGCGCCCGCAGGGCGAACGGCGCACCGTCCACCCCGGTCGCGATCCGGTTCTCCTGGACGACCCTGGCGTACTCGCGGGCCACCCCGGCGGCCCAGCGGAAGATCTTGTACTTCGCGCCGCCCTCGGCCCGGGCCCGCCCGGCGATGCCGTTGTAGACCTTCTCGAAGATGCGCGGCGCGGACGCCATGACGGTCGGCCGGATGGCCGGCAGGTTGTGGATGATCCGGTCGACCCGGCCGTCCACCGCCATCACGTGGCCGGTGGCGATCTGGCCCGAGATCAGCGTCTTGCCGAACACGTGCGACAGCGGCAGCCACATGAACTGGACGTCGTCCGGGCCCAGCAGCCCGCTCGCCTCCTGGGCGCGCGCCTCGTACGCCCAGCAGTCGTGCACCAGTCGCACGCCCTTGGGGCGGCCGGTGGTGCCCGAGGTGTAGATCAGCGTGGCCAGCTGCTCCTTGTCGAGCGCGGCGACGGCCTTCTCGACCGCGTCCGGGTGCTCCTGGAGGTACGCGGCGCCGCGCTCCTCCAGCTCGGCCAGGGTGATGAGGTCGAGCCCGGCCGTCTCGGGCTCCCCGGCGGGGGCGTCGAACAGGATGACGGTGCGCAGCTCGGGCAGCTCCCCGATCCGCTCGACGGCCTTGGCGAGCTGCGCGGCGTTCTCCGCGAACATCGCCCGGCAGCCGGAGTCGGAGAGGATGAAGGCCGTCTCGTCGGCGTTGGTGCTCGGGTAGACGGTCGTGGTGGCCGCGCCCGCGCACATGTTGCCGAGGTCGGCGACGATCCACTCCAGGCGGGTGGAGGAGGCCAGGGCGACCCGGTCCTCGGGCTGGATGCCGAGCGCCATCAGGCCCGCGGCCACGGCCTTGACCCGGGCCGCGGTCTGCGCCCAGGTGAGCGAGCGCCACTGCTCGGCGCCGGGGGCGCTGTCCGCGGCCTGCTCGTCGACCGGGGCGGGGTAGCGGTAGGCCTCGGCGTTGGGGGTCGCGGCGACCCGCTCCAGGAACAGGTGGGCGACGGAGGCGGGACGCCCGGCGACGATGTCGGCGCTGCCGGAGTCGATCAGGGACTGCGCGGAACTCAACGAGGACCTCCGGGGGCGGGTGGCCGTCTGAGGGATTTGTCGCGGCTCCCGTGGGGGCGGTCGCCGGGCCCCCGTTACGCGTGCGGTACCGGCGAGTAACAAGAGGGCAATCAGCAGCCTAGGGGGAAACCGGTCATTCCGTAAGGGGGTCTGCCCGCCAGGCACCCGGCCGCCACCCCCGTGCCCGGCGGACGGCACCCGCGTGAACCCCGCAACCCGGCCCGCCCGGCGGTTCGGCAAAGGACTGGACAAACCTCATGTCCCGGCCGGGGGAATCGTCTGTACGAGTGCACGAAGGACCGAGAATTGGGATGCGAATCCACCCGTCGACGACAAGAGTGTGCAAGTGCTGATCAGACTGCTCAGGGCGTACCTGCGCCCGTACTCCCGACCGATCGCCCTGCTGGTCGTCCTCCAGCTCGTATCGACCCTCGCAGCGCTCTACCTGCCCACTCTCAACGCCGACATCATCGACAGCGGCGTCGTCAAGGGCGACACCGGCTACATCCTCAGGGTCGGCGCCGTCATGATCGGCGTCACCCTCGTCCAGGCGCTGTGCTCGATCGGCGCCGTCTACTACGGCGCGCGCACCGCCATGGCCTTCGGACGCGACGTCCGCGCGGCCGTCTTCGACCGCGTCCAGAGCTTCTCCGCCCGCGAGGTCGGCCAGTTCGGCGCCCCCTCCCTGATCACCCGCACCACCAACGACGTCCAGCAGGTCCAGATGCTGGCCCTGATGAGCTTCACCCTGATGGTCGCCGCGCCGATCATGTGCGTCGGCGGCATCATCATGGCCCTCAACCAGGACGTCCCGCTGTCCGGCCTGCTGCTCGCCGTCATCCCCCTCCTCGGCACCGTCGTCGTCCTGCTCGTCCGCGCGCTGCGCCCCAAGTTCCGCAGCATGCAGGAGAAGATCGACACGGTGAACCGCGTCCTGCGCGAGCAGATCACCGGCATCCGCGTCATCCGCGCCTTCGTCAAGGACGACCACGAGCAGGCCCGCTTCGGCGAGGCCAACGGCGACCTCACCAGCGTCGCGCTCCAGGTCGGCCGGCTGATGTCGTTCATGTTCCCGGCCGTCATGCTCGTCGTGAACGTCTCCAGCGTCGCCGTCCTGTGGTTCGGCGCCCACCGGATCGACAGCGGCGGCATGGAGATCGGCGCCCTGACCGCGTTCCTCTCCTACCTCATGCAGATCCTCATGAGCGTCATGATGGCCACCTTCATGTTCATGATGGTGCCGCGCGCCGAGGTCTGCGCCGAACGCGTCCAGGAGGTCCTCAGCACCTCCTCCAGCGTCGTGCCGCCCGCCGCGCCCGTCACCGAGGTCCTGCGCCGCGGCAACCTCGAACTGCGCGACGTCGACTTCCGCTACCCCGGCGCCGAGGCCCCCGTGCTGCGCGGCATCGCCATCACCGCCCGCCCCGGCGAGACCACCGCCGTCATCGGCTCCACCGGCAGCGGCAAGTCCACCCTCCTCGGCCTCGTCCCCCGGCTCTTCGACGCCACCACCGGACAGGTCCTGCTCGACGGCGTCGACGTCCGCGAACTCGCCCCCGAGACGATCGCCGAGAGCGTCGGCCTCGTCCCCCAGAAGCCCTACCTGTTCACCGGCACCGTCGCCAGCAACCTCCGCTACGGCCGGCCCGACGCCACCGACGAGGAGCTCTGGCACGCCCTCGACGTCGCCCAGGCCAAGGACTTCGTCGAGAAGCTCCCCGAAGGCCTCGACGCCCCCATCGCCCAGGGCGGCAGCAACGTCTCCGGCGGCCAGCGCCAACGCCTCGCCATCGCCCGCGCCCTCGTGCGCAAGCCCGACGTCTACCTCTTCGACGACTCCTTCTCCGCGCTCGACTACGCCACCGACGCGCGGCTGCGCAAGGCCCTCTCCCACGAGACCTCCGACGCCACCGTCCTGATCGTCGCCCAGCGCGTCTCCACCATCCGCGACGCCGACCGCATCATCGTCCTCGACGAAGGCGCCGTCGTCGGCAGCGGCACCCACCACGAGCTCATGGCCGACAACCCGACCTACCGGGAGATCGTGCTCTCCCAGCTCACCGAGCAGGAGGCGGCGTGACCACCCCCCGCAAGTCCAGCGCCCTGCGGCAGCCCACCGGGCAGCAGCCATCGGACCGGGCGGCAGCCGGCGGGCTCCCCAGCGACTCGCAGGCCGCCGCCGCCCGCCGCGGACCGGCCGGACCCGGCCGCTTCATGGGCGGCCAGGGCACCGAGAAGTCCATGGACTTCAAGGGCTCCGGCAAGCGCCTGCTCGGACTGCTGCGCCCCGAACGCCCCCTGCTCGCCGCCGTCCTCGGCCTCGGCGTGCTGAGCATCGGCTGCGCCGTCACCGGCCCCAAGGTCCTCGGGAACGCCACCGACCTGATCTTCGCCGGCGTCGTCGGCGCCCGCTTCGAGCCCGGCACCTCCAAGGCACAGGCCGTCGAGGGCCTGCGCGCCCACGGCCAGGGCGGCATCGCCGACCTGCTCTCCTCCGTCGAGTTCACCCCCGGCCAGGGCATGGACTTCGGCGCCATCGGCACCGTCCTGCTCTGGGTGCTCGCGATCTACGTCGCCTCCGCCCTGTTCGGCATCCTCCAGGGCCGCCTCGCCACCAAGGCCATCCAGCGGGCCGGCTACCGGCTGCGCCAGGACGTCGAGGCCAAACTCGCCCGCCTGCCGCTGAGCTACTTCGACAAGCAGCCGCGCGGCGAGGTCCTCAGCCGGGTCACCAACGACATCGACAACATCAGCCAGTCGATGCAGCAGACGCTCGGACAGGTCGTCAACTCGCTGCTCACCGTCGTCGGCGTGCTCGCGATGATGTTCTGGATCTCCCCGCTGCTCGCGACGATCGCCCTGGTGTCCGTACCGCTGTCGGTGGTCGTCGCCGCCAAGGTCGGCAAGCGGGCGCAGCCGCAGTTCGTCCAGCAGTGGGCCTCCACCGGCAAGCTGAACGCCCACATCGAGGAGATGTACACCGGGCACGCCCTGGTCAAGGTCTTCGGCCGGCAGCGCGAGTCCGCCGAGACCTTCCGCGAGCACAACGAGGCGCTGTTCGCCTCCAGCTTCCGCGCCCAGTTCATCTCCGGCATCATCCAGCCCGCGATGATGCTCATCGGCAACCTGCAGTACGTGCTCGTCGCCGTCGTCGGCGGCCTGCGGGTCGCCAGCGGCGCGCTGTCCATCGGCGACGTGCAGGCGTTCATCCAGTACTCGCGGCAGTTCAGCCAGCCGCTCACCCAGGTCGCCAGCATGGCCAACCTGGTGCAGTCCGGCGTCGCCTCCGCCGAGCGCGTCTTCGAACTCCTCGACGCGCCCGAGCAGACCCCCGAACCGGCCATGCCCGAGAAGCCCGACGTGATCCACGGCCGGGTCGCCTTCCAGAACGTGTCCTTCCGCTACGAGCCCGACAAGCCCCTCATCGAGGACCTCTCGCTCAAGGTCGAACCCGGCCAGACCGTCGCCATCGTCGGCCCCACCGGCGCCGGCAAGACCACCCTCGTCAACCTGCTGATGCGCTTCTACGAGGTCAGCGGCGGGCGGATCACCCTCGACGGGGTCGACGTCTCCGCGATGTCCCGCGAGGACCTGCGCTCCGGCATCGGCATGGTGCTCCAGGACACCTGGCTGTTCGGGGGCAGCATCGCCGACAACATCGCCTACGGCGCCCAGGATGCCACCCGCGAGCAGGTCGTCGAGGCCGCCAAGGCCGCCCACGTCGACCGCTTCGTGCGCACCCTGCCGGACGGCTACGACACCGTCATCGACGACGACGGCGCCGGCGTCAGCGCGGGCGAGAAGCAGCTCATCACCATCGCCCGGGCCTTCCTCGCGCAGCCGTCCATCCTCGTCCTCGACGAGGCGACCAGTTCCGTCGACACCCGCACCGAGGTGCTCATCCAGCGGGCCATGGCCCGCCTGCGCACCGGGCGCACCAGCTTCGTCATCGCGCACCGGCTCTCCACCATCCGGGACGCCGACGTGATCCTCGTGATGGAGAACGGCTCGATCGTCGAGCAGGGCTCGCACGACGAGCTGATCTCCGCCGGCGGCGCGTACGCGCGGCTGTACCAGGCGCAGTTCGCGGAGGCCGTGGCCGAGGTGGACTGACCGGAGGTCACGTTCGGGCCGGGGCGGGGCTCGGCGGTTTCTAGCGGTCGTCGCAACACGTGGTCGGTTGGTTAGGCCGCGATGAGTTTATGCAGGCGCTCGGCTGGGGTTTCCCAGCCGAGCGTTT
>NZ_JBEZGX010000038.1:0-95089 GCF_040650235.1 Kitasatospora sp. NPDC048722
GTCGCCGTTGGTGTCGCCCGCGAACAGCTGGATCGCGTTCCAGTCCCAGTTGCCGCTCGCCGGAACCGACTTGGGGGAGGACGTGAACGCGCCGACGTGCCCGGCGGTGTCCGCCAGCGCGGTGTAGAAGTCGATCGAGCCGTCGGGGCGGTGGTAGAGCATGGCGAGGTCGGTGCGGCCGTCGCCGTTGAAGTCCCCGGCGACGAGCTTCATGGCGCCGCGGTCCCAGCGGCCCTCGGCCGGCACCACGTACCCGGCCGTGAAGTCGCCCAGCAGCCCGTTCGCGTCGCCCGGCGCGGTGTAGAAGCCGATCCGCCCGTCCGCGTGGTAGTACGCCATGAGCGCGTCCGCACGCCCGTCACCGTCCGTGTCACCGCGCACGCCGCGCTTGTGCACGACCCCGTCGACCCACCCGGCCACGTCGTCCACGCGGCTGGAGGACACCCCGGTCCTGGTCTCGGCCACCCCCAGGCACCCGCCCTGCCACGAACGCGACGCCACCGCCACCAGCTCGGCCCGGCCGTTGGTCTCACGGACCGTGGGCGCACCGGTGTCGCCCTTGCACACCGCCGCCCCGTTCGTACCGGTCGTGGCGAGCGTCGTCGCCTGCACGGCGTCCAGGGCGAACACCCCCGAGTGCAGCTTGCCCGGCACCCACTCGTCCTTGGTGCGCCCGTACCCCGCCACCCGCAGCTTCTCGCCCGCCACCGGGACACCCGCCGCCACCGCCAGCGGCGCGATGCCGTCCACCGGCGTGCTCAGCCGCGCCAGCACCAGGTCCCGGTCGGCCCGCGGCACCAGCTGCGTCACCTGCACCTCCCGCCCGGCCGTCCCGGCCAGGTCGGTGCGCCCGATGACGGCGGTGGTCTTCCACTTCGGCGCGCCGGCGGTGAGCGCCTGCGGCTGCGCGGGGTCGTCGGAGAAGCAACTGGCCGCCGTGATCACCCAGTTGCGGTCCACCAGCGCGCCGGTGCAGGCGCGCAGGCCGTCCCCGATCGACAGCTTCGCGGTGTAGGCGTACGCCCCGTCCGCCGCCGCGTCGCCGACGACGGCCCCGGCCGGGGCGGAGGCGAAGGTGCTCAGCGCACCGGCGGCCGCGGCGACCGCGACGGAGAGTATGCCCGCGCGGCGCGAACGGGACGAACTGCTGTGGGACATGGGAACGTTCCCCCCCCTGGGAAAGGCCGGGATCAGCCGGCGGCAGTGGTGATGGTGGTGGCAGCGTTGGCTGTGAAGGCCGTGACGGCGGCGAAGGCGCGGACGGCGCCGGGCGGGGCGTCGGCATCCTGCCGTGCAGGAGTCCTCGCCCCTTGCACCCATCCCCCCTTTTCTACGGCTCCGCAGCACATGCGGACGTTGCGGTACAAAGCTCCCGGGACGGCCCGCGCCGTTCCCCCGGGACACCCTGGCCGAAGGTTATGGAGGAGTAAGGCAAAGCCAAAGAACAGGAGATCACAGGACGTGGAGAAACGGCTGCGCCCTTGGGGATCTTGGCCGGAAATCCTCGGCGATCTGCATGATCGTGCAGGCTTCCCCGCCGGCCGGGAGGGGTGCCGGGGCCCTGCCGCCCGGCGCGCGCCGGGGCGCCGGGGGGCCGCTGCGGAAACCTGAAGAGCCGGTTCGCGCCACCGTCCGGAATTCTTCGCTCCGTTCTCCGGGTGGTTCACATCGTGTGCTGTCCGTTCCCTGCGCACCCGGATGAAGCGTGGACGAAGGATGGTCAAGGGCACCTTTCCCGGACATTCCGGTGCGCGGGGTGCCGGGTGTGCCGGGTGTGCCGGTTGTGCGGGGAGGGGGCCGGTGGTGAGCTCGCCGCCCGGGCCGGTCCGTCACCACGCCTGCCGCGGATCCGCGTGCCGAGGACCCGCTCCGCGTCCGGGTGGAGCCGCTGCCGATCGGCGGGACGGTTTGCATGCGAGACATCATGGTCCCCCCTTTCCCGGCCAAGCGACCCGGTGTCAGCTGCCGATAGTAAAGGGATGTCAAATGGAAGGTGTGGGACGTTCCAATTCGCGGGAATGGTCGTCGGGGTCCCGCCGTGGCGGGCGCAGTCGGGCGGGCCGCCGGGGGAGCGGCCGTGGATGCGCGGCGGGACGGGCTGACCGGCCGCCCGGAGCGGGCCGCGCCCTGCCGCCCGTTCGGCCGGGAAGCGCATGCGACGGACTGATGGGAAGTCAATTGACGGGGAAGGGCGACCGGCCGGTTCCGCCGCCGGCGGGCGGTGGACACGGTCTCGGGGGAGGGTGCCGGAATTCCGCTTTTTCTTCCGCCGGTCGCAAGGGGGGTGCTGTCCGAGGAACGTCGAGGCCCTGCCGTTCCCGGTGTCACGGGGACGGCAGGGCCTGGGTGTGTGGACGTGTGCGTGCGGTGCCGGGGTGGTGCCGGGCGTCCGCTGGTGGCCTCGGGTCAGCTCGCGCCGGCGGGGGGCTTGCCGGTCTCGTGGGCCAGGGCCTTCTTGGAGACCGCGTCGAGCAGCGGGCTCAGACGGTCGGTCAGGCGCTGGTAGTCGGTGGCGTGGCCGTCGGACCACTGGCCGAGGCCGACGATCATCGCGCGGCCGGCGCCGGCGAAGGACTGCACCATCCCGCTGTCGGCCGGCAGGACGGGCAGGCCCGCGCCCGGGGGTGGGGCCTGGGCGCCGACCTGGTAGTCGGTGACGTCCGCGGCCAGCCGGGTGAGCACGTGGGCGGTGTCGGCGGGGTCGCTGAAGGTGAACACCGACAGGTTGTACTGGTTGCTTCGTTCGTCCTTGTACAGGGCGATCTGGTGGTTCAGGCAGCCGTGACCCTGCTTCACCAGTGCGATCAGGCGCGGTCCCACCGAGTCCGGGCTCGTGCACGTGGTCAGCGTCTTCGAGCCGACCCGGGTGTAGACGATGCCGCCGGCCTTCACCTCCGCCGGGTACGCGTCCTCCAGCGCGATCGGTGCCAGTGCGCCCGGCGAGGCCGAAGCGGAGGCGGAGGGTGCGGGGGTGGAGGGTGCGGGGGTGGAGGCGGCGGGCGCCGGGGCGGGCTTCGCGGCCGGGGCGCCGTCGTCGCCGGCCGGCTGGAGGACCCGCATCACCGCGAAGGCGACCGCTGCCGCGCCCGCCGCGTACGCCAGATTGCGCGGCCAGACCCGGGGCAGCCCGCCGCCGCGGTCGTCACTGCTGTTGCTGCTGTCACTGCTGTTCACAGGCGAACGCTAGTGGCCGGTCGCGGGCGAACTGAAGTTCGTGCAGGTCACGGCTTGATCACCGTTGCTCCGGTGGGCGTGGCCTCCCGTTCCAGCGGGCGCCGCACCGCCCACGGCAGGACGAACCACAGGCCCGCGAAGACCAGCGCCACCACCCCGGAGATCACCAGCGCCAGCGGCGTGCCGAGGATGACGTCCAGCACCAGCAGCACCGCGCCGCTCAGCGCCGAGGCCAGCAGCACCAGGCCGAGCTGGGCGATGCGCACCGACACCCTGACGATCCGGGCCTTGCCCGGATGGCGGAACAACCCGCGGTGCAGTGCCACCGGCGTCGCGAACACCGCGGAGGCCAGCACCGCCAGCAGCAGCGTGGTGACGTACACGTCCTGCTGCAGGTCGCTGAGCTCGGCGAACCGCGGGGTGAAGGCCACCCCGAGCAGGAACGCGAACACGATCTGCACCCCGGTCTGCAGCACCCGCAGCTCCTGCAGCAGCTCGATCAGCCTCCGGTCCGCCCGCGCCGCCGGGCTCTCGGTGAAGAAGGGCGGCGCGGGGGAGGGGGTGCCGGACGGGGGTTGCGGCGACGGGGTGCTGGTCATGCGTCACATTGTGCGGCCCGCGCGGGTCAGTGGCCGCCGTCCGGGCGGCCCGTCTCCAGGTGCTGCTGCCAGGCGGTCAGCAGCCGCTCCGGCAGCCGCCCCCCGTTGTGTGCGGACCGTTTTCACGGCGCGGCAGCGGCAGGGGCGGCAGGGGCAGCGGGGCGGCAGGGGGAGGCGGGCGACGGGGCCGGCGCGGCCGGGTGGTAGGGGCGGCTGGGCGCGATCGGGTTGCGCGGTGCGGGAGTCGGGGGGCCGGGCAGACCGGGGTCCGGCCGGGCCTGCGCGGGGGAGCGGGGGCGGTGGCCCTGCTGCCGGGTGGGTCACAGGTGGCGGTCGAGGGCGGGGTCCGTGCCGGCCGGGGGCAGGGTCAGGACGGCCTTGCCGCGGATGTCGCGGCGGGCCAGGGCGGTGAGGGCGTCGGGGGTGCGGGTCCAGTCGGCGGTGAGGGTGGTGTGGGGGGTGAGCCGGCCGTCGGCGACCAGGCGCACCAGGGTGGCGAGGTCGGCCGCCATGCCCGGCCCGGCCTCGCCGGCGGCACCGGTGGGGTCGGCGCTGATCAGGCCGACGAGGCGGGCGTTCCAGCCCTGGGCGTAGAAGTCGCCGATGGACAGCTGGGAGGGCCCGCCGACGTTGCCGTACAGGACGGCGGTGGCGCCGGGGGCGAGGAGGCGGACGGCGTCGGTGAGGACGGGGCCGCCGACGCCGTCCAGGACCAGGTGGTAGGGGCCGTGGGCGGCGGCGTCCGCGAGGCCGGTGACGGTGTGGCGGGCGCCCAGGGCCCGGGCGGCCTCGGCCCGTTCAGGCCGGCTGACGTGGGCGGTGACGCGGGCGCCGGCGGCCGCCGCGAGCTGGACGGCGAACTGGCCGACGCCGCCGGTGGCGCCCGTGACCAGGACGTTCGCGCCCAGGAGCGGGCCGCCCTGGCGCAGGGCGCGCAGCACGGTGACGCCCGCGATGGGCAGGGTCGCCGCCTGCGTGAAGGTGACGGCGTCCTCCAGTGCGGCGGCGCTGTGGACGGGCGCGGCCGCGCGCTCGGCCCAGCCGTGCTCGTCGAGGCGCGCCAGCACGCGGGTGCCGGCGGCGGGGCCGGTGCCGTCGGCGGCGGCGCGCAGCACGGTGCCGGCGACGTCCTGGCCGGGGCGCCAGCCGTCGGGGCGGCGGCGGATGAGGTTGAGCTCGTCGCGGTTGAGGGCGTAGGCGTGGACGGCCATGAGGAACTCGCCGTCGGCGGGCTCGGGTTCGGGCAGGGTGTCGGCCAGGCGCAGGCCGGCCGGGGCGGTGGGGTCGGTGATGAAGCCGCGCATCGTGATCAGTCCTTCAGGGGGAGGGCAAAAAAGGGAGGGAGGGAAAAAGGGGAGGGAGGGCACAAGGGGGAGGAGAAGGGGGTCAGGAGGAGACGGGGGTCTTGGCGGCCGGGGCCGCGGCGGAGACGGGCGCGCCGGCGGGTGCCTGGGGCCGGGGCAGCCGCGTGACCAGGGCGGTCGCCGCCGCGTACAGCAGCGCGGCGAGCCACAGGGCGTGTTCGGCGGCGTCCGCGTAGCCGGCCGGGGTGGGGTGGTGGCCCAGGGCGGAGAAGAAGACGGCGCCGAGGACGGCCACGCCGGTGGCGGTGGAGAACTGCTGGGTGGTCGTCAGGATCCCGGAGGCGGCGCCGGCCCGCTCGGGGCGCACGCCGCCCAGCACGGTGCCGGTCAGGGCGGGCATGGTCAGCCCGCTGCCCAGGCCCACCAGGGCCAGCGGCGCGGCGATCAGCGGGGCGCCGGCCGCGGCGCCGGCCAGGTGCAGTTCGAGGGCGAGCAGGGCGATGCCGGCGGTGCCCAGGGCGTTGCCGGCCAGCAGGGCGCGCGGGCCCAGGCGGGCGGCCAGGTGCCGGCCGAGCAGGGCGGCGGTCATGGTGCCGGCGCCCAGCGGCACGAACACCAGCCCGGCGTGGGCGGCGTCCAGGCCGAGTCCGCCCTGCAGGAGCAGGGTGGTGGTGAGCATCAGGCCGCCGAAGGAGGCCATGACGGCGACGTTGACGAGCAGTCCGATGCGCAGCGGGCGGGAGGCGAACAGGGCGAGGTCGAGCAGCGGCTCGCCGCCGCGCGCGGCCAGGCGGCGCATCCAGGCCAGGGCCGCGGCCAGCGCGGGCACGGCGGCCACCAGCGACAGCACGCTCCACAGCGGCCAGCCCTCCTCGCGTCCGACCACCAGCGGCACCAGGGCGAGCGCGAGGGCGAGGGTCAGGGCGAGCGCGCCGACCGGGTCCAGGCCGGGGCGGGCGGCGGGGGTGCGCCGGGGCAGCAGACGGGCGCCCGCGGCGAGGGCAGCGACGCCGACCGGCCCGTTGACCAGGAAGATCACCCGCCAGCCCAGGCCGAACACGTCGGCCTGCAGCAGCGCTCCGCCCAGCACCTGCCCGGCTATGCCGCCCAGACTGATCGTCAGCCCGAACCAGGCGAGGGCGCGCGGGCGCTCCCCGGCCGGGAAGGCGGCCGCGATCAGGGCGAGGACCTGCGGGGCCATCGCCGCCGCCGCCAGGCCCTGCGCGAGACGTGCGGCGATCAGCTCGGGGGCGCCGGCGGCCAGCCCGCACAGCAGGGACGCGGCGGTGAAGCCCGCCATGCCGAGCAGGAACAGACGGCGGTGGCCGAACAGGTCGCCCAGCTTGCCGCCGGTGACCAGGCCCGCAGCGTAGGTGAACCCGTAGCCGCCGACGACCAGTTCGAGCGCGGCCGGGCCCGCCCCCAGGTCGCGGGCCAGGGAGGGCGCGGCGACGTTGACGACCATGTAGTCGAAGGCGGCCATGAAGGTCGCCAGCAGGATCACCGGCAGCGTGCGCCAGCGGCGCGGATCGGGAAGAACGGCGTGCACGGAAGGGGCCTTTCATCAGCGGACTTCGTCGGCGCACCGCGTGGTGCGCGGCGGTGTCGATCACCGCTGGGAAGAGCCTCGCTCCGCACACCCGCCCCGCACATGGGGCGGATTGCCTAGGCACCTCTTCAGATCCGCTGCCCCGGCGCCCTGAACCCTGCCGAACGGCCCACAACCAGGCCCGCGACCAGGGCGTCGGCAAGGATCTCAACCCGCCCCGAGCACCTCGGCGCACCCCGGGCGGCCCTGAGTAGGATGCCGCCGGTGATCACGCCGTCCCGCCCCGCGCCCCTGCTGGCCCGCAGCGCCGAGCTGCGCGCCCTCGCCGACGCCCACGCCCACGCGTCCGCCGCCGGCCCGCTGACGGTCCTCGTCGGCGGGGAGGCCGGGATCGGCAAGACCCGCCTCGTCGAGGAGTTCACCACCCACCTCGCCGCGCACACCGACACCCGCGCCTACCTCGGCGGCTGCCTGGCCCTGGGCGCCGACAGCCTCCCCTACGCCCCGTTCGCCGCCCTGCTGCGCGCCCTGGTGCGCGAGTTCGACACCCCGTGGACGGCCGGGGTCCTCGGCCCCGCCGGGCGCCGCGCCCTCGCCCCCTGGCTGCCCGAACTCGACGGCACCCCCCACCCGGACGCCCTCGATGAACCCCGAATACCGCCCGCACCCGACCCCCACGGACGCTCCCGCCTCTTCGACGCCGTCCGCACCCTCGTCGAGGCCGCCGCCGCACACCACCCCGTCGTCCTGGTCGTCGAGGACCTCCACTGGGCCGACACCTCCAGCCGCGACCTCCTGCTCTACCTCGCCCGCACCCTCACCCGCCCCGGCGTCCTCCTCCTGGCCACCCACCGCTCCACCGACCTGCCCGACGACCACCCCCTGCACCCCCTGCTCACCGCCCTCACCCGCCTGGGCCCCGTACGCCGCGTCGACCCCGCCCCGCTGCGCCGCGCCGACGTCGCCCGCTGGCTGGCCGACCACGGACTCGACCCCGCCCGCGCCGAGGAGATCCACCGCCGCAGCCAGGGCAACCCCCTGTTCGTCGAGGCCCTCGCCGAGGCCGGCGGCCCCGCCACCCCCGTCCCCCTGCGCGACCTGCTGCTCACCGCCCTGCGCGAACTGCCCGACGCCGCACGGCAGGTGGTGCGCGCCGCCTCGGCCGCCTGCGCCGTCGAGGACACCGTCGGCCACCGCCTGCTCGCCGCCGTCCTGCCCGAACACGCGGACCTGGACCAGTGGCTGCGCCAGGCCGTCGAACGCCGCCTGCTGCAGCCCGACGGCGACGGCTACCGTTTCCGCCACGCCCTGCTGCGCGCCGCCGTCCACGAGGACCTGCTGCCCGGCGAACGCGCCCGCCTGCACGCCGCCTACGCCCGCGCACTGGCCGCCGACCCCGCCCTCGCCGCGCCCGACCGGCTCGACGCGGCCCTGGCCGCCCACTGGCACGCCGCCGGCGACCGCCCCCGCGCGCTGGCCGCCGCCGCCCGCGCCGCCGACCGGGCCCGGCGCGCCCACGCCTACGCCGAGCAACTCGCCCTGCTGGAAAGGGTCCTGGACCTCTGGCCCCCCGACGGCCGCCCCGACGCCCCAGGCACCGACGCCCCAGGCACCGACGCCCCAGGCACCGACGCCCCAGGCACCGACGCCCCAGGCACCGACGCCCCCGCCCCGCCCGAGCGCGCCGACGTGGCGGCCGCCGCCGCCCGCGCCGCCCTGGACGCCGGCCAGGCCCTGCGCGGCATCGCCCACGCCACCACCGCCCTCGACGCCACCCCCACGGGCCCGGCCGCAGCCGCCCGCCGCGCCCTGCTGCTGGAGACCCGCAGCCTGCTCAAGCACCGCGCCGGCCAGGAGGGCCTGGACGACCTGCGCGAAGCCGTCCGCACCCTGCCCGACACCCCCACCGCATCGGACACCTCCGCCGTCCGCGCCCGCCTGCTCGCCACCCTCGCCAGCCGCCTGTGGGTCCTGACCCACCACCACGAGGCCCTCGGCCACGCCGAAACCGCCCTCGGCCTCGCCCGCCGGGCCGGCGACCCCGGCGTCCAGGCCCTCGCCCTGGCCACCCTCGCCGCCCACGCCTCCCACACCGGAAACCCCGGCCAGGCCCGCGCCCACTGCGACACCGCCGCCCGCCTGGCCGCCGAAGCCGGCGACGACGACACCGCCGCCCTCGTCGCCGTCGTCGCCTGCGTCACCCACAAGGCCGACGGCCGCTACGAGGACGCCGCCACCGCCGCCCGCCACGGCCTGGACGCCGCCCACCGGGCCGGACTGGCCGGCAGCCGCGGCGCCGTCCTGGCCGCCGTCCTCGCCGACGCCCTCACCCACCTCGGCCACCACGACCAGGCCCGCACCGCCGCCGAGGACGCCCTCGCCCTCGACCCCGCGCCCCTGTACCGGGCCGTCCTGCTCACCTGCCTGGGCACCCTCGCCCTCACCGCGGACGACACCGCCACCGCCACCGAGGCCGCCGCCCACGCCGAGCGCCTCCTGACCCCCCACTACACCGGCCGCGAATTCCTCCTCCCGCTGCACGACCTCCAACTGCGCACCGCCCTCGCCACCGGCGACCACACCCGCGCCGCCCACCTGCTGCGCACCGCCCTCGCGGACCCGCACCTGGCCGACCACCCCGCCCTCGCCTGGCCGCTGGCCCACACCGGCCTGCTCACCGCCCAGGCCCTGCACCCCGACCCGGCGGCCGCCGACCTCACCACCACCCTCACCGCCCTCGTCGAGCGCCTGCCCGCCCCCGGCCCCCTCCAACAGGCCCACCGCGCCTCCTGCCGCGCCCGCCTGAGCACCGAGGCCACCGCCCAGCACGCCGCCGTCACCGCCTGGCGCGCCCTCGCCCACCCCCACCCCCTCGCCGAAGCCCTGCTGCGCGCCGCCGACGCCGCCCTGGCCACCGGCGAGCGCACCGCCGCCGAGGAGTTCCTGCGCGAGGCCGACGCCCTCGCCACCGCCCTGCCCGCCCCCGCCCTCTCCCGCCACGCCGCCCGCCTGGCCACCCGCCACCGCCTGACCACCACCGCCCCCGAAGGCGCCCAGCGCCTGGGCCTGACCCCGCGCGAGACCGACGTGCTGCGCCTGGTCGCCCAGGGCCACAGCAACCGCGCCATCGGCGAGGCCCTGTTCATCTCCGCCAAGACCGCCGGCGTCCACGTCTCCAACATCCTCGCCAAACTCGCCGTCACCTCCCGCACGGAGGCCGCCGCCCTGGCCCACCACCGCCGCCTCTTCGACTGACGTCCGCCGCTCCCGGCGGCAGGCCCCCCGGTCCCGGCCGCCGGGCGGAGAGCGCCTGCCGTCGGCACCCCGGGCGGCCTTGCGGAACCCTCCGGGGGAGCGCCGGTCCCGGCGGCCGCCCGCGCCACCGGCCGTCCGGGAACGCACGCACGGGGCCCGGGAACCGCACCGGGCCGGGCCGCCGGCGCTGCGCCACCCCGACGCGCTGCCCCCGGACCAGCCCCTCGACCCCGCCGCCCAGGTCCTGGAGGCCCGGGCCGCCGCCCACACGCACGGCATCGCCCACCGCGACATCAAACCCGCCGACCTGGTCCTGCTGGACGGCGGACGGGCCCAGCTCTGCGACGTCGGGATCGCCCGGCGCGCCGGCGCCACCCAACTCACCGCCACCGGCGCCCTCGCAGGCACCCCCGTCAAGGGCCCCTCCCGCACCCTCGCTCTCACGGCCACCGCCTGGCACGAGGTCAAGAACCGGCCCCCGCACCGGGACGCGGGAAATCCCGTCGCGCCGCGCCGCCCGCCTTCCCTAGACTCGCCGGGCAGTCACGCCCGTGACGCCGAGACCAGCAGTGAGGGGAGGGGAGTGGCCATGACCGCCCAGCGCACCACCACCCCCTCCACGGCTCCTGCCGCCTCTCCCGCGTCCCGGTACGAGGTGATCCTGGTGTCCCCGTCCTTCCGGTGCCCGCTGCGCGGCCGGCACCGGGGGACGAGTGCGACGAACGCCTGAACAAGGCCGTCCAGAACGGCCGAGAGCCGTACACGCCATCGCATGTGACGCCACGTCAGCACCCGTCGAATCGCGCGCCCATCCACCCGCGGATCACCTCCGAAAGGCCGGGCCATGCGCACCGAGACCACCACCACCGTCACCACCGCCGCCGCCACGACCGCGATCGCCGCCGTCCGCAACCTCGGCATCCTCGCCCACGTCGACGCCGGCAAGACCACCGTCACCGAGCGGGTCCTCTACCTCACCGGCACCACCCACAAGCGCGGCGAGGTCCACGACGGCACCACCGTCACCGACTTCGACCCCCAGGAACGCGACCGCGGCATCACCATCTTCGCCGCCGCCGTCAGCTGTGCCTGGGCCGGGCACCGGATCAACCTCATCGACACCCCCGGTCACGTCGACTTCGCCGACGAGGTCGAGCGCTCGCTGCGCGTCCTGGACGGCGCGGTCGCGGTGTTCGACGCGGTGGCCGGCGTCGAGCCGCAGAGCGAGTCGGTGTGGCGCCAGGCCGAGCGCCACCGCGTGCCCAGGATCGCGTTCGTCAACAAGCTGGACCGCGCCGGCGCCGACCTGGACACCGCCGTCGCCTCCATCCGCGAGCGCCTGCACCCGCACCCGCTGGCCGTGCAGCTGCCCGTCGGCGCCGAGGACGCGTTCACCGGCGTCGTCGACCTGGTCCGCCTGCGCGCCCTGACCTGGAGCGAGGAGGACGGGATGCGCGAGGGCCCGGTGCCCGCGCACCTCGCCGACGAGGCCGCCGAGCGCCGGCGCGCCCTGGAGGAGGAGGTGGCCGCCCTGCACCCCGGCGCCCTGGAGGAGTTCTGCACCGACGGCGCCCTCGGCGCCGCCACCCTGACGGCCGCCCTGCGCGACCTGACCGCCGCCGGCGAGGCGGTGGTGGTGCTGTGCGGCTCCGCCTACCGCAACCGCGGCATCGAACCGCTCCTGGACGCGGTCTGCGCCTACCTGCCCTCCCCGCTGGACGTGCCCGCCGTGCGCGGCACCGCCGGCCCCGGCGACGACACCGTCCTCGAACGCGCCGCCGACCCCGGGCAGCCGTTCACCGCCCTGGCGTTCAAGGTGAGCGCCGCCCCCACCGGACGCCTGACCTACCTGCGCGTCTACGCCGGCCGACTGGAGAAGGGAGACCTCGTGCTGGACACCGCCACCGGCCGCACCGAACGCGTCGCGCGCATCCTGCGCGTCCAGGCCGACCGCCGCACCGAGACCGCCTGCGCGCTCGCCGGGGACATCGTCGCCGTGATCGGCCCCAAGGCCGCCCGCGCCGGCGCCACCCTGTGCGCGCCCGGCGCCCCGATCCTGCTGGAGGCCCCGGTCAGCGCCGAGCCCGTCGTCACCGTCGCCGTCGAGGCCCGCCGCGCCGCCGACACCGACAGGCTCGCCACCGCGCTGGCCCGCCTCGCCGAGGAGGACCCGTCGCTGCGGGTGCGCACCGACCCCGAGACCGGACAGCGCACGCTGGCCGGGCTGGGGGAACTGCACCTGGAGGTCGCGGCGGAGAAGATCCGCCGCGAGCACGGCATCGACACCGTGGTGGGCCGCCCGCGCGTGGCCCACCGCGAACGCCTGGCCGCCGGGGTGAGCGGCTTCGTCCACCGGCACGTCAAACAGGACGGCGGCGCCGGCCAGTTCGCGCACCTGGTGCTCGACGTCCAGCCCCTGGAGGACACGAGTGAGGAGGAGTTCGTGTTCACGTCCACCGTCACCGGCGGACGGGTCCCGCGCGAGTACGTGCAGGCCGTCGAGGCCGGCTGCCGCGACGCCCTCGCCGAGGGCCCGCTCGGCGGCCACCCCGTCACCGGCGTGCGCGTCACCCTCACCGACGGCGCCACCCACCCCAAGGACTCCTCCGAGCTCGCCTTCCGCACCGCCGCCCGCAACGGTGTGCGCGAGGCCCTGCGCGCCGGGCGCCTGCACCTCCTGGAGCCCGTCGCCCAGGTGACGGTCAGCGTGCCCGAGGACGCGCTGGGCACCGTCCTCGGCGACCTCGCCGCCCGCCGCGGGCAGGTCCAGGCCACCGACACCACCCGGACCAGCGCCCAGGTGACGGCCGTGGTGCCGCTGGCCGAACTCTTCGGCTACGCGAGCCGCCTGCGCTCGCGCACCCAGGGCCGCGGCACCTTCACCACCCGCCCGGCCGGCTACGCCCCCGCACCCGCACCGGTGCCCACGGCGTGAGCCACCCGGCCGCCCCTGCCACCCGGCAGGGGCGGCCCCGGGGGCTCCCGCTGCACCGCCCCGCTACAGCGCCCCCGCCTCCAGCGCGGCCCACGCCGACGGGTACTGCGGACGCCACCCCAGGTCCCGGCGCGCCGCCGCCGTCGAGCCGATCCCCTCCCACGGGTCGAACTCCGCCGGCTGCGCGCCCGCGCCGGCGCCCGGGTGCACGGCCCCGTTCAGGACGTGCAGGTCCCAGGCCGTCAGCGGCGCGTCGTCGCACACGTTGTAGGTGCGCCCGGCGATCCCCGGGGTCACCGCCGCCCGCCACAGCGCCTGCGACACGTCCGCGTGGTGCACCGTCGCCAGCCGCTGGTGCGCGGGCCAGGAGCCGGCCCAGTGCAGGGAGTCCGCCAGGTGCGGATCGCCCTCCCCGTAGACGAACGCCAGGCGCGCCACCACCAGCGCCAGCCGCCCGCCCAGCTCCCGCAGCCCCGCCTCCGCCCCGGCCTTGGACACCGGGTACACCCCCCACGCCGGGTCGGGGGCGAGCCGGTCCTCCTCCACGGCCGGACGCCCCAGCCCCCGCCCGTACACCAGCGTCGTGCTCGCCTGGACGAACCGCCGCACCCCGGCCGCCGCGGCCTCGCGCCCCAGCGCCACGGCCGCGTCCCGGTTGACCGCCCACACCTCCTCCTCGGGCACCCCGCGGAAGGCCGCCGCCACGTTCACCACCACCGACGCGCCGTCCAGGGCCCGCGCCCGGTCGCCCGCCTCGCGCAGGTCCCCGCTGACCACGTCGACCCCCAGGGCGGCCAGGTCGCCCGCCCGGGCAGGATCGCGCACCAGCACCCGTACCCGCCCGGCGCCGGCCCACCGCACCAGCCGCGGCACCAGCCGCCGCCCGACCTTGCCCGTCGCACCCGTCACCAAGATCCTCGTCACAGCCTTCTCCGTTCACAGCCGTTCACCGCTGACGGAAGAAACCGTGCCCGCTCGCGCCCCGGCGCGGCAGAGACCTCTCCAACCACGGACCGCCGATCCCTGGATGCGCCGCTCCTTGAGAGAGCAGTGATCCTCAGGGATTCGCCCATTGCCGGGCAAAGGTCCCTGTCCGATCCGGCTTGGAGGGCCAGTGCAGGGTTGACGCTTCGTGGCCACCCCGGCGACGTCGAGGTCTTCGACCACGCCCCGGCATGCCGCAGCAGTGCAACGACCTGACGCCGTGTCGGGTCGAGCGCGAAGCGGTACGCCTGCGCCGCGACCACCAGGCGACCGTACCGCCCATCACCGACGACCGGACGAAACGCCCGAACCACAGAGGAACGCTGATGAAATCGACAACAGTTGGCCACCTCGCCGCGCCGGGTCATCCTTGACCGCATGATCGACCGACCGGCCCTCGCCGACTTCCTCACCCGCTCCCGCGCCCGCCTCACCCCCGCCGACTGCGGCCTGGCCCCCACCGCCCGCCGCCGCACCCCCGGACTACGCCGCGAGGAGGTCGCCCACCTCGCCGGCCTGTCCGTCGACTACTACGCCCGCCTCGAACAGGCCCGCGGCCCCCAGCCCTCGCCCCAGCTCCTGGCCGCCCTCGCCCGCGCCCTGCGCCTGAGCGAGGACGAGCACGACCACCTCTTCCACCTCTCCGGCCACGAACCGCCGCGCCGCCACAGCCCGCTCACCCACGTGCGCCCCGGCCTGCTGCTCATCCTCGACCGTCTCCACGACACCCCCGCCCAGGTGCTGTCCGACCTCGGCGACGTCCTCGTCCAGAACGCGATGGCCGCCGCCCTCCTGGGCGACGTCGCCGCGCACCCGCCCGGGCGGCGCAACATCGTGCTGCGCTGGTTCGCCGAACCCGCCACGCGCGCGCTGTTCGCGCCCGAGGAGCACGAGGACCTCGCCCGCGGCCACGTCGCCCACCTGCGCGCCGCCCACGCCGCCCGCCCGGGCGATCCGCGCGTGGCCGAACTGCTCGCACAACTCCACGCCACCGGAGCGGAGTTCGCCTTCTACTGGGAACGCCACGAGGTCGCCGTGCGGCGCAGCAGCCGCAAGACGGTGCTGCACCCGCAGGTGGGGCGCCTGGAGCTGGAGTGCGAGGTGCTGGTCGCCGGGGGAACGGACCAGGTGCTGGTGGTGCACAGCGCCGCGCCGGGCAGTGACAGCGCCGGGCGCCTGGAGCTGCTGCGCGTGGTGGGCGGCGCCGGGCTCGCCGCCCGCGCGTGAGTCCGGCTCGGGGGCGGGCCGCGGCCGCCCGCCCCCGTAGGCTGGTGCGGCCCGCCGCGCAGGCGGGCACACGCGTACGACGACGAGACAGAAGCGGGCACAGGCATGCAGTTCGACGACCAGGGCGATCTCGACACCTCACAGGTCGACGACCGGCGCGGCATCCCCGGTGGGAAGGTCGCCATCGGCGGCGGGGCGGTGGGCCTGGTCGCCGTGCTGTTCGCCGTCCTGCTGGGCGTGGACCCCAAGCTGCTGGGCCTGTCCTCGGGCGGCGGCTCCACGTCCTCCACCGGCACCCGCACCGCCGGCGAGGTGCAGCAGGCCTGCAGGACCGGCGCCGACGCCAACAAGCGCCAGGACTGCCGCATCGTCGCCGTCACCAACAGCCTCCAGGACTTCTGGCGCACCGAGCTGCCCCGGCGCGGCACCCCCTACAAGAGCGCCGAGACGGTGCTGTTCACCGGCCGCGTCAGCACCGCCTGCGGCCCCGCGACCTCCGCGGTCGGCCCGTTCTACTGCCCCGGCGACCAGAAGGCCTACTTCGACCTCGGCTTCTTCGACGAGCTGTCCAGCCGCTTCGGCGCCAAGGGCGGCCCCTTCGCCGAGTCCTACGTCGTCGCCCACGAGTACGGCCACCACATCCAGACCCTCACCGGCGCCATGCAGAAGGTCGGCGGCGACCGCCAGGGCGCCACCAGCGCCTCGGTGCGCCTGGAGCTCCAGGCCGACTGCTACGCCGGGGTGTGGGCGCACTACGCGACCACCACCAAGCAGCCCTCCACCGGCCGCCCGCTGATCACCTCGATCACCGACCAGGACATCGCCCAGGGCCTGGACGCGGCCGCGGCCGTCGGCGACGACCGCATCCAGAAGCAGGCCACCGGCAAGGTCAACCCGGAGAGCTGGACCCACGGCTCCTCCGACCAGCGCAAGACCTGGTTCACCACCGGCTACCGCAGCGGTGACATGACCCAGTGCGACACCTTCTCCGCCGCCAAGCTCTAGCCGTCGAGCTCCAGCCGTCGGCCCCCGGCCCCCGGCCCCCGGACCCCGGACCCCGGACCCCGGACTCCGGGCGCCGGGCGCCCGCGTGGCGGGGCGGACCCTGTCACCTGTCAGGGACCGCCGCCGCCGCCTCCTTCCTACGCTGACGGCACTGGCCAGACCAGCGCACACCAGCAAGGGAGAACCATCTGATGCGCAGGATCACCTACGCCGCCGCCGCACTCGCCCTGACGACCGCCGCCCTGACCACCCTGACCGCCGGCAGCGCCGGCGCCGCCGACGGCTCCTGGGCCGGCTGCCCGTCCGGCGCCGTCTGCATCTACCCGCAGAACCAGAACCCCGCCTCCGCCCCCAGCGACGTGTTCTGGAGCTACGGCGCCCACAACCTCAGCGGCCAGTACGGCAACCACTGGGTGCTCAACAACCAGACCGGCGGCGCCCACGCCCACCTGTGCCGCGGCGCGGGCGGCGCCGACTGCGTCTACGACATCGCCGCCCAGAACGGCGTCTGGTACGACCTGGGACCGATCAACTCGATCACCCTCGACCGCCCCTGACGCCACGTCAAGAAGCAGGGATGCCCGCTGTCACGGGGGGACAGCGGGCATCCCCTTGCGCGTTTACGGCCGGCACCCCGCCCCTGACCAGGAACGACCTGACCGTGACCTGACACTTCGTCAGATGGATCAGGTCCGGACCCCCGCCGCCGCGCCCGCCGCCCTGACCTGGCCCTTGGAGAATCCTCCAGGTTTCGATCCCGGGCAAGCGTTCACGAAGATAACGAATGATGGCCGATTCCGGGGAGCCTGGATTTACTTATTGACGCCATACGCGTGGGCAGGTTTAACTCCCCCCACTCCGCCGCTGCGCCGCGGCGACGTCCACGAGAGGCACCCCACCCATGAACGCAATGACGCGTCGCGCCCTCATCGCCACCACCGCTGTCGCGATGGCCCTGTCCATGGCCGCGTGCGGCAAGGCCGGCGGCGACAAGAAGGACTCCGCCGCCTCCGGTGACAGCACCTCCATCGGCCTGCTGCTGCCCGAGAACGCCTCCTCCACGCGCTACGAGTCCTTCGACCGCCCCTTCATCGAGGCCAAGGTCAAGTCCCTGTGCGCGGACTGCAAGGTGCTCTACAACAACGCCGAAGGCAGCGCCGCCAAGCAGAAGCAGCAGTTCGACACCCTGATAGCCCAGGGCGTGAAGGTGATCGTCCTGGACGCCTACGACGCCAAGTCCACCCAGGGCTGGGTGCAGGAGGCCGCCGCCAAGGGCGTCAAGGTCGTCGCCTACGACCGCCTGGCCACCGGCCCGGTCGCCGCCTACGTCTCCTTCGACAACGAGAAGGTCGGCGAACTCCAGGGCCAGGCCCTGCTCGACGCGATCGGCTCGCAGTCCTCCGACGCGAACATCGTCATGATCAACGGCGACGAGGCCGACCCCAACGCCGCCCAGTTCAAGGCCGGCGCCCACAAGGTCCTCGACGGCAAGGTCAAGAAGGTCGTCTACGAGCAGTCCGGTGAGTGGAAGCCCACCGTCGCCTCCCAGAAGATCGGCGCCGCCGTCACCCAGCTCGGCAAGACCGGCTTCCAGGCCGTCTACTCCGCCAACGACGGCATGGCCGGCGCGATCATCACCCAGCTCCAGAGCTCCGGCATCAAGGTCCCCGTCGGCGGCCAGGACGCCGGCCTCGACGCCATCCAGCGCATCGTCACCGGCGACCAGGCCTACACCATCTACAAGGCCTACCGCCCCCTCGCCGACTCCGCCGCCGAACTGGCCGTCGACCTCCTCAAGGGCAAGGACGTCAAGTCCCTCGCCACCGCCAGCGTCGACAGCGCCACGGACAAGGCCATCCCCGCCAAGCTCCTGGACGCCAAGGTCGTCACCAAGGCCAACATCAAGGACACCGTCGTCGCCGACGGCCTCTACAAGGTCGCCGACATCTGCACCGCCGACTACGCCGCCGCCTGCGCCGCCGCCGGCCTCCAGTAGCAGCGCCCGCACCAGGCCCTCCGGCCTGCGTCCCGCCTCAAGCACCCCACCACACGAGAAGGTTCACGTGACAGGCGCACCCGTCCTCCAACTGCGCGCGGTCTCCAAGCGCTTCGGCGCCGTCCAGGCCCTCACCGACGTCGACCTCGACGTCCACGCCGGCGAGGTCCTCGCCCTCGTCGGCGACAACGGCGCCGGCAAGTCCACCCTCGTCAAGACCATCGCCGGGGTCCACCCCGTCGACGAGGGCACCATCACCTGGCGCAGCGAGGCGGTACGCCTGACCCGCCCCCAGGACGCCCAGGCCCTCGGCATCGCCACCGTCTACCAGGACCTCGCCCTGTGCGACAACCTCGATGTCGTCGCCAACCTCTTCCTCGGCCGCGAGAAGCGCCGAAACGGCCTCCTCGACGAGGTCGCCATGGAACAGCAGGCCCGCGAGCTCCTGGACACCCTGTCCATCCGCATCCCCGACGTGCGCATCCCCGTCGCCGCCCTCTCCGGCGGCCAGCGCCAGGTCGTCGCCATCGCCCGCGCCCTGGTCGGCGAGCCCGCCGTCGTCATCCTCGACGAACCCACCGCCGCCCTCGGCGTCGAACAGACCGCCCAGGTCCTCGACCTCGTCGAGCGCCTGCGCGAACGCGGCCTGGGCGTCATCCTCATCAGCCACAACATGGCCGACGTGCGCGCGGTCGCCGACACCGTCGCCGTCCTGCGCCTGGGCCGCAACAACGGCGTCTTCACCGTCGCCGACACCACCCAGGAACAGATCGTCTCCGCCATCACCGGCGCCACCGACAACGCGGTCACCCGCCGCCAGGCCCGCCGAGCCTCGCAGGAGGACGCCGCATGAGCACCCCCACCGACACCGGCGCCGACACCCCGGCCGCCCAGACCCCCGCCGCCGACCCGCGCCTGCTGGTGCGCTCCACCGGCCTCAACGGCTACCTCGACGAGGCCCGCCGCCGGCTCACCAGCGGCGAACTCGGCTCCACCCCGGTCGTCCTCGGCCTCATCCTCATCGCCGTCATCTTCCAGTCCGCCACCGGCCACTTCCTCCAGGCCGACAACCTCACCAACATCACCAAGTACATCGCCGGACCCGGCCTCATCGCCGTCGGCGTCGTCTTCGTCCTCCTCCTCGGCGAGATCGACCTCTCCCTGGGCTCCGTCGCCGGCGTCTGCGCCGCCATCGCCTCCGTCCTCGCCGTGCGCGAAGGCCTCGACGAATGGCAAGCCGTCCTCATCGCCCTCGCCACCGCCTGTGCCATCGGCGCCCTGCACGGCTTCTTCTTCGCCCGCATCGGCGTCCCCGCCTTCGTCGTCACCCTCGCCGGCATGCTCGCCTGGAGCGGCCTGCAGGACTACGTCCTCGGCGACCTCGGCACCGTCAACAACCGCCACGACGGCCTCATCGCCACCCTCGACACCCACTTCCTCGGCGACGGCGACATCGTCTACGCCTGGGCCCTGGCCGTCCTCGCCCCCGCCCTCTACCTCGCCACCCAACTGCGCACCGCCCAGCGCCGCCGGGCGCTCGGCCTCACCGCCCGCCCCACCACCGACATCGCCCTGCGCACCGGCGCCCTCGCCGTCCTCGCCCTGCCCCTGGCCTACGCCCTCAACCAGGACCGCGGCCTGCCCCTGCCCCTCGTCGTCCTGCTCGGCGTCGTCCTCGCCACCGACTTCGTGCTGCGCCGCACCGCCTACGGCCGCCAGGTCTTCGCGGTCGGCGGCGGCGTCGAGGCCGCCCGCCGCGCGGGCATCAACGTCGCCTGGGTGCGCATCTCCGTCTACATGACCTCCGCCACCCTCGCCGGCCTCGGCGGCCTGTTCATCGCCTCCCAGCAGGGCTCCGCCGACAAGCAGCTCGGCGGCGGCAACGTCCTGATGAGCGCGATCGCCGCCGCCGTCATCGGCGGCACCAGCCTCTTCGGCGGACGCGGCAAGACCTGGTCGGCGCTGCTGGGCATCCTCGTCATCCAGTCCATCACCACCGGACTCGACATGGTCCACGCAGCCCAGGCCATCCAGTACATGATCACCGGCGCCGTCCTGCTCGCCGCCGTGGTCCTGGACTCCGTCTCCCGGCGCACCCGCGCCACCAACAGCCGCACCTGACCGGCCGGTCCGGCCGCCCGGGCCCGTGCCATCCGAGGGGATGGCACGGGCCCGGGCGCGTTACGACCCTCGCGTCTCCCGCGCTTGCGGTGTCTCCCGGGGCTCCTGCGTCTCCTGCGCTTCCAGGAGCGCGGCCAGGCGTTCCACCGCCAGGGCGGTGCGCTCGCGGTCGCCGGTCAGCGTCAGGTCGAACAGCAGGCCCCGCAGCACGGCCATCACCAGCGTCGGCGTGACGGCGTCCTGCGGCCCGGCGCACACGTCCGCGAGATGGGCGCGCAGCACGGCGAGCCAGTCGGTGACGGCCCGCCGCCCCTCGGGATGGCGCTCCGGATGGGCCAGGTGGTCGGCGTGCACCTCGAAGGCCAGCCGCACGAACGGCGCCCGCTCCGGCGCGCTCAGCCACCGCCAGATCCCGCGCAGCCGCTGCGCCGCACTCGCCCCGCGCGCCGCCGGCAGCCCCTCGGCCAGCCGCGCGGCCCCGCGCCGGCGCGCCTCGGCGAGCACCGCCGCCACCAGCTCCTGCTTGCTGCCGAAGTCGTAGAGCAGCATCCGCGGACTGGTGGCGAGCGCCTCGGCCAGCGGACGCAGGCTCAGCCCGGCCAGCCCGTGGGCCAGCACGTGGTCGGCGGCCAGCGCCACGGTGCGCTCGCGCCGGTGCGGATCGGCCGGTCGTCCCATCGCCGCCGCCCTCCTCTTCCGGGTCTTCGGGTGTGCCAGTATATGAAACAGCCGTTTCAACAACGGTGTCTTCGACAACGGGGGGAACCGCCATGCGGACCGATGACGACCGTGCTGCCGACCGCGCCCTGGTGCTGGGCCCCGGCGGCTACCTGGGCACCGCCTGGACGGCCGGCCTGGCCGCCGGCCTGCGCGAAGCCGGCGTCGACCTCGCCGAGGCCGACCTGACGGTGGGCACCTCCGCCGGCGCCATCGCCGCCGCGGTCCTGACGGCCGGACAGGACCCCGCCCGCCTCGCCACCCCCTCCGGCGCCGGCCCCGCCCGGCGCCCCGACGCCGCCGTCACCGGCGCCGTCTTCGCCCTCCTCGGCCAGGGCCTGGACCCCGCCGAGGCCCGCCGCCGCGTGGGCCGCCTCGCCCTGGACACCGCCGACCCCGAGGCCGAGGCCGACCTCCTCCGACGCCGCGCGGCACTGATCGCCACCGACACCTGGCCCGAGCAGCGCCTGCTCATCACCGCCGTGTGCGCGGAGACCGGCGAACCCGTCGTCTGGGACGCCGCCCGCGGCGTGCCCCTGGCCCGCGCCGTCGCCGCCTCCAGCGCCTTCCCCGGCATCGAGGCACCCGTCACCGTCGACGGCCGCCACCACATCGACGGCGCGCTGCGCGCCGGCACCAACGCCGACCTCGCCGCCGGCGCCCGCACCCTGGTCGTCGTCGACCCGCTCGCCCACCGCCACCCCGGCGCCGAAGCCCCGCCCGGCGCCCTCACCCTCGCCCCCGACCCGGACGCCGCCCGCCTCCTGGACACCACCGGCCCCGCCGACCTCACCACCTGGCAGGCCGCCTACCGGGCCGGCCACACCCAGGCCGCTCCCGCCGCCGCCCTCCTGCACGACACCTGGCGGCCCGTCACAGCACGCTGACCCACTCCACCGCGCCCGGACCGTGCCAGGACCGGACCGGGCACGGTGGAGTGGAGGAGGACGAACCCCGTGCCCGGCCGGCGGGAAACCGGTGCCGCCCCGGCCGCCCGGCGCCATGCGGCGCCGATGAGGGCCCGGTCGGCTTCCGCACGCGTCCGGCCATCCGCGTTCCGGCAAACGCCAACGCCACCGACGTCCAAGGCCGTTACCCTCCTTCCCCGCCCCGGGCGGGGGAGGGGCGTGCGATGATCGTCCGCATGCCGAGCCAACTCACCGTCCTCGGAACCTGCGGCGCCTGGCCCGAGGCCCACCGCGCCGCCAGCGGCTTCCTCCTCGACCACGACGGCCACCGCCTCGTCCTCGACCTCGGCTACGGCACCTACCCCCGCCTGGCCGCCCTCGGGGCCGAGCCGGACGCCGTCGTCATCACCCACGAACACCCCGACCACTGCGCCGACCTCAGCGCCCTCGCCCGCGCCCGCTACTTCGCCCCCCGGCGCGGCCCACGCCTGCCCCTGTACTGCCCGCCCGGCGTCCTCACCCGCGTCCAGGCGATGGAGCCCACCGAGGACCTCCACGACGTCTTCGACGTCCACCCCCTGCTGGCCGCCGGCACCCTCCAGGTCGGCCCGCTGCGCCTGGAAACCGCCCCGCTGCCCCACCACGTCCCCCACGCGGGCGTGCGCCTCACCGCCCCCGGCCTCACCCTCGCCTACAGCGGCGACGCGGGCCCCTGCCCGGCCCTGGACCAACTCGCCGCCGGCGCCGACCTGTTCATCGCCGGCACCACCCTGAGCGGCACCGAAGCCGACCCCCGCCTCCTCGGCCCCGCCCAGGCCGCCGCCTGCGCCGCCCGCGCCGCGGCCCGCCGCCTCCTGCTGACCCACTTCTGGCCCGGCACCGACCGCACCCGCCCCGTCGCCGAGGCCCGGGCCGCCTTCCCCGGCGGCGAGGTCCTCGCCGCCGAGGAAGGCGCGGTGCTGGCGCTCTGACGCGGCCGCGCTATGCCGGGCGGTCGAACTCCCCGCCGCGCACGGCCGTCACGAAGGCCTGCCAGGCCGAGGACCGGAAGCGCAGCACCGGGCCGTGCGGGTCCTTGGAGTCCCGCACGGGCATGACCCCGGTGAACCCGTCGGCGACCTCCACGCAGCCGTTGGAATCGCCGCTGTGGGTGCTCTTGCGCCAGGTGGTCGTACGGTCGTTGTCCATCGCGATAACCCCTCCTGATGGGACACGGTCAACTGGCCACCACGGTACGGGCGCGGAACGCGGCGGCGACACCAGGCCCCGGCCGGGGGGCGTCAGGGGTCCGTCAAGGCCGGTCCGGGGCGGCGGAGGATTCCGGTCGCACGGCGGGCAAGCGGGCAAGCGGGCGGGGGAGCGGGGGCCCGCCGAGCGCACCGGCGGCCCCTGGGCGAGGTGCTCGACGGCGCCCGGTGCGCGGCGGGCGCTGCCGGGCCTTCGGGTCGAGCGGCTGTGCGTGAGCCGTCCCGGCGGCGACGACAACGTCCACTTCCTCACTGCGCGAGCCGGGTCCGGCCTCCTCAGGCGGGTGGTGCCCGGCGCGCGGTGACGCCCGCCCGGGGGCGTCGGGGGCCGTCAGGGGGCGGCGGCCTTCTGGATGCGGGTGGCGAACAGCTCGGCCAGGCGGTGGAGTTCGGCCGGGTCGAGGCCGCCGCGTTCCAGGGTCGTGGTGGCCACGACGGTGCCCAGGCACATGGTCAGGTGGATGCCGTCCAGGCCGCCGGCGTTGCGGCGGTAGGCGTGGCCGCCGGCGGTGCCCGCGACCGGCGGGACGTCGGCCCTGGTGTACTTCGCCGACCAGGCGGCCTCCTTGCGGCACGCGTCCTGGGCGGCGGGGCGGTCGGCGAAGGCCTGCAGGGTGAAGGTGGCCCGCTCGCCCTCGGCCTCGAAGCGGGCCCGGCCGTCGGCGAGGGCGGCGCAGTCCCAGGAGCCGTCCTCGGCGCAGTCGGTGGCGCTGGGCGGCGTCGCGGCGACGTCGGCCTTGCCGCCCCGGGGTGTCCAGCCGTGCATCGAGTCCGGGTCGGGCAGGGCCGCCTGGATCTTCGCCTTGTCGTTCAGGACGGTGGCGAAGTCCACCCCGGCCGGCACCGGGGCCGTCCCGGGAAGCGTCCCTGTGTCCCCGTTGCCGCACGCGGCGGCGAGGATCCCCAGCGCCGCCAGGGTCGCCGCCCCCGCGCGGCCGATGCCCGTTGTTCTGCGCAAAACGCCTCTCCCGTCGGTTCGCTGTCGTGGCATCAAATGATCTTGACAGTGCGACGGTGTGCGATCAACCGGGAATCGGAGGGGTGGACGGGGAGGGGCTGTGCGGTGGCCGCCGGGGCGCGCGGCAGGGCCTCCGGCGCGCGGGCGTCGAGGCGGGCGGCCGGGGTGAAGAACGCCGCGTCCGCCCGCTCCGCCGCCGTGACGGCCGCGCGCGCCACCTCCGCGCCCCGGCCGGTGACCCGCAGGCGCCGGGCCCGGGCGTCGCGCGAGTCGGCCCCCGCTCCATCAGCCCCTTGGCCTCCAGGTGGCGCACCACCTGCGAGGCCGTCCGCCCGGCGGGCCGGCACCCGCCGGCTGGGCACCTCGCCGCGCCCGCCGGAGTGCCACGCGCGGGCCGGCGGCACGAACTGGCCGTGCGTCAGACCGTGGGGCGCCGGCGCCGCCTTCACCGCCCGTCGCCGGCGCAGCGCCGCCTGCCACGGTCGGAATCCCGTTCCGTGCCGCGGCCGTTGGCGCATCCGGTGGCACATCCGGTGGCGCGGGCCTGCCGTCGGCGGTCTCACGCGGGGGCTCACAAGGCGGAGCCGCCCGCGTGGGTGAACAGGGCCTCCATCGCCTCGGGGAAGTCCTCGGTGATGGCCGGGCCCAGCTGCGGGCCCATCTCGCCGGCGGCCGGCCCGTCGATCTCCAGGCGGTGCACCACCGTGGTGCCGCCGTCGCCGCGCGGGCTGAGCCGGTGGCTGAAGCGCAGCACCACGCCGGCGAACGCGGTCTCGTCCGCGTAGTGGGCGTTCTCCTCGATCGCGGTGATCACCGAGGTGATCGGGTCCTGGCCGGAGGGCGTCATCGACACCTTGGCGCCCACCTCGAACGGGCCGAGCAGGGTGACCGACTCCATCGAAGTGTCCCACCGCGGCCAGTTGTCGATGTCCTTCAGCACCGCCCAGACCGCCTCGGGCGCCGCCGTCGTCTCACCGGTGTACTCGTGGCTCCACATGTCGCGCTCTCCCGATCGCTCGAAATATTCTACGCAGAGATTATCTCCGCGACGACTATCGCGCAAGGGGCCCCCGCCGTCCGCCCGCCGCCGCCTGTCGGCCCATCGCCTGCCCGCCCTCCGTCTCACAGCGCCATCAGCCCCGCCGCCGTCGGCCGGAACCCGCATCGCTCGTAGAAGGCCCCCAGGTGCGGCTCGAAGTCGACGTGCAGCCACTGCGCCCCGCGCGCCCGCGCCTCGGCGGCCGCTGCCCGCACCAGTCGCACCCCCAGGCCCCGGTGGCGCTCCTGCGGATGCACCGTGGTGTCCAGGACGAACGCGTGCAGGGTGCCGTCCCCGGCCACGTTCACGAACCCGACCAGCCGCCCGTCCCGGTGTGCCGCGACCCAGGCGAGGCTGCGGGCCAGTACGGGCGCGAAGGACGTGGGCCGGTGGCCGGGCCAGGAGACGGCGATCAGCTCGTTCAGCGAGGCGTCGCTCAGGTCGGGACGGACGGACAGCTTGTGATCGTTTCGATGCCGGACAGCATCGCAGCCTGGAACGCCCGGAACCCGTCAACGAACGCCTCCTGGAGGTCATCGCCGCGACGCCGCCGGCCGCCCTCTAGACCCCTGCTCACCGGTCTCAAGCGGCCGCGGCCAGGCGCCGCACGCCGCCCGGGCCGCCCAGCAGTTTCGAGACCACGGCGCCGTCCGACGTCGAAGTGTCGTACTACTGCACCGCCGCCCAGCGCGGCGAGGAGAAGGCCGGGTACGTGCTCCGCGACCACAAGCCGGCCACCCGGCATCCCGACGGAACCCGCGCAGGCGGGGGAACTGACGTCGAATCAGGTGATCACGGGGCTGCGCGGCCGCTTCCGTCCCGCCCTTTCCGGTCAGGAAGCGGCAGCCGCGCGCGGCGCCCCGGGCGGCGGACCCGGGGCGCTCGCTCGTGCGTGATCGCCCCTACGCCTCACCCTCCTCGAACCCGTCGGCGTCCTGCGGCTGTTCCGGCTGCGCCGGCTGTGCCGACTGCTCGGTCTCGTCCCCGGCCACGTTCTCGGCCACGTCCCCGGCAGGGGCGACGCGGGGGCTCACACGCCCTGGATCCACCATCTCTTCCTCCTCCATCTGCGCCGCGCCCCTCACGGTGCGGCACGCCTCCTCGGCCGGCATCCCGAACAGCAGGAACTCGGCCCGCCGGCCCCGGTGCCCGACGAACCGGCTCGCGCGGCCCGTCTCCCGGAACCCCGCCCGCCGCAGCATCCGCGCCGACGCGGTGTTGCGCACGTCGCACTCGGCCGCCACCCGCCGCACGCCCCGCGCCCGCAGGTGCGCGGCGACGGCGCCCATCGCCTCGCCGGCGTAGCCGCGGCGCTGGTGCTCGGGCGCCACCGTGATCCCCAGCAGCGCCCGCAGACCACCGTTGCCGGCCGTCACGGTCCCCACCGCCAGGTCGCCGATCAGCCCCGGCTGCTCCCGCAGCTCGATCGCCCACTGGAAGAACCCGGGCACCTCCGGCGACTCCGCCCGGTAGCCCGCCACGATCGCCGCCGCCTGCGCCGGGCCGATCGGCGAGCGCCAGCTCTGGAAGCGGGCCACCTCGGGGTCGCTGCGGTAGCGCGCCAGCGCGGGCGCGTCGTCGAGGCGAAAGCGCCGCAGCCGCAGCCGGTCCGTCAGGATCACGACACTCCCCGTTCCGGTGGACGCCCGGCCGCTCCGGCCGACACCCGCAGTCCACCAGCCGCCCGTCAACGAGTCGTCAACACCCGGTCGACGGGCCCCGGCCGCGGGAGCGCGGCCCGGGCAGCCGCACCCGGCGCGAGTACACCGGCACGGCGCCGGCAGCGGGAGCGGGCTCCGCGAAGCACTCAAGGAGCAAGTCACCGCGCACGTCGTCGAGTTCGCCGGGCGCCTGCGCCAGCAGGGCATCCGCCCACCCGTCGAGGGAGGACTCCCTCAGTGCGGCCTCCGGGACCCGGGTGAACTCCCCGGGACCCACCGCCGTCCACCCGGGCCCGCCGTCCGCCCGGAACAGCAGCCGCCACCAGTACGGCCGCCAGTGAGGACGCCTCACCGGGACCGGTCCGCCTTCTGCGCCGGCACACCCTGCGCCAGCGGCGCGAACATCAGACCCTGTGCCGAGGTGGCGGCTCAGGAAGAGGGCCGGGTCCTCGAAGGGCGGGACGTCGCCGTGGCCGCCGGGGTTGGCGTGCAGGGTCTTCTCCTTGGAGGCGAAGGCGTCGAACAGGCCCAGGGCCAGCTCGCGCGGGACCTCGGCGTCGTCCCACTGGAGCAGGAACTCCACCGGGACGGTGACCTGCCGGGCCGCCGCCAGCAGTCCCTCGTGGGGGATGAACCCGCCGCCGAAGATCGCGGCCCTGATCCTCGGCTCGGCGGCCGCCAGCGGGATGCCGATCGCGGTGCCGAGGGTGATGCCGCCGCCGTAGCCGATCGGCGCCTCCGGTCCGATCTCGGGCAGCCGCTGGAGGGCGTCGAGCGTGGCCCGCCATTCGGGGACGGCGAGTTCGGCGAGGTGGGTGCCGTAGGCGGCGACGATCGGGCCCAGCGGCTCGCCGTCGTGGCGGGCCCGGATCATGTCGGCCCGGGCCCGGTCGTCGACGGCCGTGCGGGGGCGCTCCCCGTGACCGGGCGCGTCGATGGCCACGACCGTGTACCCGCAGGTCCGCACGAGGTGTCGGGCGCGGTCGGCCTGGGCCGGGGTCTTCTTGTGCAGTCCGCCGCCGTGGCCCATCAGCACCAACGGCGCCTGCCGGCAGCCGGCTTCGGGCGACCACAGGACGCCGGGGACCTCACCGAGGAGGAAGTCGCGCTCGCGGACACCGGCGGAGGCGGTGTCGGAAATGAAACGAAGAGAGGACATGGGAATCACCTTCCGGGAATTGCGTCGTTCTCGGCGCTCCCGGCGAAACACCTATGCCGTGACGGGAAGAGGGAGCACCCACGTGGTTACTGCGTTCACGGGTCTCACCTCCTGACGTGCGGTCACGGTTACGGGAACGGAGGTTAGCAGTCCGCACGCAGCTGCTCGCAACCCCTTTTCCGTCCCTGCGCGCCGACCGGCCGCAGGCCGAACGCCTTCAGGGCCGGGAGGCCGACGGCCGAGACGGACGGGCGGGACGGGCGGGCGGGCGGGACGGGCGGGCGGCCGCCGTCAGCCGAGGGCGGCCAGCACGTCCCGCTCGCTCCAGTGCCCGGCCGCGCCTGGGCGGGCGGCGAGGTAGGCGGCGCAGCGGCGGGCGCTCCAGGCGTGGGACTGCGCGAGGCCGGCGGCCAGGGTGCGCAGGTAGGGCGCGGAGGGCGGGTCGAGGCGGGCGGCGGCGAGGCCGCCGGGGGCGGTGAAGGTGAGCAGCGGCAGGCCGTCGAGCGTCCCCGCGTGGACGAGGGTCTCGTAGCGGCCGGGGCCGAGGCGGTCGCGGCCGTGGGCGAGGACGCGGGTGAGGTCGAGGTCGGTTCCCGGGGAGCGGTACATCTCCTGCGCGGCGACGTCGCTGAACTGGCCGGCTGTCAGGAGGTAGGCGCGGCACGGCATCTCGCCGTCGGCGTCCGGGTCGTAGAAGCCCCTGCCGCCGCCCCACACCGGTGAGTGGGTGGCGAAGTAGAGCGTTCCGGGCAGGACGGTCGCGGTGTCGCGCCGTGGCGGGTGCGGGTCGCGGCATCCGGGGTAGTGGCGTGCGGCGCCCTCGGGGCGCCCGCCGGCGAGGTAGCAGGACATGCGGGCGGCGTCCAGGTTCGACCCGTACGCCGCGTACCAGACCAGGCTCACGGACGACGACGCTAGCAAGAGCGGCGGGGGAGTCCGGGGAAGCAGGGAAGTCCGGGGCGGGCGGTCCGGGGACGCCCGGTGGGGGGTTCGGGGGGATGTCCGGGAGAAAGGCCCGGGCCGGTCCACGGCGCCCCCGGCACCTCCTACGTCGAATGCGTGTGCGCCTGGGCCCCGGCCCCCGCGCTTCCCTCACCAACCCCTCACCCGGGCCCGGGGGAGCGCCCCGGTGCGTTCCCGAAGAGTCCGCCCAGGTCAACGCCGCCGTCACGGTGTGTCGTCCGGGTGGACGGTTCGCACACCCCTGGGGCGGCGGCGCCCCCGCCGCAGCCGGTAGCGTTCCGATCGCATGGCGTTCATCACTCCCATCCCTCCCGTCACGGCGCCGTCTTCCCGCAGCCGCTACCCTTCACCAGCGAAAACACCCCATAAAGACCGAAATGACATTCGAATCGTTCCCCTGCCGCCCCGCGCGGCACAGATCGTGAGAATTTCCTTTGACCACGCTCCGTCTGCATCCGCCGGACTCCCCACCGAGTCATGGTGAAAGAACGTGCTTCCGCGGGCGTCACCCCGAGTGACGCCCGTGCGCGTTCGCACCCGCCCACCCCGCGGGTGACGCCGCACCCGAGCCAACAGACCTGACCCCAGGAACCGGAGCCGAGGAAACACCCCCCATGGACGCACGTCAGGACACGGCCGGCCCAGGCACGCTGCACCGCCCCCACCCCGGGTACGCGGCCGCCTGGCCGGTGGCCCCGCCCGCCCACCCGCGCAGCCTGTTCGACATCATCGCCGCCACCGCGGACGCCCACCCCCACGCGCCCGCACTGGACACCGGCACCCGGGTGCTCGACTACCGCACCCTCCTGCAGGAGGTCGACGCCCTCGCCGGCACCCTGGCCGGCCACGGCATCGGCTGCGGCGACCGCGTCGGCGTGCGCATCCCCTCCGGCACCGCCGACCTGTACGTCGCCGTCCTCGCCGTCCTGCGCTGCGGCGCCGCCTACGTGCCGGTGGACGCCGACGACCCCGACGAGCGCGCCGACATGATCTGGCACGACGCCCAGGTGTGCGCCGTCATCGGCGCCGGGCACCACCTGAGCGCCGGCCCCCAGGCCCGCCCCTCGGGCCGCCCCGCCTGGCCCTCGCCCGCCGACGACGCCTGGATCATCTTCACCTCCGGCACCACCGGCCGCCCCAAGGGCGTCGCCGTCACCCACCGCAGCGCCGCCGCCTTCGTCGACGCCGAGGCCCGCCTGTTCCTCCAGCAGCAGCCACTGGGCCCCGGTGACCGCGTCCTGGCCGGTCTGTCGGTGGCCTTCGACGCCTCCTGCGAGGAGATGTGGATCGCCTGGCGCCACGGCGCCTGCCTGGTCCCCGCCCCCCGCTCCCTCGTCAAGGCCGGCACCGACCTCGGCCCCTGGCTCGTCGAGCGCCGCATCACCGCCGTCTCCACCGTCCCCACCCTGCTCGCCCTGTGGCCCCAGGAGTGCCTGGACGCGGTGCGCCTGATCATCGTCGGCGGCGAGGCCTGCCCCGCCGAACTCGTCGAGCGCCTGGCCACCGGCCGGCGTGAGTTCTGGAACACCTACGGCCCCACCGAGACCACCGTCGTCGCCACCGCCGCCCGCATGCTGCCCGGCCAGCCCGTGCGCATCGGCGCCCCCCTGGACGGCTGGGAGATCGCCGTCGTCGACCAGGCCGGCCAGCCCGTGCCCTGGTACGAGACCGGCGAACTGCTCATCACCGGCGTCGGCACCGCCCGCTACCTCGACCCCGCCAAGGACGCCGAGAAGTTCAGCCCCCACCCCGTCTTCGCCTCCCCCCGCGTCTACCGCAGCGGCGACCTCGTGCGCAACGACCCCGAAGGCCTCGTCTTCGTCGGCCGCGCCGACGACCAGGTCAAGCTCGGCGGCCGGCGCATCGAACTCGGTGAGATCGACGCCGCCCTCCAGGCTCTGCCCGACGTGCGCGCCGCGGCCGCCGCCGTCCGCAAGACCCCCGCCGGCGCCGACCTGCTCGTCGGCTACCTCGTCGCCCGTCCCGGCACCCACCCCGACCTCGCCGCCGCCCGTCAGCTGCTGCTGGAGCGCCTGCCCGCCCCGCTCGTGCCCGTCCTCGCCCTCGTCGAGTCCCTGCCCACCAAGACCTCCGGCAAGGTCGACCGCAACGCGCTGCCCTGGCCGCTGGCCACCACCGGCCGCCAGGACGCCGCAGCCGCCGGCCCCCTGGAGGGCACCGCCGGCTGGCTCGCCGGCCTCTGGGAGGCCCTGCTCGGCATGGCCCCCGGCGCCGGCGACGACTTCTTCGCCCTCGGCGGCTCCAGCCTCACCGCCGCCCGCCTCGTCTCCGAACTGCGCACCCGCCACCCCGGCGTGTCCGTGGCCGACCTCTACGCCCACCCCGGCCTGAGCGCGATGGCCGCCCACCTCGACTCCCTCGCGCCGCCGCACGCCGGCGCCCGCACCGCCGAGGCCCCCGAGCCCCGCCGGCGCCACGTGCGCCGCACCCCCGCCAGCGCCGGCCTGTGGCAGACCATCGCCCTGTTCGGCCTGTTCACCCTCGCCGGCCTGCGCTGGGTCCTGGTCCTCACCGCCCTCGACAACCTCACCGGCGCCCACCTGCCCTGGGCCCCCCACTCCTCCTGGTGGCCCGTCCTCGCCGGCCTCCTCCTCTTCTACAGCTCCCCGGGCCGCACCCTGCTCGCCGCCGCCGGCGCCCGCGTCATCACCGCCGGCATCCGCCCCGGCAGCCACCCCCGCGGCGGCCACGTGCACCTGCGCCTGTGGCTCGCCGAACGCACCGTCGCCCTCTTCGGCGTCGGCGCCCTGCCCGGCACCCCCTGGGCCGCCCGCTACGCGCGCGCCCTGGGCTGCCGCGTCGGCAAGGACGTCCACCTGCACACCCTGCCCCCCGTCACCGGCCTCGCCCGCATCGGCGCCGGCGCCGTCCTCGAATCCGAGGCCGACATCGCCGGCTGGTGGCTGGACGGCGACATCCTCCACCTCGGCCACGTCGAGGTCGGCGAAGGCGCCCGCGTCGCCACCCGCTCCACCCTCATGCCCGGCGCCCGCGTCGGCGCCGGCGCCGACATCGCCCCCGGCTCCTGCGTCACCGGCACCGTCCCCGCCCGCGAACACTGGCACGGCTCCCCGGCCCGCCCCGCCCCCGAGGCACCCGCCGGCTGGCCCGCCCACCCCGCCCCCCGCGCGCGCTCGCGCGCCTGGAACCTCGCCTACGGCGCCGGCCTGACCTTCTTCGGCCTCCTGCCGCTGATCGCCGCCGCCCCGGCCCTCATGATCATCTACCCGCTGATCGACGCCGACCGCACCCTGGGCCAGGCCATCCTCCAGCTCCTGCCCCTCACCATCCCCCTGACCGTCCTCACCCTCCTGTGCCACGCCACGCTCATAGTCCTGGCCGTGCGCCTGTTCTCCCGCCCCCTGCGCCCCGGCCACCACCCCGCCCACGGCAAGGTCGCCTTCTGCGCCTGGGCCGTCCACCGCCTCACCGACACCGCCCGCCGCACCCTCTTCCCCCTCTACGCCAGCCTCTTCACCCCGCTGTGGCTGCGCCTGCTCGGGGCGAAGATCGGCCGGCGCGTCGAGGCCTCCACGGTCCTGTCCCTGCCCGGCCTCATGCGCGTGGACGACGGCGCCTTCCTCGCCGACGACACCCTCGTCGCCCCCTACGAGGTCCGCGCCGGCTGGCTGCACCTTGGCCCCGCCCATGTCGGCAAGCGCTCCTTCGTCGGCAACTCCGGCATCGTCGGCCCCGGGCGCCACCTGCCCGACAACTCCCTCGTCGGCGTCCTGTCCGACACCCCCGCCCACGCCCCCGAGGCCTCCTCCTGGCTCGGGCGCCCCGCCTTCGCGCTGCCCCGCGTCGCCGACACCGGCGGCGAGGCCCGCACCTACGACCCGCCCCGGCGCCTGATGTGGGCGCGCGCCGGCGTCGAGCTGTGCCGCCTGCTGCCGATCGTCCTGGCCGTCGTCCTCGGGGACTTCGTCCTCGCCGCCTTCCAGGAGATCCGCGACGACTACGGCGTGCCCACCGCCATCGCCACCGGCGGACTGGTCCTCGCCCTGGCCGCCGTCATCGCCTGCGCGCTGACCACCGCCGCCAAGTGGCTGCTCGTCGGCCGCTTCCGCACCGACGAACACCCCCTGTGGTCCTCCTTCGTGTGGCGCAACGAGCTCTACGACACCTTCGTCGAGGAACTCGCCATGCCCTTCGGCGGCTCCAGCATCACCGGCACCCCCTACCTCAACCTGTGGCTGCGCAGCCTGGGCGCGCGCATCGGACGCGGCGTGTGGTGCGAGACCCACTGGCTGCCCGAGAGCGACCTCGTCACCGTCGAGGCCGGCGCCAGCGTCAACCGCGGCACCGTCCTGCAGACCCACCTCTTCCACGACCGCGTCATGCGCCTGGGCACCGTCCACCTCGGCGCCGGCTCCACCACCGGGCCGCACTCCATCGTGCTGCTCAACTCCGCCCTGGGCGAGGGCACCACCGTCGGCCCGGCCTCCCTGGTCATGCGCGGCGAGAACGTCCCCGGCTCCACCCGCTGGCTCGGCAACCCCGTCGCCGCCTGGAACACCGACCCCACCCCGCCCGCCGGCCGCCGCGCCGGCCGGGGAAGGCGCCGCGCGAAGGTGTGACGGGGGTCACGCGAGTGAAGCGATGAGTGCGCGGTGCGATCACGGTCCAATCCCGTGAAACGCACCGCGCACCGCTTTTTCGAGAGGGAAACCGCCATGACCGCAGCACCCGTGAAGGGCCCCGCCAGCTACTTCCCGTCGATCGAGAAGAAGTACGGGCGCCCGGTCGCCGAGTGGCAGGACCTCATCCGCTCCTGCCCGCTCACCAGGCACATGGAGCTCGTCGCCTGGCTCAAGACCGAGCACGGCCTGGGCCACGGACACGCCAACGCCCTCGTCGCCCACACCCTCGCCGAGACCGCCGGCGCCTGAGCGGGCCCTGGAACGGCGGCGGGGGCCGGGGCCGCCTCCGGCACGACCGGATGGAAGGCGGCCCCGGCCCCGGCACGGGCGGGCATCGACGTCGGGGCCCGTGCGGTGGTGCCGGGACCCATTCGACAACTTCAACACGGCTTGAAGTCAAGCCGGGTCCCGGTGCCGGGCCCCGGACCTCCCCCGCCGGGAAGGGCCCGGCGGCGGGCACCTCCCGTCAGGCCCGCGCGGGCGCCAGCCGTCCCGGCATCCGCCAGCCCTCCGCCAGGCGCGAGGGCGCAAGGCGCCGCCCGTCGCCGAAGAACTCGCAGAACTTCATGATCAGCGGGTCCCAGCCGACCGGGTCCACGTAGTGGTCGCTGCCGGGCACCAGCAGGCGCTCGTCCACGTGCGCGCGCACCACCTCCACCTCGAAGGCCGTGCACCGCTCGTTGCCCGCCAGCGGCGTGGCCGCCGCCAGCCGGCACTCCAGCTGCACGGGACACTCCGCCGCGCGCGGCGCCCGCACCAGCTCCCCCGGCAGCTCGGTCAGCCCCGCCGCCTCGAACTTGCGCGGCTCGTAGCGGTAGCCCTGCTCCCGCCGGTACCCGGCGATGACCGGATTGCCGGTCAGCAGCGCCAGCCGGTCGACGGCATCGACCATCGCCGAGGAAGGCAGGTTGAGCACGCACTCGCCCTCGCGCAGCAGGTTCGCGGACGTCTGCGCGCTGTTGCCCAGCCCCAGCAGGCACGAATGGCCCAGCCACCACGCGGACGACATCGGCGCCAGGTTCGCGCTGCCGTCCGCGTTGCGGGAGCCGATCAGCACCACCGGGGTGCCGAAGTAGAGGACCTTGAGATCGGTGACCTTGTGCATGCCCCCGACTCTGCCCCGGCCCCGCACGCGGCGCTGGCGGGGATCGGACGCCGCGTTCGGCGGGCTGCTAGAGGATGTCGCCGTGGGCGGCGACCGTGCGGGCCCGGCCGTCGGTCAGGCGGTAGGACAGGCCCACCACGCCCACGCTGCCCTCGGCGACCTTCGCCGCCAGCAGCTGCGAGCGCTCCAGCAGCAGGTCCACGCTCTGGCGGATGTGCTCGTCGACGATCGCGTCCGGGTCCTCGATGCCCGCCGCCTTGGCCGACACCACGCTCGACGTCACCCGCTCCACCACGTCGCGCACGAAACCGCCCGGCAGCCGGCCCTCGTCCACCGCGTCCAGGGCGGCCGCCACCGCGCCGCACGAGTCGTGGCCGAGCACGATCACCAGCGGGCAGTCCAGCACGCTCACGCCGTACTCGATGCTGCCCAGCACCTCGGGGCCCGCCACGTGCCCCGCCGTGCGCACCACGAACAGGTCGCCCAGGCCCTGGTCGAAGATGATCTCGGCCGCCAGACGGGAGTCCGAGCAGCCGAACAGCACCGCGAACGGGCGCTGTGCCGGGGCGAGCGCGGCCCGGCGGCCGGCGTCCTGGTTGGGGTGCTCGGGGGAGCCCGCGACGAACCTGGCGTTGCCCTCCATCAGCACCTGCAGGGCGTGGCGGGGGCCGGATATCGGTGAGGAGATCATGCCAGCACCCTAGATCGTCCCCGCCCGGCCCCGCAGGGCGGGGGCTGCGGTGCAGGTCAGTGGACCGGGGCGATCGTCCGGGCGGCCGTGTGCGACGCCGGGCGGGGACCGTCCGTCGGCCCTCCTGACGGCCTGCGGCCCCGGCGACGGACCCGGTTCCGTTGCCGGGCGGGGGAGGATGGGGACATGACGACTCGTCCGCCCGTGCCCGTGGCCGCCCGTGACGCGCTGGAGGGGCTCGCCCTCGGGGACGCGTTCGGAGAGCGGTGGTTCCCGCTGTTCCGCCCCGTCCCGGAGGCCTTCCGGGACATCCGCGCGCGCCGCACGCCCGAGGAGTCGCCCTGGCACTGGACGGACGACACGGCGATGGCCCTGTCCGTCCACCGGGTCCTGACCGTGCACGGCACCGTCGACCAGGACGCCCTGGCCGCCGCCTTCGGCGCCACCTACCGCGCCGACGCCTACCGCGGCTACGGCGCCGGCATGCACCGCCTGCTGCCCGCCCTCGCCGACGACCCGCCCTCCTGGCGCACCCGGACGCGGGAACTCTTCGACGGCCAGGGCAGTTTCGGCAACGGCGCCGCGATGCGGGTCGCGCCGCTGGGCGCGTGGTTCGCCGGCGACGCCGAGGAGGCCGCCCGGCAGGCGGCGCTGTCGGCCGAGGTCACCCACGCCCACCCCGAGGGCGTGGCCGGCGCGGTCGCGGTGGCCGTCGCCGCGTCGCTGGCCGCCGCCTCGCGCGGCGGCCCGGCCCCGGACGGCGAGGAGTTCCTGAAGCAGGTCCTGCGGCACACCCCCGCGGGCGAGGTCCGCAACACCCTGGCCCTGGCCTGCGCGGTGCGCCCCGACACCCGGCCGTGGCGCGCCGCCGACCTGCTCGGCAACGGGCAGCGCGTCAGCGCCGCCGACACCGTCCCCTTCGCCCTGTGGTCGGCCGCCATGAACCTCGACAGCCTCACCGACGCCCTGTGGAGCACGGCGGAGGGCCTCGGCGACGTCGACACCACCTGCGCCATCACGGCCGGCACGGTCGCCGCCCGCACCGGCCTGTCCGGCGCCGACCCGCTGTGGCTCCAGCGGCGCGAGGCGCTGCCGGAGTGGACGGCGCAGGGCTGACGCGCGCCCG
Source organism: Kitasatospora sp. NPDC048722 (assembly GCF_040650235.1). Taxonomy (NCBI): domain Bacteria; kingdom Bacillati; phylum Actinomycetota; class Actinomycetes; order Kitasatosporales; family Streptomycetaceae; genus Kitasatospora; species Kitasatospora sp. NPDC048722. The sequence goes on from NZ_JBEZGX010000038.1 coordinate 36,388, forward strand.
GGCACAACGGGTGGACCCGCGCGCCGGGCCGTTGGCACAGTGGACGCCGTGACCCCACCCGACGCCGCCTTCGTCCCCGGCCTCGACCTCGCCAGGGCCCTGTACGAGGAAGGGGTGCGCCCGGTCCTCGACGCCGCCCTGCCGGACCTGCGCTACGCCGCCGCCCGCGTCGGCCCCGGCTCCGAGGTCCTGGGATTCGACACCGCGCGCTCGACCGACCACGACTGGGGGCCGTGCCTGCAGCTGTTCCTGTCGCCCGAGGACGCCGAGCGCCACGCGGGGCCGATCCGCGACCTCCTGGCACACCGGCTGCCCAAGCACGTGCGCGGCTGGCCCACGCACTTCCGCCGCAGCACCGACCCGCACGAGGCGGTCCGGCACATGGAGGCGACCCCGGGCCCGGTCGACCACAAGGTCACCGTTGACGACGTGGGGTCCTGGCTGGCCGCACACCTCGGCCCCCGGGCGGCCGACTGGGGCCGGGCGGGGCCGACGGCCGGCGACTGGCTGGCCCTGCCCCAGCAGAAACTGGCCGAGGTGACGGCCGGCGCGGTCTTCCGCGACGACCTCGGCGAACTCACCGCGGCCCGGCGGCAGTTGGCCTGGTACCCGGACCAGGTCTGGCGCTACCTGCTGGCCTGCCAGTGGCAGCGCATCTCCCAGGAGGAGGCGTTCGTGGGCCGCTGCGCCGAGGCCGGGGACGACCTGGGCTCCGCCGTCGTCGCCGCCCGCCTGGTGCGCGACCTGATGCGGCTGGCCCTGCTGCTGGAACGCCGCTACGCGCCGTACGGCAAGTGGCTCGGCAGCGCCTTCGGGCGCTCGGAGGCGGCCGGGGCGCTGTCACCCTCGCTGCGCGGCGCGCTGGCCGCGACCGGCTACCCCGGCCGGGAGCGGCACCTGTGCGACGCCTACGAGACGCTGGGCCGGATGCACAACGCCACCGGGCTCACGCCGCCGCTCGACCCGACCCGCAGACCCTTCCACGGCCGCCCGTTCCTGGTCCTGCACGCCGAACGCTTCGCCCGGACCCTGGCCGGGACGCTCACCGATCCCGGGCTGCGCGCCCTGCCGCTGACCGGGGGCGTCGACCAGTGGGCCGACAGCACGGACCTCCTGGGGCGGCCGGAGGTCCTCCGGGCGGCCGCGGGCGCCGTCGCCGCTTTGTGACGCACGGGCGGCACGGGCGGCACGGGCGGCACGGGTGGGACGGTCGGGACGGGTGGGACGGTCGGGTCCCCGGCTCCCCTGTGGCCGGGGCGGACGGCCGTCCCGCCCGGGGGTCAGCTCCCGGGCCCGTCGGAGCGGCCCAGGCGCAGGTAGGTGACCAGGGCCTGGACGACCAGGGCCACCGCCACCGCGGGGACCACCGGCCAGGGCACCACGTGGGCCATCGCCAGGACGGTCAGGAGCAGCAGCGCCGGGAACAGCACCGGCAGCACGGAGACCACGGCGGCGCGCACCCGCACGCGCCCGGGCACGGCGCTCATGCGTCACCCCGGCGGGCGAGGTCGAGGAAGTCGGCGAGGGCGCGCCACTGGTCGGCGGGGGCGTCGGGTTGGCCGGAGAGGGCGGCCGGGTCCTCGCGCCAGGCGCCGCGCACGGCGCCGGACAGGGATCGGTCGCCGCCGGAGAACAGGGCGCCCAGTTCGTCGATGCGCCGCACGACGCGCTGGACCTCCTGGCCGGCCGGGTCGGCGCCGGCCCGGCGCAGGGCCTCGGCGCGCCGGTAGAGCTGGGGCCACTCGATGTCGAGGTAGTAGTGGGCGGCGGGGCCGAGCGCGGCGGCGTGGTCGCGCAGGGCGTCGATCTGGTCGTCGTCGAGGTGGCGGCGCAGCGCGGGTTCGGTGCCGGGGGTGCCGGCGCCGCGCATGGCCTGCAGGACGCGGATGAGGGCGGCGGTGTCGGGGGTGCGTTCGGCGGCGAGTTCGCCGTGGATGTGGGCCAGGCGCTCGCGCAGCGCGGTCAGGGAGGCGAGGGCGGCGTCGACGCCGACGAGGTGTTCGCCGACCAGGCGCAGCGGGTCGACGCCGGCGTCCAGGCAGGTGGCGATGGTCTCCAGGCCGAGGCCGAGGCGGCGCAGCGCCAGGACGAGGTAGAGGCGCACCACGTCCTGTTCGGTGTACTCGCGGTGTCCGGAGGGGGTGCGGCGGGAGGGGCTGAGGAGGCCGATGTGGTCCCAGTGGTGGAGGGTGCGCACGGTCAGCCCGCTCGCCTCGGCGAGGGGGCCGACCTTCCACGTCTGCTCGGAGGTCATGGCGTAACGGTGCCTCCTGACGTCGGGTGAGGTTCAAGCGGTGTGCGCGGAGAGGATTCCGTGCAGGACGGTGAGCAGGTGGGTGTCGTCGGCAGGAGTCCTCGACGCCTGCCAGGCGATGTGGCCGTCGGGGCGCACGAGGACGGCGCGCTCCAGGGGCGCGGTGCGGACGGTGACGGGAAGGCCGGCGGCGGTGGCGGCCGCGGCCTGGCGCCGCCAGGCGCCGTCCGGGGGCGGGGTGAGGAGGGTGAAGCCGGGGCCGACGAGGTCGAGCGTGGAGCGGGCGCCGGGCAGGGGGCGGTGGGGCAGGCGGGCGCCGGGGCCGCCGTCGGGGTGGGCGCGCTCGGGGTCCACGGGCGGGCGCGCCCGGCCCCCGGCGACCGCCGTGGAGCGGTAGGCGGCGGTGAGCAGCAGCTCGTCGTCGATGCGGTAGCCGGTGCGGGCGCGGGAGTTGGCGAGCGACAGCTCGGTGACGGCGAGGGCGACGGGGCGGCGCTCGTCCTGGTAGGTGTCCAGCAGCGCGTGGCCGGCCGTGCCGTCCAGGACGGCGGCGAGCTTCCAGGCGAGGTTGTCCGCGTCGCCGATGCCGGTGTTCATGCCGTGCCCGCCGGTGGGCGGCATCACGTGGGCGGCGTCGCCCGCCAGCAGGACGCGCGAGCGGCGGTAGGCGGTGGCGGTGCGGGCGTCGCAGCGCCAGGTCGTGGTGTCGCGGACGGTGACCGGCAAGTCCGCCAACCCGGCCGCGTCGCGCACCAGTCGGGCCAGGCGGTGGTGGTCCGCGCGCAGCTCGGCGGGGTCGTCCTCGGCGGGGTCGTACGGGTGCTGGTAGATCCACTGCCGGTCGTTGTCGACGGCCAGGAAGCCGCCGCGGCCCGGGGCGGTGAGGAAGTAGGAGGCGCTGGCCCGGTCGGCGACCACCGGCCCCAGCGGCGCCTCGAAGCGCACGCTCAGGAAGTGGCCCAGGCCCGTGAGCCCCTCCATGGCGATCCCGGCCCCGGCGCGCACCGGGCTGGAGGCGCCGTCGCAGCCGACCAGCCACTGCGCCCGCACGGTGCGGCGCCCGCCGCCGGCGCGGTCCTCCAGGAGCGCGTCCACGCCGTCGCCGTCCTGGGTGAACGACACCAGGCGGGTGGCGAAGTGGACGGCGCCGGGGGCGAGTTCGCGGGCGCGGCGGGCCAGGATCGTCTCCAGCACGTCCTGCGGGCACAGCAGCCCGGGGGAGGGGGTGCGCTCGGCGCCCTCGCCGGCGGCGTGGGCGAGGCCGGTGCGCACGAAGTCCGGGTCGACCAGGTCGCGGCCGCGGTAGAAGTACACGTGCGAGGACGGCAGCCCGGCCCGGCGCACCTCCTCCTCCAGGCCCAGGCGCCGCAGGACCTCCATCGAACGCGCCGACACGCCACGGGCCTTGGGGTGCAGCGAAGTGCCCGGGTGGGCCTCGACGAGCAGGTGCTCCACGCCGTACCCGGACAGCAGGAGCGACAGGGCCAGCCCGACCGGGCCCCCGCCGACCACCAGGACGGGCGTCGTCTCGGGGATGCGCATGCGGGACCCTCGCTCTCTCGTAACGCTTAACATGTTGTTTTGACGTTACCATCGTGACGTGGAGAACGATCAAGCGAATAGCCCGGACGCCCCCGGCGACCCCCGGGACGACCGCCCCCGCGGCCTGTACTTCCTCGCCGACCTCGCCAACGCCGTCCGCGACGACCCCGACCTGCCCGCCGCCGACCTCCGGGCCCTCCTCGCCCGCCACGGCGGCCCCCCGCTCGTCCGCACCGACGCCGACGCCCGCGAACTGCGCACCGCCACCGCCCACCTGGCCCGCATCCTCGACCTCGACGACCAGGACACCGCCGCCGACGCCATCAACACCCTCCTCGACCGCCACCCGCCCCGCCCCCGCCTCGTCCGCCTGCCCGGCCGCCCCTGGGCCCTGCACACCCAGGCACCCCCCGACGCCGGCCCCACCCACTGGCTGCTGTCCACCGGCGCCCTCGCCCTCGGCCTGTGGCTCACCGAACGCGGCCGCTGCGCCTGGGGCCGCTGCGCCGCCGACAGCTGCGGCCGCTACTTCGTCGACACCGGCCGCCGCACCCCCCGCCGCTTCTGCAGCCCGCGCTGCGCGACCCGGGTGCGCGTCGCCGCCCACCGCACCCGGCGCGCGGAGGGCTGACTGGTGGCTCGGCCCGGACGCTCGGTCGGTGATGGATCGCTCCTGTTCGACACCAGGCGAGCACCATCGTGACGCGAATGAACCTCTGGGCCCTGTGGCCTCGGGCACGCTTCCCCGTCCACCTTCCGGGCGGGGGAAGCCCGCGACACCGGCCTCTGCCATGATCCTCTGATGAGTGCTGACAAGCGCGTGCACCCGTCCAAGGTGGCCGGCGACCGTGCGTCGCTGACCGCGTTCCTCGACTACCAGCGCGCCACCCTCGCGATGAAGTGCCGGGGGCTGACCGGCGAACAGCTGAAGCGGCAGGCGGTTCCGACCTCGAGTCTGTCCCTCCTCGGCCTCGTACGGCATGCGGCCGAGGTGGAGCGGAGCTGGTTCCGGATGGTGCTGAACGGCGAGGACTGCAAGGCCCTTTGGCCCGGGACCAACGGTGAGCTCGCCGAATTCCAGGTGACCGACGCCGACGTGGACGAGGCGTTCGCGTTCTGGCGCGAGGCGTGCGAGGCCTCCCGCGCCGCTGCCGACTCCGTCGAGTCCCTCGACGACACGGTGGACTTCCGGGGCGAAGTCATCTCGGTCCGCTATGTCCTCACGCACATGATCGAGGAGTACGCGCGCCACAACGGCCACGCCGACCTGCTCCGCGAGGCGATCGACGGAGAGGTCGGCGAGTAGGACGTCGGCCGGCTCGGCCCAGCGGGCCGTCCGATGGCAGAGGATCAATTGCCCGGCCAACCGGTCCGAGACGCGCCACTAGTCTTGGTCTTCGAACGGCGTGACGGGGAGTGATGGTTGGGCAGGCAGGAGATGCGGCGCACGGTTGACGCGCCGCTGCGGCGGGCGGGCCTGGAGGTGCTGGAGGGCGGGGTGCCGGAGACGGTCCTGCCGGTGTCCGTGGTGGGTTTCGCGCTCCACCGCGACCCCGGCCCCGAGGACCTGGGCCTGGTCTACTTCGAGAGCGACGAACCGGACCTGGTTGCGCGGGCCAACCGGGGCTGGTACGAACTGGCCTTCTCCTGCGGCCTGTTCGGCGCCGACCGCGAGTTCCTGCTCGCCCTGCCCGTCCACCGCTCCAGCGCGCGGGCCGCGTCCCGGCACCGGCGCAAGCAGTGGCGCCGCGTGCGCCTGCTGGAGCGCTGGGACCTGATGGGCGCCGGCTGCTCGGTCACCGTCGGAACGCACGAACTCGGCCACCCCCAGCGCCTGCTCGGCTTCGGGCCCGGCCTGCCCGGCTTCGCGATGCTCTCCCTCGACGGCTCCGTCACCGTGCTCGGGACGACCGAGCAGAGCGGCATCGCCTTCCACGCGGTGTCCGACCCCGGGAAAACGGAGTCCGTGCGCGGCAGGCTCGAAGCGGCGGCGAACCGCGTGTGGGACCCGAGGGAAGAGTGGTTTATGGGCGCGGTGCGGGTGGAGCGCGAGGAGGCTCGGGCCTGGCTGCTTCGTCGAGATCCCGAACAGGGCTGAGCGCGCGGGCCGTTCGCCAGAGCCGGAGCGCCGCCGCACCCCCGTGGCGGCGGCGCTCCGCTGCTCCCGTCCGTCCCCGGCCGGTGTGGCATCAGGCGGCGGTGGCGAGGGCGTAGTCGGGCAGGTCGATGTCGCCGGCCTTGGCGAACTGGGCGGCCAGGATGGTGCGCATCGGCCAGCGGCCCATCATCCGCATCGAGGCGGCGCGCAGGCGGATCATCGTGGCGCTGTTGGGGGCGTAGCCGTTCATGCCGCCGGGCGGCAGTTCCTGGGAGCGGGTGACGTAGGGGCGCATCAGCTCCTCGTAGCGGGCGAACGCGGTGCGGTGGCCGGTGCCGGCGGCGCGGGCGGCGGCGAGTTCGCCGGCCAGCAGGTAGGCGCCGACCAGGGCGAGGCTGGTGCCCAGGCCGGTGAGCGGGCTGGGGCAGTAGCCGGCGTCGCCGACGAGGGCGACGCGCCCGCGGGTGTAGTGGTCGAGGTGGATCTGGCCGTAGGAGTCGAAGAAGAAGTCCTCGGCGCGGGCCATGCCCGCCAGCAGCCGGTCCACCTCCCAGCCGGCTCCCGCGAAGCGCTCGGCGAGCAGGCGCTGCTGGGCGGCGCTGTCGCGCCGGTCGAGGCCCAGCGGCGCGGAGCGGAAGCCGAGCGAGGCCTTGATCTCGCCGGGCAGCCGTCCGGGCCGGGCGCCGGCGACCAGGCCGCCGGGCGCGTTGTACATGAGGAACCAGCCGTCGAGGTCGATCTCGTCGCGGACGGTGAACCAGGCGTTGTAGCCGCCGAGCGGCCTGTAGTGGCCGTCGTCGCCGCCGAAGGCGAGGCGGCGCACCGTCGAGTGCAGCCCGTCGGCGCCGATGACCAGGGCGAAGCGCCGAGGGGCGGCCTTCTCGAAGGTGACGGTGACGCCGTGCGCGTCCTCGGCGAGGGCGGTGACGGTGTCGTCGAAGAGGTACTCCACCTCGTGGGCGGTGGAGCGGTACAGCAGGTCGGCGAGGTCGCCGCGCAGGATCTCGATCTCGGCGACGATGCCCTCGCCCTCGAACAGCTCGACCGGCATCCGGGCCGTCAGCCGCCCCTTGCGGTCGACGAGTCCGAGCCCGCGCTGGTCGACGTTGAGCGCGCGGGCCTGCTCCATGAGCCCCATCCGCTCGATGACGGTGCGGCCCGCACCGCGCAGGTCCACGTTCTGCCCGCCGGGGCGCGGAGCGGGGGCGCGCTCGACGATGACGGGGTTGAAGCCGCCCCGGCGCAGCCAGTGGGCGAGGACGGGCCCGGCGATGCCGCCGCCGGAGATGAGGACGTCGTTGCTGCTGCCGTCGGTGTCCGCGGTGTGCGCGGTGGTGTTCTCCATGCCTCGAATGTACGGCGTACGCAGCGCCCTCAACAAGCCCTATCTGCAGGGTCTATGGCGGCACCGCACTAGTGCACTAGGGCACTCGGGCGAGGCCCGCGGGGCGGCTGCGCAGGCTGCGCGGGGCGAGTGGTGCACTAGTGCGCGCGGCGGGCGCGCAGAAATTTTTCCTGCCGCCGCCCGCGGGCCGCCTCACAGCCCCGGGTGGCCGACCAGGTCCAGGCTGCGGCGCCACAGTTCGGCGCGGGCCGCCGGGTCGTAGGCGACCCGGACGCGCGGGTGGTCTGGAACACCGCGCTGGTGGAAGCCCTGCGCGGCTCCGCGGCCCGCACCGCCGTCGTCGGCAACGCCTGGCCACACGCCCGGACCCGGATGACGTGACCCGGATGACCGGCGCCGGACTCCTCGACGCCGTCGACGCCGTCGTCCTGCCCTGCGGGGCCGGCTGCGCCGAACCCGACCCCCGCTTCCACGCCGAGGCGCTGCGCCTGCCCGGCGCCCGGGCCGAGGAGGCGCTGTTCATCGACGACATCCCCGGGCACGTCGAGGCGGCCCGCGCCCTGGGCCCGGCGGGCCTCGTCCGCACGGGCACCGCGGAGACCCCCGCCCGGATCGGGGAGTTCGTTGTCGGTCCCGGTTCGTAGGATCGCCGCCATGCCAGACGCTTTCACGGTCCTGTGGACCCAGGGAACCTGCAACGACCTGCGCAAGGCCGGCCTCGAGGGCCGGCGGCCCCCGGTCGCTTTCAGCGGCGTCCACACGTCCCTGCCCGCCTGGTCGGGCGCCCGCGCCGGGGACGAGGTGTACGCGGTGCAGGTCAAGCAGTGCGAGGTGTTCGTGGTCAGCCGCATGCGGATCGTCGACCGCGAACGGGGCGCGTGCTGCGGCCCCGCCCCACAGGCCTGGCGCGAGCGGCCCTTCCCCGGCCACCACGACTGGTCGCTGCTCGGCGGCTGCGGCGCCGAGGTGGTCCACGTCGAGGCGACGCCCGTGCGCTTCGACCTGCCCGTCCCCGGCGACCTCCTGCCCCGCCTCACCTGGCGCAACCAGCGCGGCCGCACCCGGGGCCTGAAGTACGTCGTCGACGGCCGGCTCGAACGTGCCGTCAGCCTCCAGGGCTTCTACCGCCTGACGCCCGAATCGGCCGCCGAGCTGGCTGCGTTGGTCGACGGCGCGTGAGCGCCCGCGCGCCCGGCACGGAGGTCCGTGCCCGGGTGCGCGGGCGCTCGAACGCGGTGCGTGGGGTCAGCTGAAGGACACGTCGTAGACGCCGACGGACTGCGGGGTGAAGCGGGCGCTGCCGGTGATGCCCTCGAACTTGAGGGTGCCGCCGGTGACGATGGCGTCGAACGACTGGGGGTCGGCCCCCGCCTTCGGGACCGGGATGACGCCGTCGACGGCGATCTGGGCACCGTCGTTGAACTTGAAGACGCTCGTGCACAGCACCTGGTCCGCGCTCGTACCGGTCGCGTCCTCCTCGTCAGCCGCATCGCGTGCGAGACGGCGGGGATGTCGTACTCGCTGCCCAGGCCGACGGTCTGGGAGTTCATGTGGGTGACCTTCTCCTTGGACATGATGACCATGGTTCCGCCCCAGGAGGGGTGCTTGTCGTCGCCGAGGGTGGCGGGCACGGTGGTGGACCGGCCGTCCCGCACGATCGTCATCCGGTGCGTGGCGGCGTCCGCGGTGGAGACCTGGGAGCGGCCGATGACGAACGGCTCGTCCTTGTCGACGTCACCCCAGACGCCGGGGGCGACTTCGACGTTCTTCAGCCGGTAGTGGACGGTGACCTTGGTGTTCGGCTTCCAGAACTGCGCCGGGCGGAAGTCGATCCGGTTGTCGCCGAACCAGTGGCCCTTCACCTCGGTGCCGTCGTCGCTCTCGAAGGTGATGGCCTTGGCGACGGCGTCCTTGTCCACGATCCTGCTGCTGAAGTCCACCTTGACGATCATGCCCACGCCGTAGGTCTGGCCGTCGGCGACGTTGTCGTTGGTGGACACCTGCTTGCCCGGGGAGGCGGTGGTGAAGGCGCTGGTGGCCGCCGATACCAGGCCGTCGGCGTCCTTCGCCTGGGCGTTCACCGTGTACGTCGTGCCGGGGGCGAGCGCGGCGGTGGGCTTCCAGCCGGTGCCGTCCGGGGTGATCGAGCCCTGGACGGGCTTGCCGTCCTTGTCGGTCACGTCGACGGCGGTGAGCCTGCCGTGGGAGACGCTCACGTGGAGCCCGGTCGGTGCGACTGCCAGTGCCCCGTCCTTCGGCTCCACGTCCAGCACCGCGGTCGACGTCCTCGGCGTCGCCGCGGTGGCCGCCGCCCCGCCGGGGATGCCGGAGGCGACGGTGTCAGCGGCCTTGCCCTGGCCGTCGCCGCAGGCCGAGGACATCAGCAGGACCCCGCCCACCGCCAGTGCCACCGCACCGCGGTGGACGAGGTCGTTGGTGCGTATCGCGGGAACCGAGCCCCTTCCAGGAGTGACGGCCACACGGGGGTCCCGCACCGGGACCCCACCGTCACAGCAGCCGCGGGCGGGAAGTCGGCGAGGTCGACCTCCTGTGGTGGGCGCGGCAGGGAGTGGCAATGGCCCCGCCGCCCCGAGGCTCTCGGGGCGGCGGGGCTGGACACCGGGGTGTCAGCTGGCGTTGAACTCGTCGGCGCGGATGGCGGTGATGAAGGACTGCCAGGCGGCCGGGGTGAAATTGAGCCGGGGGCCGTCGGGGTCCTTGCTGTCGCGGACGCGTCCGGGGTGTGTGTCATCCACCTCGACGCAGGCGCCGCCGTCGTTGTTGCTATGGCTGCTCTTCCGCCAGCTCTCCTGCTGGTTCGCCTGCACGGCCGTACTCCTTCGAGATGCGCCTGATGATCGCCCGGGATTCCCGGGGCGACAGGGCCATAGCCCTGAGCAGATCGTAGGACCTTCGGCGTGCGGCGACATCCACGGCGTCTGCGATGAGCTCACCACTTCTCGCACCTTCCTCCCAGACCACGGTCGGTCGACCGGGCACCGTGTAGAGGAAGAGGGATCCTCCCATCTCGGCGTGCGCTCCGGCGGTGAACGGCAGGACTTGCAAGGTGATGTGTGGTCGCTTGTCCATCGCGATGGCGTCGAGTTGTCGTCTCATCGTCGCGAGGCTGCCGACCGGTCGACGGAGGGTGGACTCGTCAAGGATGAACCAACAGTGCGGAGGCGCTGAGGAGGCCAGACGCTTCTGGCGGTTGAGCCGCGCTGCGACCTTCGCGTCGATCTCCGTCGGGGTCGCGTGTGGGTGGCCTGCCAGAAGGGAGAACCGTGCGACTTCGGGAGTTTGCAGGAGTCCCGGGATGGTGGCGGCCGAGTACTCCTCGATGGTTTCTGACAAGGCTTCGAGTTCGGACCACTCACGGTACTTGCCGGGGAACTTCTCCTTCCGGGCCAGGAGGTAGATCCGGCCGAAGCGGCCGTCTGTTCCGAAGGCGGCGTCAAGTTGCGCTGGAAGCTCCGGTGGTGGCATCGACTCGGCCCGCTCGATCCGAGCCAGGTGACCCTTGGAGATGCAGCCGATGATCTGCGTCAGTTGGTCCAGGGACATGTTGTCGGCGTGCTTTCGATGCTCGCGCATCTCCCAGCCGAAAAGGTCGCGGGCCGAGCGCCCGGGGTCCAACTCGTTGGGCACGAACGCCATGGCGCCCCTCCACTGTGTCCAGCCGGATCGTGGCACACGTCCACGCTGGTCAGCGTACCTGCAGTGAGCGACGCTTGAGACACGGACAGTGAAGTCGATCCGGGATCGGCGCACATGACTGCATGTCTGCAAGGAAAGTGATCATTCATGGACAGATCAATCGATCCTGCCAAGTCCCATGGCTACGGGGTCCGTTGGGACCCCGATGCCCGGTGTTACCGGGTGCGGAACGAGGTCACGGGGGAGTGGCTGCGCTGCGGCTCGACCGGTGAACTCGCCTCCTTCCGCTCGTTCTGCGCCGCGTTCTCGGCGTGGCGGGGGTTCGAGGTCCACAAGCGGCTGGGGGAGTGATGGGGCCGATCCTCGACCGTGCGACTGCCGAGCTGCGCCGTGAAGCCGCCCTCGTCGCTGATGACTTGGCGGCGGTTCTTGCGCTGGGTGGGGCCAAGTTGCCGTCCCTCGAAGTGGACTGGGACTTCGGGCGCCGCACCGGGTGCTACCTGATCTCCCTCGGGGCCGTCCGTACCTCCGACGTCGTCCGGATCGTCGAACTGCTCCGCAAGGGGCTGCACTTCGAGCGCCTCGCCGCCGATGACGGCTGAACTCGCCGTCCGTCTGGCCTGGCTGCTCGGCTTCGCCGCCCTGATCAACTGGTGTTTCTGGAACAGGAAGTAGCACCCCGTGCGCGACCCCCGCCTCCTCGCCAAGCCTCCCGTGTGCCGGCTCGGCTGCCTCGTCCTCGTCCGCAACCCCCGCGGCGACGTCCTCCTCGTCGACCCCGACTACATGGACGGGCTCATCCTGCCCGGCGGCGCCGCCCGCTCCGACGAGCCGCCGCACCTGGCCGCCGGCCGCCACCTCGCCGAGCAGACCGGCATCACCCTGCGGCTCACCGACGTGCTGGCCGTCGACTACACGCCCGCCGACCGCTACCTGGAGCGCCTCGGCCTCGTTTTCGACGGCGGGATCACCGGCGCGCAGCCCGTCGTTGCGCCGCAGAAGCGCAGCGGGCTGCTGGGGGCGCGCTTCGTGCCGGTGAAGCAGTTGTCCGCCGTCATGGCGCCCGCGCAGGCGGCCCGTGTGGCCGAGGCGCTGGCGGGGCGGGCCGTGCCGTTGCTTCTGTGCGGGCAGCGTGCTTAAGCTTCGCGTCGATCATGTGTGCGAACGGTGAGGGAACTGCGACATGGTGAGGCTCGCGGAGCGCCGGCCCTGGGTACTGGGCGTCGGGGCGCTCGTCGTTGCCGGGCTCGGGACCGGCGGTACCCTGCTGGCGTTCGGTGCCGGGGAGTCCGACCTCACGCAGACCCTGTGCGGGCAGTCCCGGGCCAAGGGCACTCCGCTCGGCGCGCTGCTGCCCAAGGGCCGTCCGGGCGTCGACGAGCGCAAGGCACAGGCGGCGGCCAACGGGCAGGGTGCGCAGACGTCCTGCACGATCTCCGTCGACGGCCAGGAGGCGCTCAGCATCGTCCTGTTCCGCCTCGGGCCCGACCTGCCGTCCGCCACCGACGGGCACGACCTGCGGGCCCTCGTGGGGCGCGGGCCGATCACCGGGGGCGGCGGGTCCGGCGCCACCGAGTACTGCGCGGGCAGCAGCACGGACATCGTCAGCGCCACCGTCCTCGCCCAGGGCGCGATCCGGCCCAAGCCGCACGCCGATTCCACCTCCTTCGACCACGCCCTCGGCCAGCTCGCGCAGGCCGTCGTTGCCGGGCAGCAGCAGGACGTGTGCCGTTAGACCGGTGGGGCGCCGGCAGGATCGGGGCTGAATGTGCCGAACGGCACTGATGGGGTATCAGGGACGGTTGTTAAGGTTTCGCAGGAAGGTGAAACGAACCGGGAAAGCCGGGGGAGCGGGGGACCGTGATGGCACTGCCGACGGGTTCGAACTGCTCGCCCAGGCGCACGACTACCTGCTCGCCGCCGTTCGTGCGGTACCGACGGGCTGGTGGGACGCGCCGACGCCGTGCACCGTGTGGGCGGTCGGGGAGGTCTACCACCACGCCCGGCTGGATCAGCAGGCGCTGACCATCCCTGATCTTGCAGGGCATCCCCGGCCTTGGCCGGGAGGGAATGCTTCCTTGGTCCGGAGCCGCGAAGCGGCGGGGTTCGCTGCGGCTCCGGGGTGACGGTCAGATGGGTTGCTGCTGTCCTTCGATGTACTGCTTGAAGCACCGAGAGGGGGTGGGCCGCATGATCCGTGCGTACAAGTTCCTGATGCGGCCCATCATGGGCCAGGAACAGGCGCTGTCCGCGATGCTGCGGGACCACTGCGGCCTGGACAACGCCGCGTTGCAGGAGCGTCGCGACGCCTACCGGCACGTCTCCAGGACGAGCATCACGTACGGACGGCAGTCCGCGCAGCTCGAGGACATACGCGCCTTCGACCCCGACCAGGGGCGTTGGTCGTTCTCCTCGCAGCAGACCACCCTTCGCCGTCTCGACAAGGCGTTCCAGGCGTTCTTCCGCCGGGTCAAGGCCGGTGAGACACCCGGCTCCCGCGCTTCCGCTCGCACAAGCGGTTCGACACCGTGGAGTGGCCGAAGGACGGCGACGGCTGCCGGTGGGACGCCACGCCGTACGACCCGGTGACCCGTGTCCGGTTGCAAGGCGTCGGGCACGTCAAAGTGCACCGGCACCGCCCGGTGGCCGGCACGGTCAAGACGATCGCGGTCAAGCGCGGGGGCAAGCGCTGGTACGTCATCCTCACCGCCGAGCAGCCCCGGCCGGAGCCGCTGGAGCCGACCGGCTCCGTGGTCGGCATCGACGTGGGTATAGCCCACTTCCTCGCCGACTCCAACGGCGAGTTCGTGCCGAACCCACGCCATGGCCGGAAGGCGGCCGACAAGCGCGCCCAAGCCCAAAGCCGACCCCGAACAGCCGGGCAACTTCCTGCCCGATGGCGCGGCGGCCAAGGCCGGACTCAACCGCTCGATCTCCGACGCCGGATGGGGGGTGTTCCTCACGATCCTCACCGCCAAGGCAGAATGCGCCGGACGGGAAGTGATCGCAGTGGACCCCCGCAACACCTCCCGGAGCTGTCCCGAATGCGAGCACGTCTCCGGGAAGAACCGGCCCACCCAGGAGAAGTTCCACTGCGTCGCCTGTGGCCACAAGGACCACGCCGACACGGTGGGAGCCATCAACGTTCTACGGGCCGGGCTGGTCCGTCGCAAGGCCAACCCGGCTTAGCGAGAAGTCCCCACTTCAGGTGGGGGAGGAGTCACCAGCGTCTTCAGCAGGTCGTCGCCCAGGCCCAGGCCCGTGGCGGAGACGTCGGGCAGGTGGTAGCTGCGGTACCAGTCGGCGGGTGCCTCCGGGTGGGGACCGCTGACGGCGACGCGGCCGGTGCCGTAGGTGGTGACGGCGGCGGCGATGCGGTCGTTGGTGTAGCGGGCCAGGACGTCGGCGCCGGGGCCGTCGACGTCGAAGTAGGGGCCGTCCTGGAAGTACATCGGCTGCCGCTGCCCGCGCCAGGCGACGTCGACGAGGCGGTCCTCGTCGTCGGTGACGGTCGCGCCGGGGGTCTTGATGTACTCGCCGGAGTCGCCCGGCAGGAGGTCGTAGCCCGGGTCGCCGGCGAGGTAGCCGCCCATGCAGATGCCCAGGTAGCGGCCGCCGCCGCGCACGTAGTCGCGGATCAGCTCGGGGCGGAATCCCGGGGTGCGGCGCAGCAGGCCCCACGCGGTGGTGACCTCCTGGCCGTTGGTGCCGCCCGGCTGGACGTACAGGGCGGCGCCGGCCAGCGCGGAGGGGCCGAAGCGCAGGTCCTCGTCGGGGCCGATGAAGCGGACGGTGAAGCCGTTGCGCTCCAGCAGGTCCTGCGCGGCCTCGGAGCAGCCGTCGCACGCGGCGGGGCCCCGGTAGACGACGGCGAGGGGGTGGGCCGGGTCCGCGCTCGCGGGGGCGGCGGCCGGCGCGGTGGGCGCGGGTGCGGCCTCCTCGGAGCGGTCGTCGGCCCGCGGTGCGGCGCAGCCGGCGCTCGTCGCCAGCAGTGCGGCGGCCAGGCCCAGTGCCGCCGCGGCCCGGGCGGGACGGCGCCCACGCGTCATCGGCTTTTCGCCCAACGGTCGTGCCCCCAACGGTCTTGCCTCCAAAGGTCGTTCCCCCGGCGATCGTCCGCCGGGCCCGGTGGGCACGGCGTGCAGCGACGACGCTAAGGGGTGATCGTCGTCAGTGCACAATCGGCCCGGTGGGGGGTGCGTTCGGCCGGGGTGGAAAAGCCGGGTGCGGTGCCGGGGTCGGTGGGCGCTAGGGTCCTCGCGTTCGGATAGCAAGATCGAAAGGGGCGGGCGATGGGCCTGGAGAGCATGCCGGGTGTCGAGTGGAAGATCATGGACGCCAAGGGACGCAACTACTCCTACGACTCCAAGGAGGAGGCGCTGGAGGAACTGCACGAGTACGGGCCGGGCGCTTCGGTCTGGCGGCGCGAGGTCTACCGGGTGACGATCTTCTTCACCCGTTCGGTTGACGGATGGCAGCAGGTCCACCCCGTGCCCGTGCCCGCGGTCTGACGGTCTGACGGTCTGACGGTCAGGCGACGGGCAGCAGGGCCGGGCGGGGGCCGGTGCCGCGGTGCAGGCGGCGCAGGAAGGTGAGCACGCCCGGCGTTCCGGTGGCCCACGCGGAGGACTCGGTCAGCAGGGCCGTGCCGGGGAAGACCGGACGGTGGGGCGGGCCGCCGGCGCGCGACAGGACCAGGGCCGCGATCCGTCCGGCGGCCTCCCGGTGCCGCTCCTCACCGGTGGCCGAGGCCAGGTCGACGAACAGCTCGCCGACCCCGGCCAGGCCGCAGCACTGCACCACCTGGCCCATCCGCGGCGCCAGCTCCCGGCACGCCCCCGCCGCCTCGGCGGCCAGGCCCACGTACGCGTCCTCGCCCAGGCGCAGGCCCGCCTGGAGCAGCACCGTGCCGATCCCGGCCAGGCCGCGGCACCACGAGCCCCAGCGGCGGGTGGCGCCCGGCCGGGCGGCCTCGGCGAGCAGGCGCGGCAGCTCGGCGGCCAGGCCCTCGACGATGCCGCACCCGGCCGCCTGCGTCGCCGCGTCGGGGCGGGGCAGGGCGAGGAGCAGGTGGGCGAGACCGGCGCGGCCGTGGGCGAAACCCTCGGCGAGGGCGGCGGTGCCCGGGTTGGGCTCCTCCTTCAGGTCCTGCGGCGGGCCGTCGATCAGTCGGCGGGCGCACGCGGTGGCCACGGCGAGGTGCCGCTGTGCACGGGCGCCGTCGCAGAGGCGGGCCATGAGCAGGTGGGCGGTGCCGATACCGGCCGCGCCCGAGATCTGGTCGGTGGGCACCAGGGCGCCCGGGTCCGGGACGTCGGCGAAGCCGGGCTCCGGGGTGCCCAGCCGGGCGGCGGCGTGGGCGAGGAACAGGTCGACGCCCGCACGCCCGTCGTACAGGCCGGGCCCGAGCAGCCCGAGCGCCGGGTGCGCGGCCGTCCAGCGGGCGAGGGCGGCGGCGGTCTCGCGGGCGTCGGGGTGCTGGTCGGCGTGCTGGAGCAGTTCGAGGCCGAGGCCGGCGGCGCCGTCGTAGAGCGAGAGCAGCGTGCGCGGCCGGCGCGCGGCGGGAGGGGAGTCGAGCAGCTCGCGGGCCATCCGCACGCAGGTGTCGACGGTGTGGGCGACGAGCTCCCCGAGGCCGTCGGCGACGGGGCGGGTGACCTTGCGGACGGCCGGGCGCCGGCCCTCCCGCAGGGCCGCCGCGGCCGCCGTGCGCTCGCCGGCGTCGAAGCTCAGCAGGCCCGCCACCGCCGCGAGGGCCGGGTGGTCCGGGGCGGGCAGGGCGGCGGCCAGGCAGGCCAGGGTGCGGTCGCGGCAGGCGGCCGGGTCCGGGCCGATCGCCACCGGGTCGAGCCCGGTCAGCGCGAAGTGCAGGGTCGTCCCCAACGCGTAGTAGTCATCGGCGGGCCGGGGACGCGCCGAGGCGACGGGCAGACCGTAGCCCGGGGTCGCGCCGGCCGGGCGATCACCGTCCAGGGCGCTGACCCCGAAGTCCACCAGCGACCACGAAGCCGCCCCGCCCCGCACGACGTTCGCGGGCTTCAGGTCGCACACCACCACGCCCCGCGCGTGCACCGCCTCCAGCACCCGCAGCAGCGCACGGGCCGCCGTCCGCCAGCTGCGCCCGCCCGACTCGTCGTCCGGGCAAGGCCCGTGGGCGAGGACGTCGCGGCGCAGGTCGCGCGGCCCGCAGTCGCTCGTCACCAGGTACTCGTCCGCGCCGTGCCGGAAGTAGTCGACCAGCCGCGGCACCCCCGCCACGCCCGCCAGCGCCGCCAGCACCCGCCGCTCGTGCCGCAGCCGCCCGCGCGCGTCGACGCCCTCGCCGTCCTCCCCGACGAACGCCCGCGCCTGCTTGACCACCACCCCCAGCCCGCTCGCCAGTTCGACACCCCGGTAGACGTGACCACCGGGCGCGCGGCTGATCCCCGCGGTGATCCGGTAACGGCCCTCGCCCACGCGCGTGTCCTTCGGCGGCGAGGCGACGGTGACGGCGGCGGCGGTGAACGGGTCCACCGCCCAGGGCGGTTGGGCGTACGAGGGCTGCGCGAGCCCCGGGAACGTCCGCCCGTCCGGGCCGCTCATCAGCACGACGTCCTGGTCCTCCGGAGCGCGGAACGGACCGTAGCGGTAGTAGACCGGCGAACCCGCGCGCACCTGCCGGTCGCTCACCACCCGCGGACCGTCCCACCCCGCCAGCAGCCGCGCCAACTCCTCACCCAGAGCGACGACTTCACCCTCAAGCGGATACACCGTGACGGCCTTGCCGACGGCCGCCGCCCCGTGCACCCCGGAGTTCGTCGCGCCCAGCACGTCCGCGCCCGCCGCGAACTTCGCGTCGCACGTGCGGCGCAGCAGCACCGGCACCACCACGTCCAGCAGGAGCGGGAGTTGGGCGGCGCGGGCCGAGACGTGCAGCTTCCAGCCGTGGGCGAGCGCGGGCATCGCGGGGTCGTGCAGGTACAGCCACTGCCCGTCCGCGTGCAGACGACGCCGTCCCCCGCCCTCCGGCACCCGCGCGACCAGGCGGGCGAGCTGCGCGAAGTGATCCGCCGGGTGCTCCCGCACCGAACCCCCTTGGAAAGCCGGGCGGGTGAGCGCCCCCGTACCCGGAGTACGGCGCTCACCCGCCGGTCAAACGGACCGCCCCGGTCCGGTCGGACGGGCTGCCCCCGTCCGGTCAGACGGACCGCTTCGGTCCCGTCGAACGGGCCGTGCGGGTCAGTAGTCGCCCCCGCACGGGAACCGCGTCGGAACCCAGGTCACGAACGGGTCGGCGAGGCAGGCCGCCGGGGCGAGATCGGCGTCGAACTCGTCTTCGAACACGATCCCCGCCTCGTCGATCTCCAGCAGGCCGGCGTCGTGGATCTCCAACATGCTTGCAGTCACGGGTAGTTCCTCCCATCTACAGGTTGGTGCCTTGCGGTCCGCACATCGTACTAACCCCCGTGCATTCGTCCTAGTGGTGTGACGCCACCTGCTTCGCGCCAGGAGCGGTACCGTTGGCCACCGACGTGCCGTTGGTCTATGTGGGTGAGGGATAAAACGGATGCAGAAGCGTGAGGTCGTGCGCTACGGAAGCGCACCCAGCCACTTCGTCGAGCTGTGGGACGCGGACCCGCAGGGGCCGCCCGCCCGGGGCCTGGCGGTGACCGTGCACGGCGGCTGGTGGCGCGACCGGCACGACCTCCACCTCATGGACGCCCTCGCCGCCGACCTCGCCGGCCGCGGCTGGTGCGTGGCCAACATCGAGTACCGCCGCACCGGCGGCGACGGCGGAGGCTGGCCGCACACCCTCACCGACGCCCTCGACGCGGTCGCCGCCGCCCACGCCGTGCGCCCCGCCCTCGCCGACCTCCCGTCGATCGCCGTCGGCCACTCCGCCGGCGGACAGCTCGCCCTGCTGACGGCCGCCGCCGGCCTCGTCAACGCCGCGGTCGCGCTCGCACCGATCACCGACCTGCCGCGCTGCGCCGCCGAGCACCTGGGCGAGGACGCCACCCCGCTGTTCGTCGGCGCCCCCTACGAGGACGACCCGGCCCCCTACCGCGAGGCCTCCCCGCTCCACCGCCTCCCCCTGGGCCGCCCCCACCTGATCGTCCACGGCGACCAGGACCAGCGCGTGCCCGTCACCCACAGCCGCGCCTACGTCGAGGCCGCGAAGGCGGCGGGCGACCCGGTGACGTACGTGGAGCCCGCGGGCACCGACCACTTCCAGGTCGTGGACCCGCAGCACGCGAGCTGGGCGGCCGCGGTGGGCTGGCTGGAGAGCCGCGCCGGATAGCCCCCCGGCCGGGAGGCACCTCAGCCCCGGCGGATCGCCTCCACCACCCGCGACAGGTCCTCGTCCGCGATGTCCGGGTGCGACAGCAGCACCTCGTGCGCCGCCGTCAGCACCCGGCCACCGCCCGCCAGCGCCAGGTCCTTGGCAGCCAGGCGCACCGGGAAGTCCGACTCCCGGCTGCGGGCGCGGGCCACCATCCCCGCGAGCGGCCCGCCCCCCAGCACCTCCAGCGCCAGCTCCTGCGGCAGCCCGAACCCGTCCGCCACCGCCAGCGCCTCGCCGAGCGCCGTCACCCCGGCCACCACCGCGCCCATCACCACGACCTTCAGCGCCGCGCCCGAACCCGGCCCGCCGCAGCGCAGCACGCGCCCGAAGTGCTCCAGCACCGGCTGCGCCCGGTCGAGGTCGGCGCTCTCGCCGCCCGCGTAGACCGTCAGCGTGCCGTTCGCGGCCGGCCCGACGCTGCCCAGCACCGGGGCGTCCACCAGGGACGTCCCGGCGGGCAGCCGTTCGCGCAGCGCGGCCACCGCCTGCGGCCCGACCGAGGACATGTCGATCCACAGCGCGCCCGGCGCAAGGTGCCCGAGGAACCGTCCGGCCACCTCCTGGACCGCCGCCGGGTCGGCGAGCATGGTGATGACGACGTCCGCGCCCTCGACCGCCTCGGCCGGGCTCGCGGCGCAGGAAAGGCCGCCGGCGCGTTCGGGGCTGCGGTTCCAGACGGTCAACGTCAGTGCGGCGGCGGCCAGTCGACGGGCCATCGGCAGGCCCATGCGGCCCAGGCCGAGGAAGGCGACCTTCTTGAAGGACGCGGAGGAGGACACGGAAGAGACGTGCTCGGTGTTCATGGCCACCACGCTAGGCAGCCCCGAGCCAGGCGACAAACGAATGTCTCGCATGGTACCCATGCCTCATGGACATGGCTTGGCTCGACGTCTTCCGCACCGCCGCCCGCCTCGGTTCCTTCACCGCCGCCGGTGAGCACCTCGGCTTCACCCAGTCGGCGATCTCCCGTCAGATCTCCACCCTCGAAGCCGAACTCGGCGCCCCGCTGTTCGACCGCCTCGCGCGCGGCGTGCGCCTGACCGAACACGGCCGCGCCCTGCTCCCGCACGCCGAGGCCCTGTTGGAACGCCTCGACTCCACCCGCCGCGAACTCACCGCCCTCACCGAACTCGGCGCCGGGCGCCTGCGCCTGGGCGCCTTCGACAGTGCCAACGCCGCGCTCGTGCCCACCGCCCTCGCCGCTTTCCGCGCCGCCCACCCCGAGGTGGCCGTCTCGCTCACCGAGGGACTCTCCGCCACCCTCCTCACCCGCCTCGCGGACGCCGACATCGACCTCGCCGTCGTCGCCTCCTACCCCGAACACCCCTACGACCAGGAGCAGTTCGACCTCCATCCGCTCGTCGAGGACCCGGTCCTGGTCGCCCTGCCCCGCGACCACCGCCTCGCCCGGCGCCGGCGCCTGCGCCTGGCCGAACTCGCCGACGAGCCCTGGATCGCCGCCCGCCGCACCATCGAGACGACCCTGCTGGCCGCCTTCGTGCGCCAGGGCCTGCGCCCTCGCGTCGAGTACGCCGTCGCCGGCTGGACCGCCAAGCTCGGCCTCGTCGCCGCCGGGCTCGGCCCCGCCCTCATCCCCTCCCTGGCCGCCCGGGCCGCCCGCCCCGACATCGCGCTCGTCGCGCTGCACCCCGACGACACCCCGGTGCGGCAGGTCTTCACCGCCGTGCGCCGAGGCCACCACCCGCCCCCGGCCACCGCCGCCTTCCTCGTCCACCTGCGCGAGGCGGCCCGGGCCTGACTCCGGTGTGACGCAGGTCACGACGGGTGGCGGGTCGGGGATGTCACATCCGTGGCGCGGGAGGGGTCGGGGTAGTGAGAGCAACGCGAACGGCGCACGCGAACAGCGAGCGCACCGACCAGAGGAGCCCGCCATGGACGCCCGGTTCAACTACTACGCCACCGCCACCGGCGCGAAGTTCGTCAAGCACGTCAACGCGGCCGGCGCGGCCCTCAAGGACGCGGGCGTGCCCTACGCCACCACCCAGCTGGTGCTGCTTCGGGCCAGCCAGATCAACGGCTGCGGCATGTGCACCGACATGCACTACAAGGACGCCGTGCACGCCGGCGACCAGCCCGAGCGCCTCAACCTGGTGGCCGCCTGGCGCGAGGCGACGGTGTTCACCGACGCCGAGCGCGCCGCCCTGGAGCTGACCGAGGAGGCCACCCGCATCGCCGACGCCGCCGGCGGGGTCGGCGACGCGGTGTGGGAGAACGCCGTCAAGCACTACGACGAGGAGCAGCTCGCCTCGCTGGTGTCGACGATCGCGCTGATCAACGCCTACAACCGGTTGAACGTCATCTGCCGCGTCCCGGCGGGGAACTACCAGCCCGGCCAGTGGTGAGCCGCCCCCGCCGCCCGCCCGCCCGTTCGCGCGACAGGCGGGCGGCCGGCGGGCGGGGCGGGTCCCGGATTCGTCCGGGTGAACCGCCCGGACGAAGCCGCAGCCGGGCGCGGCGTGGCCGGACGGCGACGCGGGCACCCGGCCCGCCCCGGCGCCGGAAGCCACCCGTCTCCCGGGCCGCCGAAGACCCCGGCCTGCCGCCGTCCGGTGCCCGCCGCCTCCCGCACCCTCCCCGGCTCGACAGGCCCGTTCCGGGCCGATGTGGAACGGTGGGACGCAGGGGGCGGTCCTGGAGAGAGGAACGGTGTCATGTCATCGAAGCGGCGGCGCAAGAAGAAGGCGCGGGCCAGGCGCGGAGCCAACCACGGCCGTCGGCCGCAGTGCTGAGAGCCGGCGAGCACCGTCCCGCCGCGGCCGAGGAGGCCGCGGCGGGACTTCGCGCACGACCCGGGGTCGTGTAGCCCGATCGGCCCCCCGGCGCCCGCTCACGCCGCCCCGAAGCGCCACACCGCGTGCTCCAGGGCGCCCGGGTCGTGCCCGAGCAGGGCGGCGGCCTCCTCGTAGGCGGCGCGCAGCGGCCCGTAGCGAAGGTCGGCGAGTCCGGCGCCGGCGGCGAAGCTGCGCAGGTGGACGTCCACGGCGACCCGGGGACGTCCGACGAGGCCGCCGAGGTAGTCCACGGTCTTGGGGCCGACGCCGCGCACGGCGCGCAGGGCGGCCCGGTGGGCGGGCTCGCCGAGCCAGGCGTGCAGGTCCTCGCGGGTGTCGACGCCGTGGGCGGCCAGCAGACGGGCGAGGGCGTGGGCGGTGGCGACGCGGGCGGGGCTGGCGAAGTCCATGGCGGCGGCGAGGTCCTCGCGCTCCATCCGGGCCCGGAACCCGGTCACGGTGGCGGCGTCCGGCCACATCTCCTGCAGCCGCACGACCCGGGGCCGGACCACCGCCTCGTAGCGCCGCCGCGCCTGGAAGGCGGCGTCGCAGATCACCGCCCCCATGTGGGACCAGCCGCCGGGCGCGGCGAACGGGCCGTCGCCGAGCACCTCCCGTATCCGGTCGGCGAGTTGACGGGCGGGCGCGGCGCACTCGGGTTCGTTCACGGCCACGATGATCCCCGATCCCCAACGTCCCTGCTGTGGCGCGGCGTTCGTCCGTACCGGCACCGATCGGGAGCGGGTCCCCTGCCCTTGAGCGGGTGCGGCGGCGGTGCTTCACTGTGCGGATGATCGGCGAGACGGAGATGACGGACCTGTTCGGCGAGGTGCTCAGCAGGCACCGGGTGGACACCCGGGCGCGGTGGCAGAACGCCGTGTGGGCGCTGGTGGTGGCCGTGCCCACCGGCTGGCTCGGGCTGTGGGCGCTGCTCACCGTGGACGACGGCCGCTCGGGGGGCGGCCGGGTGATCGGCCTGGTGATCGGCCTGTCCCTGGGCGCGCTGTACATCGCCGTGACGCAGGCGTGGCGAGCGGTGCGGGGCGGTGCGGGGGAGTACTTCGAGGTCCGTGAGCGCGGGCTCGTCCACGGCTCGCGGCGCGGCGCGGCGGGCTGGGAGTGGGACCAGGTCGTGTCGATCACGATCCCCGGGACCCCGAGGATCCACGGCCTCGCCCGCCGGCTGGGCAACGACTACCGCTGCCGCCTCGCCCTCGACGGCGGCGCGCGCCTGCACATCGACGGGCACGCCGCCGGGGCCTCCGGCCTGGGCCGGGCCGTGCTGGAGAACAGCCCGGACGCGCGGCGGCTGGCCGGGGACGAGTGGCAGGCCCGGGCGGGCGGCTGGTTCCTGGGCGGGGCGGTGGCGTTCCTGGCGGTGGGCGTCTCGATGGTCACCTACCTCGGGAACCACACGGACACCACCCGCAGGATCACCGACGCGAACGGGATGGTCAGCGAGGAGACCGTGCCGGGCGTCGGCGACGGCGTGATCATGGCGGTCGGGCTGAGCCTGCCGGTGTGCGCGGTCGGCGCGATCACGTGCATCGTGCTGTACGTCCGGTACCGGAGGTACCGCCCGCGCTGACCCCCACCTCGCCTCCCCCTGCACGTCGGCGCGGCGGGCGATCCGAACGGTCCGGACTTCGGCATGCCGGGCGACGGCGGGCGGCCACCTGCCGGGGAGCGGGTGGCGGGGCCCGGCCACCTGCCGGACAACGGACCGCGGACAACGGACCACGGACAACGCACAGAGACCGCTCGCCCCTGTCGGGGCCGGGCGGTCTCTGCTGCTCGGGCGGGCCCATGCGCCAACACGGCCCGCTGCCGGTGTTCCCGAAATGTGTTGGAGTGAACAGCGCCCCCGGGCTCCGGACCCGCGGGTCCGGACGACGCCGCTGCAAATCGTCACATCCGGCCAGGGTGGCCTACAAGGGGATGTTGCACGAAAGCGCATCAATTATCGGTTTCAACACTCCGGCCTGCGCGTTCGTGACCGAGATCGTCCGGGACGGCGGCCAGGGGGCGGGACGCGGTCGCATCAATCTGCGCGACGTTCACCGAACCGATTGGGAATCACCCGTACGCCTGACAGAGTGTTACCTCGCACGGGCCCTTCCGGTGACGCCAACCACGGGAAGACGTCCGACTGTTGGAGTGACAGTGCTATAGGAGGTCTCGTCGATGACGAGGAAACGGAAGAAGCGCACCCCGGCCCGATGCGTCGCCGACGCCGTCACCGCGCCGCGCCCGCGGCAGTCCGTGCGGCAGTCCGTGCGGCGTTCCGTGCGGCGCCCCCGGCGGCCCCGGCGGCCGTGGGGACCCGGACCCGTCGAGACGGTCGTGATCGTGGTGGTCGTGACCGTGGTCGTCGCCGCGGCGGCCGTCCTGGTGGAGGCCGGCCTGTCGGCCCAGGCCGCGCTCGAACTGGCCACCGGCGGGCTGCTGCTGGGACTCAGGCTCCGGCGGGAGCGGGCCTAGAGAAACGCCTGCGAGAGACCCCCGCGATGGGACGCAGAGAGAAACCGGTCGCGGCGAGTGACCCGGCACTGGGCCGGCTGGCCGCCTGGCTGCGCGAGCAGCGCGAACGGGCCGGGCTGACGTACCGACAGCTCGCCGCCCGCACCAACTACCATCCCACCACCCTGCAACGGGCCGCCGGCGGGCGGACCGTACCCAACTGGACGGTCGTCGAGGCCTTCACCCGCGAATGCGGCGGGGACCTCAGGGCCGCCCGCCGCAAATGGGCGCAGGCCAACTACTGGGCGCACGTGCCGCGCCCGTCGGGGCCCCAGCGCCGCAGGGCGCCCAGGCCCCTGCACCCCGAGCAGGTCGACTCCTTCGCCGACCTGCGCCGCGCGATGCACGAGATGCGGCGCAAGGCCGACTGGCCGGCCCTCGAGGAACTGGACCGCCGGGCCCGGGCCAGGGGCGCGCGCCTGCCCTCCAGCACCCTGGCCCTGGTCCTCAAGGGCGAGGCGCCGCTGCACAAGCCGGTGTTCCGCACCTACATGGAGGTCTGCGGGGTCCGCGAGACCCGCCGGGAACTGTGGGCGACGGCCTGGGACCGGGCGGCCATCGCCCGCACCCCGGTGTCCGTCAACCCCCGCACCTACCAAGGGGAGTTCACCCGCGCCATGCGCAACTCCAGCGGCGGCATCTCCACCGAGAACCTGCTCAAGCTGTGGGTCACGCTGCGCAACAGCCACGCCGCGGAACGGGCCGAGGACACCGGGGACAGCCCGCCGGTGCTCGTGTGACCGGGGCCCGCGGCCGGGTCACCCACCAGGAACCCCCGGCCGCGGGCCCGCCCCGCCCGCGCCACCACGGGAACACTCATGCCAATACGACGCACCCCCGCCGCCGTCACCGCCCCCGCGCCCGCCCTGGGCCTGTGGGCGCTGCACGACCTCCACCGGCGGCACTACCTCGCCTACGCCGCTCTGCTGCTCTCCCCGGCCGAGGCGCAACTCGCCGTCCAGGGCGCCTTCGAGGACCTCGCCGGGCGCTGGCTGGAGGCTCTCGCCACCGCGAGCCCGGCCGCCTGCGCCTGGCAGGCGGTCCGCGACCGCGTCTGCGCCCTGGCCGGCCCCCGCACGCTCGGCCCCGTCGCCCACCTCACCGCACCCCAGCAGGACGTCCTGCTGCTCCACCTCGCCCTCGACCTGCCCGCCGACCGGATCGCCGCCCTCACGGGCACCGAACCGGCCGCCGTCCACGTCCGGTTGCGGTCCCTGGCGTCGGCCCGGAGGCCGGGGTGAGGAGGCGGCTAGCCGCCAACTCCGGTGCAGGCACGACGTGTTGGTTCGCTCCGTGTGTGTGGTCCGGTCCGTGTGCGGGGTCCGTTCCGGGGGCGACGGCGAACAGGTGCCACAGCCCCCCGGCCGCCGTGATCAGCGCGACGGCCACGGCACCAGGACGTTCGGGCGGGCCGCGTGGGGCCTCCTCACGACGGCGGCGGCCGCGCCGCTCGGGCGTACATGCGCACGAGCGCGACGGCCGGGGACGTGGTGTAGACGCGGGCGAGGTCGACGAGGCGATCGGCCTCCGACTCCAGCGCGGCGCACGGCGGTTCGGCGGGCGGGACGGCCCGCGGGGCGACCGGGGTGGGCAGGGCGCCGGCGGCCGCCCGTTCCAGGGCGGCGGCCAGCGCGGCCGCCTCCGCGGTCGCCGCGGCGAGGGCGGCGGGCGGCGGGAAGCGGCGGGCGGCGATGGTGAGCCACTGCGGGCTGCGCGGGTCGAGGTGGTGGCGCAGGATCAGGCGCGCGTCGTGGATCTCGATGATCCGCCGGTACAGGGCGAACTGCGGGTCGCGCGGCGGCAGCAGCCGCCGGGGCAACAGCCGGTGGGCGGGCGCGAGCGCGATCTCCGGCAGCACGGTGTGCAGTTCGGTCCACAGCGGGGTCAGCGCCCGGTAGCGCCGGTGGGTCCGCAGCCACACGCGGACGGGCGTCAGCGCGGCCGGCCACAGCGTGGTCGACAGGCCCGCGGCCAGCAGCGCCGTGCACAGCAGCCCGAGGACGGCGGAGACGCTGTCCTCGCCCGCGCTCTGGCCGCCGCTGGTGGCCGCGTCCACGACGTCGTCGATGCCCCAGGCGTCCCAGACCAGGCCCACGGCCAGCCCGAGGGTCAGCAGGTGCAGTCCGGTGCGCCGGTGCCCGCGGGCGGTGGCGTGCGCCCGGCGGGCGACCTGGCGCAGCAGCGCGGCGAGGCAGTACGCGATGTAGAGGGTGCGCAGCCCGTTGTACGCGGCCAGGTAGGGCCGTCCGGCGGGAGCGACGGTGAGGTCGCCGGTGGTCACGTGCGGGTCGGCGGCCGTGATGAGCACCGCGCACAGCGCCAGGACGGTTCCCAGGAGGCCGAGTTGGCGCCGCACGGCGTTCCGGGCGGGCTCGCCGGAGGCCAGCGCGACGGTGAGCAGGGCGATCGCGCCGGTCGCGCACAGGTGCAGGGCGTCGCCGAGCAGGACGGGCGGCAGCGCGGGGGAGGCGAGCAGGCCCGCCAGGCTCAGCAGCCGGGCCGCGCCGGTGACGGTGGGCGGCGCGAGCAGCAGCAGGGCCGCGCCGAGGAAGGCGGTGCAGTAGCAGGTGTAGCGGGTGGCGGCGCCCAGCCCGGCCCACCCGCCGCGGGCGCCGTCGCGCGGGCTGCGCGCGTTGCGGGCGGCTCGGGTGCTGCGCGCCAGGTGGTAGGCGTTGAGGGCGAAGAACGCGGCGACGGGGTAGAGCGCGAGCTCGCTCACGGCCGCCCGCCCCCGCTCCTTCCCTCGCCCCCGCCCCCGGAGCCGGAACCGGAGCCGGAGGGCGGCGGCGCCGACAACAGCGTGTCCAGCGCCGGCGTCGAGCCCGGGCGGGCCGCCGCCGCGTCGGCCTTCGCCGCCCGGCTGAGGATCAGCGACGCCAGCAGCTCCGCCTCGCGCTCCTGCGGCTCGTCGTACCCGGTGCGCCCCAGTACCCGCTGGACCAGCGCGGGGGACAGGTGGGGCAGCAGCGCCTGCGAGGACACCGGCGTGATCGGCGCCGAACCGGCGTGGTCGAACAGCAGGTGCGCGATCTCGTGCACCAGGATGTGCCGGCGGTGCAGCGGGCTGGTGTCCGCCGCGTACAGGATGTAGTCCGCCTCCGCCGTGGACACCAGCAGCCCGCACGGCAGGTTCGGGCGCGCGGCGACCGGCACCAGCTCGATGGGCCGCCCGCGCCGGCCGGCGAGCCGGTCCAGGAGCACGGCGGGGTCGAACGGTGCCGGCAGGTCCAGCTCCTGCGCCATCCGCCGGCACCGCCGCAGTACCGACCGGTAACCCCACGCACCCCGCACGGTGTGTCCTCCTCGCCCTCCGGCTCCCCGGCCGGTCGTTCCCCGCGCCCCGGGTGCGGCCCCGGTCCGTCGCCGTGACTCGTCCCCGCATGAGTCGAGTCGTCCGGAAGTCTCCCGGGGTTCCGCGGACTTCGTCACGGACTCGTCCCGACGACGCCGGCCGCCGACCGGTCGTTCCCGCCGCACGCCGCCGGGAGACCGTCAGGAACGCATCAGGACGAGGCCGGGCGGCGGGCGGAGTCCCGGCGGGCGATGACGTCGATCAGCTCGCTGACCGTGTCCAGGCCCTCCGGCGAGAGGTTGACCGCCCGCAGCGCCAGGCTGCGCACCCCCGCGTCGCGCAGCGCGCCGAGCAGGGCGAGCTCCTTGGCGATCTCGGCGCCCTGCCGCTCGTCGAAGAAGTAGGCGGGCGGCACCTGGAAGAAGTGGGCGAGCGCCTCCAGGTGGCGCTTGGTCGGGTTGTCCCTGCGCCCGGTGCGCAGCTGCCACAGGTAGGTGGTGGAGAAGGACTCCCCGGTCGCCTCGCGGCAGGCCCGGGCGACCTCCTCGTTGGTGTACTGCTCGCGGTCCGGACGGCGGACCGTCTGGAACAGCGCCTCGATCCTGGCCGCGAGCCCGGACGTCTCGACCGGCCCGTCCTCGCGGGGCGATTCCGCCATGGCAACCCCTCTCCCGCCCGTGACCTCCGCGCCGCAGCCTGGGTGAACGGAGGAGACCCTGCGCGATCACCATAGCTCAAGGGGATGAGCCCGGGTGGATGCGGTGCGCCAACTCTTCCATGCCAGTTGACCGGTGGAGCGACGGGTGCCATCCTGGCCGACTGACCGCCGGCCCCGGGAGGTTCGTGAACGACGCCGCGCACAACACCGCCGACAACACCGCCGACAACACCGCGGGCACCGGCCCGCGCACCGGCCGCCCGCACACCGCCGCCACCGACGGCCCGAACGGCACGGCGACCGTCCGCCTCGGCTTCCTGTGGCGCGGAGCCGGCTGGGCGCTGGGCACCCTCGCCGGCCTGCTGTCGGCCGTCGTCCTCGCCGAGAGCGGCGCCGTCGACCGCCTCGGCGTCCTCCCGTCCCTGCTGCTCGTCACCGCCGCCGCCGTCGCCGTCGCGCTGGCCGCCCCCCGCACCTTCCGGCTGCGCGCCGACGAGCAGGGACTCGCCCTCACCCGCATCCTGCTGAGCCGCCGCTACCGCTGGCAGGACGTCACCGGCCTCGAAATGGACTTCGGCGAGGACTCCGAGAGCGCCGCCCCCCGCCTCGCGCTGCGCCTGCGCCTGACCACGACCCGCCGCACCGGCTGCGGACCGGCCCTCGGCACCCTCCCCACCACCTGCGACCGCCGCCCGCGCGGCACCGAACCCCCGGAACTCGCCGACCTGTTCACCCTCCTCGACCGCCACGGCGTACGCCTCGACGCCCCCCACTACGCCGCCCTCGTCCTCTCCGCCCACGGCCGCCCCCCGCTGGGCCGCCGCTGAACGCGACGTCCGCCCGCGCCCGTTGAGGCAGGCAGGGGCGCGCCGGCCCGCGGCGCGCGAGAGATCAGGGGGACGCCGTCGTGCTCACCTTCCACGGCGCGTGGCGCATCACCGTCCTCACCCGCGACGCCGACTTCGAGCAGCGCGCCGTCGTCCGCGGCCCCCACGGCACCCGCGTCATCCCGGGCCGCCCCGGCGCCACCCTGGAAGTCGACGAGGACACCTGGACGCTCGCCCTGGAGCACCTGGCCTGGGGCCGCACCTGGGAGCCCAACGTGCGCACCACCCCCGGCCCGCTCACCGACCACGCCGGCCTGCGCGGCCGACTGCTCACCAGCAGCGACCGCCACTTCCCCGGCAAGCCCCTCGACTACGCCAACTTCGTGCTGCGCCTGGACCAGCCCACCACCACCCTGCGCGCGCCCCGCCTCCTGGGCACCCCCATGACCCCCGCCGTCCCGGCCACCCCCGCCGCCCCACAGGCGATCCGCACCACGTCCTCCGCCGCCGCCTACGGCACCGTCCACGGCCCCTCCGGCGGCCGCCCGGCCCAGGCCCCCGGCGAACCGGCCGCCGCCGACGGACACGGCCGACCGCAGCCCTGGGGATAGGCCCCCGCCCCGCCCCCGGCCGTCGGGGCTGACGATGCGACAGGAGTGTGACTCAGATCACCCGGAAAGGGTGACACGGTGTTGTCGCGGAAGGCTGTGAGCATCGACGCATGACGATCACCACGATGACCGCGACCACCGACGAGGACTGCCTCGCCGAGACCCTCGCCTTCAACGCCCAGTTCGAGGCCGCCGCCGCGACCCGCCCGGCCCGGTCCGCGACCCTGGACGCCGCCACCCTCGCCCGCCTGCGCGCCAACCGCCTCGGCGGCGACACCCCGCCCGAGCGCCTGCCGCAGGCGCAGGAGCGGACCGTCGCCGACGGGGTCGGACTCCGGGCGTTCGTCCCCGAGCACGTCGACGGCGTCTACCTCCACATCCACGGCGGCGGCTGGGCGTTCGGCTCCGCCGACGGCCAGGACGGACGGCTGTGGAACCTCGCCCGGCGGACCCGCCTCGCCGTGCTCAGCGTCGACTACCGCCTCGCCCCCGAACACCCCTTCCCCGCCGGACCCGACGACTGCGAAACCGCCGCCCGCTGGCTCGTCGACCACGCCGAGACCGAGTTCGGCACCCGGCGCCTGATGATCGGCGGCGAATCCGCCGGCGCCCACCTCAGCGTCCTGACCCTGCTGCGCCTGCGCGACCGCCACGGCGTCACCGGCGCGTTCCGGGCCGCCAACCTGGTATACGGGCCCTACGACCTGTCGATGACCCCCAGCCAGCGCCTGTTCGGCTCCCGGCCCCTGCTCAGCAACACCGAAGCCCTCCGCGGAAGTTACGAGCTCTTCACGCCCGGCCTGGATGCCGAGCAGCGCCGCGACCCGGGCGTCTCCCCGCTCTTCGCCGACCTCACCGGCCTGCCGCCCGCCCGCATCGTCGCCGGCACCGAGGACCCGCTCCTGGACGACTCGCGCTTCCTCGCCGCCTGCTGGCAGGCCACCGGCTCGGACGTCCACCTCGGCGTCGTGGCCGGCGCGATGCACGGCTTCACCCTCTTCCCCCTCACCATCACCGAACGCGAACACCAGCGCGAGCGCGACTTCCTGACCGGCGCGTGAGGCCCTGACGGTAGCGTCGGCACCGTGAACCGCACCCCGCGCCTGTACGCACTCGTGGAAGAACTGCGCGCCGCGGCGCCGCGACCCCTGACGGTCGCGGCGCTCGCCGCCCGGTTCGAGATCAGCACCCGCACCGTGCAACGCGACCTCCAGGCCCTCATGGACGCCGGCCTCCCCGTGCGCGCCACCACCGGACGCGGCGGCGGCTGGTCGATCGACCGGGCCATGACGCTGCCCCCGATCCGCTTCACCGCCGACGAGGCCTCCGCCCTGGTCGCCGCCCTCGCCGCCGCCGACCCGGGCGCCCCCTACGCCGGCGCCGCCCGCACCGCCTCCCAGAAGATCGCCGCCACCATCACCGGCCCCGCCGCGACCGCCGCCCGCGACCTCGCCGCCCGCATCGTGGCCCTGCCCGCCGCCCGCACCGGACAACCGGTCCGCACCGCCGTCGAACGGGCCCTCACGGACGCCACCGTGCTGCGCCTGTCCTACGCCGACGCGGCGGGCAGGACCACCGAACGCGAGGTGGAACCCGCCGGACTGCTCACCGCCGGCGGCAACTGGTACCTCATCGCCTGGTGCCGCACCCGCCACGCCGGCCGCGGCTTCCGTCTCGACCGCATCACCGCCGCCACCGCCACCACCGAACCGGCCCCGCCCCACGCCCTGGCCGACCTCCTGGCCGGCTCCGCCGCCGCGGGCGCACTCCCCCCGGCGGCCCTGGAGCCCCTGCGGTCGGGGGCGTGAGGGCGCGGGCCCGGCGTCCCGAAGGGGTGACGTGGCTACTTGGCGTCGCATTCGCCGGTGCGGATGGGTGTGAGACGGCGGCCGTCGTGGGCGCGGATGCGAGCGGGGCCGGCGTCGAGGGCGTCGAGGAGACGGACGGCGTAGGCCTCGCTCATGCGGTCGGTGACTTCGGCGGGCGTCAGCCAGTCGATGGCGGTGGATTCGCCGGAGAGGTGTTCGGTGCCGCCTTCGGGGTGACAGCGGAAGACAAGGGCGACGATGCCGCGGGTCATGTTCTTGTAGACGCCGGTCAGTCGGTCGATACCGACCTTGAGTCCGGTCTCCTCGAAGATCTCGCGGCGCAGGCCGTCTTCGACGGTCTCCGTGAGTTCCAGTACCCCGCCCGGGGGTTCCCAGGAACCGTTGTCCGCCCGGCGGATCGCCAGCACACGCCCATCCTCGCGGACGACCGCACCCGCGACGGACACGGAGTGGAGCGGCGCGGGCCGGGGGTGCTCGGTGTCGTTGTTCATGAGCGGGAGGGCAGGGCTCGGAGGAGTGGGAAGTCGGCGGGGTCGACTTCCTGCGCCGGGGTGATCACGTGGCGGGGTGGATGTCGCTGCCCCGGGACCAGAGTTCCTCGACGTGCTCGGCGAAGCGGTCGAACATGCCGTTCTCCTCGCTGCGCCGCAGGTGCATCAGTGGCGAGTCGTGGCCGACGGTTCGGGCGAGATGGGGAGTGACGAGGGCGTGGTCGTCGAAGCGGAAGACGGAGAGACCGATGTGGTTCGGGCCGTCGTCCATGGCGCTGAAGCGGCCTTCGATGCCGGCGACGTCGGCGAGCTTGGCGAGGTTCTCCAGCGTGATCCTGATCCGGGTCGACACCGTGAGGGTCACGTCCTCGACCTGCTCACGCTGTCGGGTCGCGTCAGAGCTGGGGTCCCCTAGGAGGAAACGGACCCGACAGCCGCCCTCGGCCTTGCGGCGAAGGGTCTGTAGCAGGGCGGGCTGCTCCAGCCAGACGAAGTAGTTGGTGTATCCCGCGAGGAAGATGTCGGATCTGGCCTCGGCGATCAACTGTCCCCAGACCGACTGCGGGCAGGCCGAGCGGTACGGGTAGACGGCGAAGACCTCCCGGTCATGTCCGGTCTTGACATTCGCCCGGACGGTGTTCGGCCAGATCACGCGTTCATCAACCCCTAAAGCCGCGCAGACATCGATACGGTTCCGCTGATGCGGCACGAGAGACGCATCCGAGAGCCAGCGTTCCACTGTCTTAGGTGTAACACCGACCCGGGCCGCCAGCTGACGGGGGGACATACGAGCCGCTGCCATACCTTGTTGAAGCGCAGTGTTCAAGGGGGCATCCTGAGACGTTTGGGCTTTCTTGGACCGTAGCGCCAAGAGGTCGCAGGTGTCCGCGAGATGGAACATCTTTAAGCCATATGGGTGCCGATGATCCTCACATAAGCCACGTGATGGGAGTCGTGCAGATGGAAGCAGATTCGTTAGCTCCACGGGTACGGGGTGCGCTGGGACCCCGATGCCCGCTGCTACCGGGTGCGGAACGAGGTCACGGGGGAGTGGCTGCGCTGCGGCTCGACCGGTGAGCTGGCGTCCTTCCGTTCCTTCTGTGCCGCGTTCTCGGCGTGGCGGGTTTTCGAGGTGCACCGCAGGGTCGGTGTGTGATGGCCTCGCTGCTCAACCGGGCGACCGCCGAGCAGCGGCGTGAAGCCGCCCTCGTCGCTGATGACTTGGCGGCGGTTCTTGCCCTGGGTGGGGCCAAGTTGCCGTCCCTCGAAGTGGACTGGGACTTCGGGCGCCGCACCGGGTGCTACCTGATCTCCCTCGGGGCCGTCCGTACCTCCGACGTCGTCCGGATCGTCGAACTGCTCCGCAAGGGCCTGCACTTCGAGCGCCTCGCCGCCGATGACTCCTGAACTCGTCGCCCGCCTCCTCTGGCTGCTCGGCTTCGCCGCTCTGATCAACTGGTGTTTCCGGAACAGGAAGTAGCACCCCCGTGCGCGACCCCCGCCTCCTCGCCAAGCCGCCCGTGTGCCGGCTCGGCTGCCTCGCTCTCGTCCGCAACCCCCGCGGTGACGTCCTGCTCGTCGACCCGGACTACATGGACGGCTTCATCCTGCCCGGCGGCGCCGCCCGCCCCAACCAACCCCCGCACGAGGCCGCCGCCCATCACCTCCTCGCGCAGACCGGCGTCTCCCGGCGCCTCACCCACGTCCTCGCCGTCGACTTCACCCCCGCCGACCGCTATCTCGAACGCCTCAACCTCGTCTTCGACGGCGGCACCACCACCCAGCAGCTCACCGTCCCTCCGCAGCACCGCAGCGGACTGCTCGGCGCCCGTTTCGTCCCCGTCCAGCAGCTCGGCCAGGTGATGGCCCCCGCCCAGGCCGCCCGCGTCGCCGAGGCGCTCACCGGCCGCGCCATGCCGCTCCTCCTCCACGGCCAGCGCGCCGCCTGATCCCCGACCGCGCAGGAAGTCGACGAGCCCGACTTCCTGTGCGCCCCGGTGGGCGAGGAACTCGCCTCCGCCCCGGCCCCTCGGCCCCCGTCGGGGCGCGTACCCTCGCCTGCATGGCCCGTCATCCGAGGAACCCCCGCCGCCTGGTCGCCGACGGGCACGTGTACCTGTGGACCCTGCGCCACAGCCACCGCGCGCCCGGCGACGGTCGGCGGGCGGACTGCTGCGCGACCGTCACCCTGCACCCCCAGCCGGCCGGAACCGGCGGCCCGCTGCGGATCGTCTTCACGGAGGGCCCGGGCCGGTACGTGGGCGGGGCCCCGCTGGGGTCCGGGGACGTGGGATTCACCCGGGGCGCCGACCTGAACCTGCACGAACCGGGCGCCGTCCGGGCCCTGCTCGACGCGGCCTCGGCCCGCGGATGGCGGCCGGGGGAGCGGGCGGAGCTCGACGGATGGTCCCTGCTGGAGGCAGCGGCGGCCGTGCGGACCGGGGACACCGGCCCCACCGAACGGTAGCGCCCGCCGCACCGTCACGAGGACCCGCCGCGCGAGAAGTCGACAGGGCCGACTTCCCACGCGGTGAGCGCCCCGCCCCGGGTCAGTACTCGCTGCTCGGGGCCTGGGCGGTGGGGCCGAGGTCGGGGCGGTCGCGGACTTCGAGGGCTTCGCCGTGGTGGTCGAGTTCGAGGACGAGGAGTTCGTTGCGGCCCGGGCGCCACAGGGGGGCCGGGGCGTAGAGGGTGCGCTGGGGGCCCTCGACGGTGTGGCGGCCCAACAGGAAGCCGTTGAGCCACAGCAGGCCGCGGCCCCAGCCGGGCAGGGCGACGAAGGCGTCGGCGGGCACGTCGACGTCGGTCTCGAAGCGGTGGAACGCCGGATCGCCGTCGGTGAGCGCCACCGCCTCCGGCTCCTCCAGCCGGAGGGCGGAGAGGTCGTCCAGCGGCAGCGGCCGGATCTCCCACTCGAACAGCAGCTGGCCGCCGTGCGCGACGCCCCGCGTGATGCCCTTGCGGTCGTCCATGTTGGGGCCGTAGTTCACCCGCCCCAAGGCCTCGACCAGGATGTCGAGGACGGCGCCGCCGGGCCCGGTGGCCAGCGGCAGCGTCGCCCGGGGGCTGTTGCGGTCCAGGACGCCGAGCGGACGCCCGTCGACGAAGACGTGGGCGCGGTCGGCGAGCCCGTCGATGCGCAGCGGCAGTTCGGGGCGCGGTCCGGGCACGCGGGTGCGGTAGTGGATGAGGCCGCGGGCCTGGCCGAGGCGCTCCATCGGTTCGGGGCAGGCCCGCCGCACCGGCGCCGACAGCGAGTCCAGGGCCGCGAGGAGCCGGGCCCCGCCCGCGGCCCGCTCCAGGCGGCGCGGGGCCAGGCGCGGCGGCGCGGCGGGCAGTTCGCCCTCCGGCAGGGGCACGTAGCGGCCGATGACCTCCCGCAGCGCGTGGAACTTCTCGGTGAGTTCGCCCGCCTCGCCGATCGGCGCGTCGTAGTCGTAGCTGGTGGCGGTGGGCTCGAACCCGGCGTCGCAGGGGTGGGCGCCGCTGTGGTTGGCGCCCGCCCACAGGCCGAAGTTGGTGCCGCCGTGAGCCATGTAGAGGTTGACGGAGGCACCGGTGGCGAGGAGTTCGTCGAGCGAGGCGGCGCTCTCCTTGGGGTCGCGCACGTGGTGCGGCTCGCCGAGGCGGTCGAACCAGCCGATCCAGAACTCCATCGCCGTCAGCGGCCCAGGCCGGGAGGACGCCTGGTGGCGGCGCAGCACGGCGAGGCGCTCGGGCGCGCGGGAGCCGAAGGTCGCGGTGGACAGGTGGCCGGGGATGGTGCCGCCCTGCTGCATGGTGTCGTGGGCGCCGTCGGCGGTGAACAGCAGGCAGTCCACGCCGCGGCGCACCAGGCCGTCGCGCAGGTGGCGCAGGTAGGCGCAGTCGCGCCCGTAGCTGCCGTACTCGTTCTCCACCTGCACCGCGACCACCGGCCCGCCCCGGCTCGCCAGCAGCGGCAGGATCTCGGGCACGACGGCGTCGAACCAGCCGTCCACCTCCGCCAGGTAGGCGGGGTCCGAGCAGCGCAGCCGCAGGCCGTCGACGGCGAGCAGGCGCGCGGGCAGGCCGCCGAAGTCCCACTCGGCGCAGATGTACGGGCCGGGGCGCAGGATCACGTCCAGGCCCAGGGCCTGCGCGGCGCGGACGAACCGGGCGACGTCCCGCCAGCCGGTGAAGTCCACCTCGCCGGTGGGCAGTTCGTGGAAGTTCCAGGGGACGTAGGTGTCGACGGTGTTGACGCCCAGCGCCCGCAGCCGGCGCAGCCGGTCCTCCCACAGGTCGGGGTGGACGCGGAAGTAGTGCAGCGCGCCGGAGACGATGCGGTGCGGCGCGCCGTCGCGCAGGAATCCGGAGGCGTCGAAGTCGAGCATGCGGGGGCCTTTCGCAGGGAACGGGCGGCCGGGTGGGTACGGACGATGATCGGTATGCCCAGGCCGCGCGCGGGCAATCAGATCTTCATGACGGACACGCACACCGGCACCGCCCGCGACCTCCTCGCCCTCGTCGGCGGGGCCGCCAACGTCACCTCCACCGCCCACTGCATCAGCCGCCTGCGCCTGGGCCTGGCCGACCCGGGCCTCGCGCGC
The DNA here is from genome assembly GCF_040650235.1 of Kitasatospora sp. NPDC048722. Classification (NCBI taxonomy): domain Bacteria; kingdom Bacillati; phylum Actinomycetota; class Actinomycetes; order Kitasatosporales; family Streptomycetaceae; genus Kitasatospora; species Kitasatospora sp. NPDC048722. The sequence goes on from NZ_JBEZGX010000038.1 coordinate 73,201, forward strand.
ACCCAGCAGATCAAGGACCACCCGGCGGTGCTGGGAGTCGTCGTGGACGGCACCTACCAGATCGTCCTGGGACCGGCGGCCGTCGACCGCGTCGCCCAGGCGTTCGAGCAACTCGTGTCCGCCGCCACCCCGGCGGCGGACACGGCCACCCCGGCGGCGGACGCCGACACCCTCGCCGCCAGGGGAGCCGCGCTCAAGGACGACCGCACACGCCGCAACGCCACCCCCGGCAAACTGTTCCTGCGCCGCATCGCCGACATCTTCGTCCCCCTCATCCCCGCCCTCATCGCCTGCGGCGTCGTCGCCGGCCTCGGCGCCACCCTCAACTCCCTCGCCCTGTCCACCCACACCAGCGCCCTGACCGGCATCGTCCCCGTCACCACCGCCCTCTCCCAGGGCTTCATGTCCCTGATCGCCGTCTTCGTCGGCCACAACACCGCCAAAGAGTTCGGCGGCACCCCCGTCCTCGGCGGCGCGGTCGCCGGCATCGTCGTCTACCCGGGCGTCGCCGCCATCACCCACACCCCCTTCGGCCACCTCAAGCCCGGCCAGGGCGGCGTCCTCGGGGCCCTCGCCGCCGCGGCCCTGTGCGCGGCCCTCGAACGGTGGGCCCGCCGATGGGTGCCCGACGCCCTGCAGACGCTCCTCGTGCCCACCATCGCCCTCGCCCTGTCCGGCCTGACCGCCCTGCTCCTCCTGATGCCGCTCGCCGGCCTCCTCGCCGAGGGCATCGGCAACGGCGCCACCTGGCTCCTCGCCCACGCCGGAGCCGGCGCCGGGGTCCTCCTCGGCGGCACCTTCGGCACCCTCGTCATGTTCGGCCTCCACCAGGCCCTCATCCCGATCCACACCACCCTCATCGAGCACCAGGGCTACAGCGCGCTCTACCCGATGCTCGCCATGGCCGGCGGCGGCCAGGCCGGCGCCGCCGTCGCCGTCTACCTGCGCGCCCGCCACAACCCCTCGCTGCGCCGCGTCATCAGGTCCGCGCTGCCCACGTGCGTCCTGGGCGTCGCCGAGCCGGTCATCTACGGCGTCACGCTGCCGCTGGTGCGGCCCTTCGTGACGGCCGGGATCGGGGCCGCGGTCGGCGGCGCCGTCGTCGGCACGTTCGCCCAGCTCGGCCTGACCACCGGCTCCACCGCGATCGGCCCCTCCGGCCTCGTCCTGCTGCCCCTGCTCGACGGCAGCCACGGCATCGGCCCCGCCGTCCTCGTCTACACCGGCGGCTGGCTCACCGCCGCGCTCGCCGCCTGCGCCGCCACCTACGCCTTCGGCTTCACCCCGGCGATGCTCACCGCCCTCAACGCCCCGGCGGCCGGGGCGCCGGCCGAAGGCGCCCCGGCCGAGGGTGCCCCGGCCGGATAGGGTCCGTGACGACGACCGGACGATCTTCGAGGAGTACCGCCATGAGTGCCGCCGTGCCCACCCCGCCCGCCGGTGCGCCGATCACCAGGTTCGGCCTGGGCACCGCCGCCGTCGGCCGCCCGGGGTACATCAACCTCGGGCGCGACGCCGACCTGCCCGCCGGACGCAGCGTCGAGGCGCTGCGCCGGCGCACCCACGAGCTGCTGGACGCCGCGTACGCCGCCGGGGTGCGCTACGTCGACACGGCCCGCTCCTACGGGCGCGCCGAGGAGTTCGTCGCGCAGTGGCTGGCCGAGCACCCCCGGGAGGCGGCCGACACGGTGGTGGGCAGCAAGTGGGGCTACACCTACACGGCCGGCTGGCGCACCTCCGGGGTGGCCGCGCACGAGGTCAAGGAGCACTCGACGGCGGTGTTCGACCGCCAGGTCAAGGAGACCAGGGCCCTGCTCGGGCGCCACCTGGACGTCTACCTCGTCCACTCCGTCACCCCCGACAGTCCCGCCCTCACCGATCCCGCCCTGCACGGGCGCCTGGCCGAACTCGCCGCCGACGGCGTGCGGGTGGGCCTGTCCACCAGCGGCCCCGACCAGGCCGCCGCGATCCGCGCGGCCCTCGCCGTGACGGTCGACGGGCAGCCGCTGTTCGCCGCCGTCCAGTCCACCTGGAACCTGCTGGAGACCTCCGCCGCCCCCGCCCTGGCCGAGGCCCACGACGCCGGCTGGCTCGTGGTCGTCAAGGAGGCGATGGCCAACGGCCGCCTCGCCGACCGCAACGCCACCGGCCCCGACACCGCCGCCCTGCGCGCCCTCGCCACCCGTACCGGCGCCACCTGCGACGCCCTGGCCCTGGCCGCGGCCGCCGCCCAGCCCTGGGCCCACCTCGTCCTGTCCGGCGCCGCCACCCCCGCCCAGCTCACCTCCAACCTCACCGCCGCCGCCCACCCCCTGACCCCGGACGACCTCGCGGGCCTCGCGCCGCTCGCGGAGCCGGCGGGGGAGTACTGGCGGGCGCGTGCGGGGCTGGCGTGGTCGTGACGGCCCGAGCGGTCAGGGCGGGCCGGCTCTCCTGACCTCCGCACCTGCGCACCCGCCACGGCGGCGTCAGGAACGCGGCCTGACCAGGCAATCCGGGCACCGGCCAGATATGGCCGGTGCCCGTCCTGGTTCCCCGCGGCGCCCGGACAACACGATGGCCACAGGTCGCCGCACCCGACGCGGCGCCGCACCCGACCAGAGGGAGCTGACCCCACATGACCATGCGTGCCAGCCTCGCCCGCCGCCTCAAGGCCGTCCTCGCGACGACGGCGCTCGCGCTCACCGGCGCCGCCGTCGTCCCCACCGCCGCGCACGCCGACACCGCGCAGCCGCACCACTACTACATCGAGATCGGCGGAACCGGGACGGCCCTGGACGCACCCCGCTGCACGTACACCTTCGACCTCGCCAACCAGCACCTCGCGGCCGGCAGCACCGCGATCCCGGTCTGTTACCCGGCCAGCGGCGGCCCGTTCGTCGGCAGCCACAACGAGATGCCGGCCCCGCTGTTCACCCCGAGCTTCGGCGACAGCGTCAACGCGGGCTACTGGAACGCCAAGGCCGCCCTGGAGAAGGCCTACAAGGCCGACCCCACCGCCCGCTTCACCATCGCCGGCTACTCGCAGGGCGCCTGGGTCGGCGACCTGCTGCTGCAGACCATCGCCAACAACGGCACCGCCGTGCCCCGCGAGCAGGTCGACGGCATGCTCTACTCCGACCCGATGCAGCCCGGCACCGGCTTCTGGCACCTCGTCCCGCAGGGCACCCTGATCCCGTTCGTGGCGTACTCCCCGGGCACCGGCCCGGAGAACTTCCCCGGCGGCGTGCCGGTCCAGCGCTTCTGCATCAAGACCGACGGCGTCTGCGACGCGACGTCGCTGGACTCCTTCAGCGGCTTCCTCGCGCAGCACCCGCGCTACCCCGCCGGCATCATCGCCGAGACCCTCTCCGCCACCGGCGGCAACGGCACCACGTGGTACCCGGCCGGCGCCTGACCGGACAACAGCGGCGGAGGGACGGGGGAGAAGGGGGAGAGGGGGAGACGGGGGAACAACGGGGGAAATCCGGCGCCGCGGTCCGTGGGGGACCGCGGCGCCACACCCGTCCCCGGCGGGCGGTGCGTCAGAACAGCTCCAGCCGCGCGTGCGCCGCGTCGGCGAAGACCTCCAGCAGCACCCGGCCCACCGGATGCTCCTGCGACAGGAAGGCGCTGCGCCGGGCGCGCACGACCAGGACGTCGTGGGAGTCGAGGAGGTCGGAGAACCCGCGGTTCTCGATGATGTCCCACAGGGCGTCCAGGCTGCGGCCCTGCCAGTGGTGCAGGGCTTCGTGGTTGACGGCGACGAGGGCCGTGCGGAAGTCCATCAACGACTCGATGTCGTGGCCCCGGACGTCGACCAGCAGCTCGCTCTTCTCCATGGCGTCAGGGTAGGGGCGTGGTGTGGTGTGATGCAGTCGGTTGAAAACTTGGTATGGAGATCGTGTGAGTTGATCTACAGTGTGGTCGTTCACAAACTCTTCGCATGAATCAGGTTTTGCTGAATGAAGCTGCCCAAGGTGTCCGCCGTGATCGCGGCTGCGATGCTGGCCCCCGCCGTCCTCTTCCCGTCCTCGGCCGCGGCCGCCGACAGCCCGCAGCCGGCCGGCGTCTCCGGCCCTGACACCGCCTCCGGCACGCCGGACACCGCCGGACACCAGGACGCGGACGACCAGGAGACGCGCGACCGCGCCGAGGTGCAGCGCATCCTCGCGGACAAGGAGACCGGGCGCGGTGTGCGCGAGGCGGGGGAGAAGGCCCTCAAGGGTGGCGCCGCCGAGCTGCGGCACTTCCTGGAGGTCGAGCTGGAGGACCAGCGCCACAAGGACAACGTGGTGAAGGTCGTTCAGATCAGCGACGGCGCCGGGCCCGCCGTGCAGAAGGCCGCTGACGCCGCGCTCCGGGGCAACGACTACGGCGCCATCCTGCAGTTCCTCAAGGAGGGCCAGTTCACGGCCCGCGCCGAGGACGAGGACCGGGCCAAGGTGCAGGCGATCCTCGCCGACAAGGAGTGCGGCCGCGGCGTGCGCGAGGCGGGGGAGAAGGCCCTCAAGGGCGATGCCGCCGCCGTGCGGCACTTCCTTGAGGTCGAACTGCCCAAGCAGCGCGCGGACGACAACCGGGTGAAGGTCGCCCAGATCCTGTCGGCCGCCACCGGCCGCGGGGTCAAGGAGGCGGCGATCCAGGCGATGAACGGGACCGACGCTGACATCGCGAAGTTCCTCACCGAGGGCTGGGCCGCGGCCCGCTTCGAGGACGACCGCGTCGAGACGCTGCGCATCATCGCCGACAAGAACAACGGCCCTCGTGTGCAGGCGGGCGCGCAGAAGGCGCTCGACGGCACGGCCGCCGACGTCCGCCGCTTCCTGGAGGTCGAGCTGCCGCAGCTGCGCGCGAGCGACAACCGCGTCAAAGTCTCGCAGATCGTCGAGACCGGCGGGCCGGCCGTGAAGAAGGCCGCGCTCCTGGCCCTCGACGGCAGCAACGACGACGTCGCGAAGTTCCTCAAGGAGGGCTGGGCCGCGGCCCGTGCCCAGGACGAGGCCGACGCCGCCGGCAAGCCGGCCCAGGACCGCACCCCGGACCAGAAGCCGGCCGCGCAGCCGGAGTCCGGCCAGGGCCAGGGCGTCCAGCCCGCCGCGGTCACCACGACCACCGGCACCACCGGCACCACCGGCACCACCGGCACCACCGGCACCACCGGCACCGCCACGGCCGTGACTGGCGGAGCAACCTCCGCCCGTCCGGGCCAGCTGGCCGCCACGGGTACGGACGGTCTCGGCTGGGAGGCCGGTGGCGCGGCTGCGGCCGTTGCCGCGGGTGCGGCGCTGGTCGCGGTCTCGCGCCGCCGCCGCTCCGCCGAGAGCTGACGCGCCTCACCGGCTGCCGCAACACCAGGGCGGCGCGCCCCCGTCGGGGACGCGCCGCCCTTCGCCGTGCCGGTGCGCGGGTCAGAACTGGGTGCTGACCGTCACGCCGCTGAAGTCGGTGTTGGCGTAGAGGCTGATGTAGCGGTAGCCGGCCGTCGGGTTGGTGACGGTGAGGCTCTGGGTGGTGCCGGGGGCGGTGGAGGAGGCGGTGAAGGCGCTGGGGGAGGCCCAGGTGTCGGCGTTGTAGTAGAGGGAGGCGTTGCCGGTGCCGCCGGAGGTGGAGACCTTCAGCGTGCTGGTGCCGGCCGGCAGGTAGACGTAGAAGTAGTCGAGGTTGCCGGCGGTGCGGGCCTGGTCGGGCCGCGAGCAGTTCTGGCCGAGCGCGTCGGTGCGCGGGTCGGTGCAGGTCGGCAGGGTGGTGCCGGCGCCGGTGGTGACGGTGACGGAGGACGGGGTGCTGGCGCTCTTGCCGGCGCTGTCGGTGACGGTCAGGTCGACCGTGTAGGTGCCGGGGTTGGCGTAGGTGTGCACCGGGTTCCGCTGGTCGGAGGAGGTGCCGTCGCCGAAGGTCCAGTGCCAGGAGGCCAGCTTCGCCTGGGAGTTGGTCTCCACGGACTTGTCGGTCAGGGTGACGGTGGCGCCGTCGACGGACTGGCCGAACAGGGCGGTGGGGCCGTCGGCGTAGCAGGCGCCGGCGGCGCAGGCGTTCAGCCAGGCGTCGAAGTCGGCGTCGTAGGAGGTGCCGAGGCTGTTGTAGACCGCGTAGCCGCCCTGGTAGTCACCGGTGCGGAAGTGGCCGAGCATGCTGTAGACGTCGGAGGGGTGCTTCTCCAGCATGTAGCGGACGGCCAGGTAGCCCCAGGGGTAGGTGCGCACCGAGTCCGAGTTGTCGTACGTGTTCTGGAAGACGGTGCTCAGCTTGTAGCGGTGCGCGGCGGCCTCGGTCATGGCCTGGGTGTCGGTGGTGCCGCGGTAGCTGTAGGACTCGTACTCGGCGACGCCCTCGATCCACCAGATGTCCGGGACGGAGATCTCGGTGCCGAAGTTGCCCTTCATGTCGTAGATGTTGTCGAGGTAGTGCGTGTACTCGTGGTTGAGGTTCCACACGTTGGCGGGGAAGCCGTCGTTCCACGACTTCTGGTACATGACCGACACCGGCTGGTTGTTGGGGTCGGTGACGTCCATGACGGTCTGGCCGCCGTTGTTGGTGGAGTTGTTGTAGATGGCCCAGGAGTAGGTGAGGTAGTCGGCCTGGTTCTTGAAGACGGCGAGGGTGATGGTCTTGCCGTACTGGTCCGGGACGGGGCCGTTGTCCTTGACCATGGTGTGGAAGAAGCCGTCCTCGCCGCGCAGGCTGGCGCAGACGGTGGCCAGGTCCTCGGCGGACAGGACCTCGCCGCGTATGGTGCGGTTGTCGCACACCAGGGTGTTGGGCAGGACGGCGGCGGTGAGCTTGCCGGGCAGGTCGCAGGTGCCGTAGTACGAGCACTTCGCGTTGTCGTACTGGTTGGCGTTGTACGCGGTGTACACGTACAGCGGGCCGGTGCTGCCGGTGACCGGGGTGGCGTCCAGGACCTGCTTGACGAGGGGCCGGGTGAACGTGGCGACGGAGCCGCCGTCGCCGGCGGTGCGGGCGAGGTCGTTGCCGGCGTTGACGTCGAGGAACTGGTTGGCGGTGCCGAGCAGGTCCTTGTGGTTCTGCGCGAAGTTCGCGAGGGCCGTGACCACGCTCGGGTCGGCGGCGACCGCGCTGACGTAGTCGGGGTTCCAGTTGGCCCGCCACAGCGGCGCGAACAGGACGGCGTTGACGGCCTTCACCATCTTCGGGAAGGCGTTGTAGCCGTTGTCGTAGCCGTTCAGGACCTGCTTGTAGACGTTCAGGTACTGGGCCTGGATGTTGGCGCTGTCGGTGAGGATCAGCACGTCGTAGAGCACGAGGCCGTTGGCGTCGGTGACGTCGTGCCAGCGCGTGCCCGCGAAGAACGCGTCGAGGCCGGCCCTGACGGCGGAGGTGAGCGAGGCGTCGTAGGGGCCGACCGCGGAGGCGTTGTTGGACTGGACGTAGAAGCCGGCCCGCAGGAACAGCACGAGCTGCAGGATGCCGGTGGAGTTGTCGCCGGTGTAGTGCGCGGCCTGGGCCTGGAAGGCGGCGGCGACGGTGAGCATCTGGGACTGCTTGAAGACCTTCCCGGCGTCGGTCCCGGTGACGTTGAACAGCGTGTTGACGCAGTCCGTGGTCGAGCCCTGGATGAAGGAGACCAGGCCGGCACCACTGCGGGACCCGAAGTCGGCGGGCGTGCAACTGGCCGCGTCCGTGCCGGACTTGGCGGCGGCCAAGGCATGCTTCACTGGTGCGGGCGCGGGTTTGTCGGCGCCCGTGGACGGCCCGCTCTGGACGGCCGTCCCGGCCGGCTGCAGGGCCTGCCCGAGCCGGTCGGAGGTCAGCGGGGCGGCCGTGCGCCCCATCGCCTCGGAGGACTGCGAGGCTATCTCGGCCCCGAACGGCGCGGGTATGGAGGGGGAGGCGCCCGCCTTCGCCGGAGCAGCGGCCGGCGAGGCCGGGGAGGCGAGGGCGGGGGTCGGCAGCATGAACGCGGAGCCGGCGAGGGCGCCGGCCACGAGGAGGGGAAGGGATTGGCGCAGACGCACTGCGGTGTCCTTGTCCTGAGTGGGGGAGATGAGCAACGGAGCGTCAGCCACGAGGCGATGAGGGAGGGGGACCTTGACGACAACCTGTCACCGGATTCAGGGTCAGAACAATGTCACAGGTTATATGCCACCGCAAGGGTGTGACATGGCACTGGTGCGGGGGCTTTCCGGAGCCCGTCTTGCCCGGACGCAGGATCACTTCTCCGGCGCGCGCCGCTCCCTGGCGCCCTGCCGCAGGGCCCGGGCGCGTTCGCGCTGCTCGGCGGCCTCCTCGGGCCGCCCGGCTGCGTCGAGCGCGTCGGCGGCGAGGCGTAACGCGCCGGCCAGCGGCGTCCGGTAGCGGTCCGGGTCGTCCCCGGGGCCGGGGGCGAGGACCTCGGCGGCGGCCCTCGCGTCGCGCAGCGCCGCCGCCGGATCCGCGGACAGGCGGGAGCAGCCCCGGTCCTGCAGCACGTTGCCCAGGCTGATCCGGCGGGTGCTCGTGCTCGGGTGCCGCTCGCCCAGCACGCGCCGGCTCTCCCGCACCACGCGCTCCATCAGGGCGACGGCCTCGTCGAGGTGCCAGGCCTGCCGGTGCAGGAGGGCGAGGTTGTTGCAGGTGGTGAGGGTGTCGGGGTGGTCGGGCCCCAGGAGACGCTCGCGGTCGGCGAGGACGTGTCCGGCCAGCGAGATCGCGTCCGCGGTGCGTCCGACGTCGCCGTAGAAGGCGGCGAGGTTGTTGCGGGCGCCGAGGGTGTCGGGGTGGTCAGGACCCAGGACCCGTTCGCGGCCGGCCAGGACCTCTTCCCCCAGGGCGACCGCTTCGCGTTTGCGCCCGGAAGCCCGGTACCCGCCGGCGAGGTTGTTTCGGGCGGAGAGGGTGTCGGGGTGGTCGGGCCCGAGAACGCGTTCCTGGTCGGCGAGGGCCTGCTCGCCCATGGCGGCGGCCTCGCTGGTGCGTCCGGCCCGGTGATACGCGTGGGCGAGGTTGGCACGGGCGGCGATCGAGTGGGGATCATCGGGCCCGAAGAGCCGCTCGAGGTCGGCGAGGAGCTGTTCGTGGAGGGCGACGGCCTCGCGGGTGTGACCGGCCTGACCGTGGGCCAGGGCAAGGTTGGAACGGACGCCGAGCGTATGAGGATGCTCCGGGCCGAGGACGCGCCGGTAGGAGGCGAGAACCTGCTCGCCCAGGGTGACGGCCTCAAGGAACCGCCCGCCCCGGTTGTGGGCGATGACGAGGCAGGCCCCTGCGCCGATGGTGTCGGGGTGGTCCTCCCCGAGGACGCGCCGGCCGACGGCGACGGCACGCGTGAAGTAGTCGGTGGCCGCCCGGTGGAGACCGTGGGCGAGCAGGCTGTTCCCGGCCCGGCCGAGGACGTGGTGCGCGCCGCCCCCGGCCTCCCACAGGCGGTCGCCGGCGCAGGCCCAGAGCGCGGTGGCGCCGGCCTGGAGGGCGCCGACGAGCTCCCGGTCCGTGTGGTCGTTCTGGGGCCACAGTGCGACCAGCGCGTCCGCCGCGACGCCGTACGGGCGCTGCGCCTCCGGGGTGATGTCCAGGACGGCCCGGGCGGTGAGCGGGTGGAGGGTGACGCCGCGCGGACCCGGATCCGCGGTGGTGAGCAGGTTGTAGTTGTACAGAGCCGCGAGCACGTCCAGGACGTCGTCCCCGTCCGGCTGCGCGCCGCCGGAGCGGTGCGCGCCGAGGTGGGCGAGCACGGGCGGGCTCGTCCACAACTCCATTGGCTGGCCTGATGGTTCGAGCACAGCGGCCAAGCGCAGGGCGGGCCGGGCCAGGCCGGCCGGCTCCTCCTGCTCCACGGCGTCGAGGGCGAGGAGCAGCGAGGCGGTGACGGGCCGGTGGTAGCCGTCGGTGTCGTCGCGCGGGCGCATGAGGGCGTCGAGGGTGCGGGTGCGGGCCCGTAGCCGGTGGAGGTAGTCGGTGCTGGTGCGGCGGGTGTTGAGCAGGTAGGCGCTCGCGTGGGCGAGGGCGAGCGGCAGGTGCCCGAGCTCGGCCGCGAGGTCCGGGCCGCTGTCGTCGAGGAGCTGTGGCTGTCCGGCCCTCGAGAGGCGCTCGGCGAGGTAGGCGGCGGACTCGGCGGGGCCGTAGGCGTCCACCTCGACGAGGGTGCGTCCGGCGCCGGTGGCGGTCGCTCCGCGGTGGCGGCTGGTGGCGATCACCTGGCCGGTGCCGCCCCGGTCGGTGGCGGGCCACAGGGGCCCGGGGGCGAAGTCGGTGACGTCGTCGAGGACGACGAGCCAGCTGCGATCGGTGACGGCGAGCCAGGCGAGGAAGCGCTGCGCGTCGCGCTGGACGTCGTCGCCCCGGCCGGTGACCCCGGGGGCGCGCACCAGCGCGGCGGCTTCGGCGTAGGCGGCCAGGACACCGGTGGGTTCGGCCGCGTCGGCCCACACCACCAGGTCGGTGCCGCGGCGCACGGCCCGGCGGGCGAGGCGGGCGGCCAGCTGGGTCTTGCCCACCCCGCCTCCGCCGGCCAGGACCTGGACGGCGGGCGTGCCCGGCCCGCCCTCGTGGTGCCGCGCCCGGGCGTCGTCGATCCTTTGCTGCAGGGCGTCGCGCGGCTGGAAGGCACCGGCCTCCGGCGGGATTATGCCCACCACCACCGGCCACACCGGCGCGGCCGCCACCGCCGCGGGCCGTTGCACCACGGTCAGATCGCGCCCCACCTGGAAGACGTCACCGTGGACGGTGCTGCCCTCGATCCGGTTCTCCACACCCCCGAACTCCCGCACGCGCCCTTCCCCCGACTCCCCGCCTCAGCCGCCCCCGGGATTCTCCCACCCCGGCCCGACACGGAGTCCGCGGGCCCTCAGTGGGCGGTGCGGTCGACGCCGCAGGCCTCGTTCTGCCGCACGGCGGACCTGAACGCGCTGTCCAGGGCGGCGGCCGTGCGGGCCATCAACTCGCGCACGCTGGACTCGAACAGTTCCATGCGCAGCGCCTGGTTCTTCGTCGTGATGAAGCGGTAGTACTCGTCCAGGCGGGCCAGGCAGACGTATCCCTCGCCCAGCGACGTGGCCATCGGGGCCTCCGAGAAGACGGGTTCGGCCACCGCCTTGGCGCCGCGCGCGGTGCGCTCGCGCAGATCGGCGGCGTTGAGGTACCCGATCGTCGAGGAATGGGGTGACGGACCGCCGGCGGGCCGCGTCCTGGGAGCTGCGAGAAGGGCCCCGCCGGATTGGCGGGGCCCTTCTGCGTCGTTCCTCGGTGCTGTTCGATCTGTGCCCGCGGGTGCCGCCGCCGTGCTGGCGGTCGGCACCCGGCGGCGGGCGGTCAGTCGATCATGTCGGGTCGCAGCCACAGGGAGTGGAGTTCCCCGTCAACCCTTCCCGCGGTGATCGATTCCGCGAACATGGTGAAGTCCTCGTCCCGGTCGGGAGTCCTGGCGATCCTCACCAGCCCGCTTTGCGGGTCGACGCTGGTCTTCCATTCGCCGATTCCGGCCAGGCGATACGCCACGCCCGACTCCAGACGGATCCCCTCGGGGACCTCCAGCCTGCCCGGATCCGCAGCCGGCATCGCCAGCTCGGCGGGCTGCCACGCCGGATTCGGGTGATATCCCCAGACGAACAGAAGCTGTCGACTGGAGACATCGACCTGGATCTGAAGGGTTCCGACCGCAATGCTGGTCGAACCTTCGGTTCCGATCCGCCTGCCCAGCTCGTCCTCATCGGGCCGGTACCTGAAGCTGTACTCGGACTTCGAATAGAGGAGTTGTCCGCCCATCGGCGCACCGTGGGCCCTGTCGACAATCATGCGTCAACCTCGATTACTTCGACATGTAGAGGAAGTGGACCACGGTATTCGTGTTCGTGTCGATCACGAGCTCCCAAACGCCGGTCGACCCGTTCTTCGACCCGTCGACGACCCACGAGACGTAGCCCGGCACGCCCTGGGGATCCCACTTGGGGGTCGCCGCGGCCATGATCTCCTGGATGACGAGGCGCGGGGTGTTCATGTAGCCGCGCGACGGCAGCAGATCCTTGCTCCACTCCCGCAGGTGATCCGCGACGGTGTTCGTGAAGTTGACGTTCGGGACGTCGATCTTCCTCGCCGCCGCGGCGAGCTCGCAGGCCGGCCCGGTGTTATGCACCAGAACCGGCTGGGCGCCGGCCAGCACGTAGTACGTGTGGAGGTCTTCCACGGTCAGGTTGTAGGCCGGCTGAAGGGTGTTCCAGTGCCGGACGTCCTGGATCGTCCTGCTCGAACCGTCCGGGCCGCGAAGGACGTCCCCGGGCTGGAGATCGGCGGCCCGCACCCACGCGTTCCGGTTGATCGACCAGAACGGGTGGTGGTCGGTGCTGGTGAGCTCCGCACCCGCACCGCTCAGGGTGATTCCCGTGAATTCCCGGTCGTCCGGGGTGTAGATGGTGGCCTCGACGCGCTTGGCGTTCGTGGATCCGGTGGCCGGGTCGGTGGCGGTCACCGTGTCCCCGACGCGGATCTCCTCGATCGGGCGGGTCGAGCCGTCGCCCATGAGCACCTTGGTGCCGGCCGGGAAGCTGTTCCCCTCGCACAGCGAGCGGATGTTCGCAGCGGACTTGGTCTCGGCCTGGAGTTCCTCGACCAGCTCGCGGTCGATGTTCTGGTTCTGCTTCAGGGCCTGGAGCGCGGCGTCCGCGCCGGCGTCGCCGCCCTTGAGGAGTTGACGGTACTTCGCGACCGCGTCGGCCGTGGAGGTCAGCTTGCTGAGGGCCGCCTGGCTGTAGCTGTCGAGCGAGGCCTGCACGGCGAGCCTGGCGTCCTCGATGCCGACGCCGGTCTCCAGGGCGAAGCGGAACGCCACCACGGCCTTGGCGCCCTTGGCCAGGGTGCCGTAGGGGATGAAGTTCGACGCCGCCCATGCGCACGAGCTGTTGAAGCCGAAGTCGTGGTAGCACTTGACGAAGTCGTCGGTGAACGCGTGGAACAGGATCTGGCCGCGGACGGCCTCCGGCGAGTAGTGCAGCTTGTAGTCGAAGTAGGACAGCTGGATGGTCTCGTCACGCTGGTCGTTGACCTGGGTGCTGCCGACGACGACGGTGTTCCACACGGTGTACTTGCCGGTGCACGCCGCGATCGACAGGCCCGGCTCCGGGCAGGTCTTCATCACGTAGTTGACCGTGCCGGTGACCTTGACGTTGACCGTGACGTCGCAGACGTCCGTGCCCTTGCCGTTGTCGTGCCAGACCTTGGGGTCGACGTTCTTGATCATGATGTCGCCGTGACCCATGACGAAGTCACCGGCGGTGCAGCGGCCCAGGTTGTCCTTGCCCTGCTCGGTCTTCATGTCGCTCTGCGGGACGGCCTCGATGAAGGAGACCCGGCCGCTGGCGTCGACGGTGGCCGTCTGGTTCTGCAGCTGGCCGTCGAGGGTGTCGGTGCACTGCTTGGTGAAGACGGCGGCCTTGGCCTCGTCGGCGGCCTTCTGCGCCTCCTCCTTGCTCTTGTTGGCGGCGGCGGCGGAGGCCTGGGCCTGGTCGGAGGCGGTCTTCGCAGCCGACGCGTACTGGCCGGCCTGGGCGGCGTAGCTGGTGGCCGCGACCGCCGAGTAGCTGGCGCTGCGGGCCGCCGCCTCGGCGGTGGCCGCCGAGGCCTGGGCCTGCTGGGCGGACTGGGCGGCCTGCGCCGCCGAGGCCTGCGCCTGCTGCGCGGACTGGGCGGCCTGGTTGGCGAAGCCCTGGGCGTCCTGCGCGGACTGGCTGGCCTGCTGGGCGTACTTGGCGGCCTCGGCGGCTGCGCCCACCGCGGTCTGGTACGACTGGGCGGCCTGCGCCGCGTACTGCTTCGCCTGTGCCACCGAGCCGTCGATCGTCGCCAGGTAGGACGCGATGGTCGCCACGTGGGCGGCGGTCACGGCGTCGCGCTGCTGGGCCTTGGGCAGGCCGCTCTGCAGGAACGGCACCAGCCGGTCCGCGGGGCCGGACAGGACGGCCTGGGCGGCCGCCTTGACCTCGGGGCCGCCGCTGGTCAGCAGCTGGGTGACCAGGACGCGGTTGTCGTCGTCGCGGGCCTTGAACTGGCCGGTGGCCAGGAAGGCGCGGACGTCGTCGATGGTGCCGTCCAGCGCCTTGCCGGCCGCGGCCTTCACGCCGGGGCCGCCGGTGGCCATGATCTGCGAGAGGGCGACGCGGTCGTCGTCGTCCTTGCCCGGGTACTGGCCGGTGGCGAGGAACGCGCGGACCTGGTCGGAGGAACCGACGGACGCGGTCTCGGCGGCCAGGCGCAGCTCCATCTTGCCGGGGGACTGGGCGATCGCCATGACGCTGGTGCGGTCGTCGTAGTCGCGGGCGGTGGTCAGGCCGGTGGCCAGGAACGTCTGGACGGCGCTGTCGTCGCCCTCCAGCGCGGTCTGGGCCGCGGCCTTGGTCCACGGGCCGCCGGCGTCCAGCAGGCGCAGCGCGGCCTGACGGCCCTTGAGCACGGCGGTCTTGGCGTCGACGCCGGACGCGGTGGCGTCCTTGATCAGCTGGTCGGTGTCGGCGGCGAACTGGGTGGCCTTGCCGGACTCCCAGGCCGCGGTCTTCGCCTTCACGTCGGCCGCGCGGGAGGCCTCTTCGGCGGCGGCCATCTCGGTGGCCTGCTGCTCGTCCAGACGCTGCTGGTCGGAGGCGCGGGCGATGTCGGCGACCTTGTGGGCCTGCTTGGCGGAGTTGTCGGCGGAGTTGGCGTCCGCGGCGGCGGCCTCGGCGGCGGCCTTCGCGACGTTGGCCGCGGTGGCCGCATCGCCGGCGTGCCGGGCCGCTTCCTCGGCCGCGGTGGCGGCCGCTTCGGCGTGAGCCGCGGCGTCGTTGGCGGCGCGCTGGGCGTCCCCGGCCGCGGCGGCGGCCTGGGCGGCGATCGTGATGGTGGCGCTCGCGGCGTTCCTGGCGCGCTGGGCGGCGGCGCGGGCGCGGGCGGCGGCCTGGCGGGCCTCGGCGGCGTCCTCGGCGGACACGCCGGAGTACTCGGCGGCGTCCGCGGCGGCCTGGGCGGCCGCGGCGGCGTTGTCGCCCGAGGAGAGGGCGGACTGCGCGGCGAGGTTCGCCTGGTTGGCCGCGTAGCCGGCCCACGCGCTGGCCTCGCCCGCGGTGCGGGCGTCCACGGCGGCGTTGCGGGCGGTGACCGCGGCCGCGCGGGCCGCGTCGGCCTGCCCGGCGTCACCGGCGGCCCCGGCCGCGGCGGCCAGGGCCCGGTTGGCGGCGTTGCCGGCCTTGGTGGCGGCGGCAGCCGCGTTGGCGGCGGCGTTGGCGGCCTGGCGCGACGCCTCGTTGGCGGCCCTGGCCGCCGAGGAGGCGGTCTGGGCGGCGGCAGCGGCGCGGGAGGCGGCGTTCGCGGCACGGCTGGCCGCGTTCGACGCCTGCCCGGCCGAACCCTGCGCGGCCTTCGTCTCGGCGGCGGCCTTCTCGGAGGCCTCCTTCGCCAGCCTGGTGGCGTCGATGGCCTTGCCGGCGGCGTCCGCGGCCGTGCGGGCCTGCTGGCCGGCCTGGTCGGAGGCGGTCTTCGTCAGGTCGGCCAGCTGGGCGACCGACAGCTTCTCCTGGTCGTGCGCGGCCGCGGTCTGGTAGCCGTACTGCAGGAACTGCTGGACGTCCTCCATCGAACCGTTGAGCGCGGTGTTGGCGGCCTTCTTCACCTCGTCCCCGCCCGAGGACATCAGCTGTGAGAGGTGGACGCGGTCGTCGTCGTCCCTCGCCTTGAACTGGCCCTCGTTCAGGAACGTGTTGACGTCGGTCAGGCTGCCGTCCATCGCCTTGGCGGCGGCGGCCTTCACACCCGGCCCGCCGGCGGCCATGAGCTGGGAGACCTTCACCCGCTGGTCGTCCTCGTAGGCCTTCAGCGCGCCCTTGTCGAGGAACTTCCGCAGGTCGTCGGCGGAGCCCTTGAGCGCCGCCTGCCCGGCATCACGCACACCGGGGCCGGAGTTCGCGACCAGGTCCTCGACCTTGGCCCGCAGGTCCTGGTCGGCGGCCGCGGCCTGACCGGTCGCCAGGAAGGCCTTCAGGTCGTCGGCCGAGCCGGTCAGCGCCGTCTCGGCGGCGTGGCGCACGGCCGGTCCGCCGGCCTGCCAGACGGCGACGGCCTTCACCCGGTCCGGGTTCGCCGCGGTCGCCGGCGGCACGTCGTCCGCCAGCGCCGGAGTCGAGAGCAGCCCGGTCAGCAGGCTGCCCGTCACGAGTCCGGCCGCGAGGCGCGACCTGGCCCGTGAGGTCAGAGACATCCTCATCGAAATTTCGCAATCCATCCAGAATCGGGCACCGAAGTGCCGTGCGGGCCGCCGGAATCCGCAATCCACACCGGCGGCCCTGGTCATCGCTCCGAAACGGGCGGTGCGGCAGGAGAACGCGCACCGCGGACCTGCCGCCGCGCGGAGCGGCCGGGACGGCAGGAGGTCGTGGTCGTCACGCACCGGGCGACCCGGTGCGGGGAAAGGGGATCAGCCGGCGGCGCCGCCCGGCAGGGGCCCGAACGGGGCGCGGGTGCCGTCCGACGCGGGTGCCGCCGGGGCCGTGCCGAGGGGCCGGGGCAATCTGCGGACGGTGCGCACGAGGACTCCAGAAAAGAGAGATGCGCCCGGGAGAGACACCAGCACCCCCGAGCTGGCAAAGAACAACGGGACGCTATCGGCCGCCAATCCCGCACGTCAACGCACGAGACCGCCGTCCCAAGGCTTCTGACCTGCGGTCAAGCCCCGCACGGAAAATCGAGACCGGGCCGGGCGGACCCGCGCCGGCCGAACACGGACATTAAGGATGAATGAGAGAGCGCGGCACCCGCCGTGCGATCATCACGGTTCGGTGACGTTTCCTCCCCAACGTGACGGCGGGCCCCCACGCCCCGGCATCCGTCGTGAGATGTACGCCGGGTGCATCGCGCGGCCCAGCGGGCGCCCCGCAAGATCCTCCCGGTGACCCTCGAACGCCCCCCACCCGGTGCCTAGCGTGGAAGACGACAACCCCGGACCGTCCCCTCCGCTAGGACCCGCCATGATCGAAGCCGTCGGCCTGACCAAGCGCTACGGCACACGCACAGCCGTCGAAGACCTGAGTTTCACCGTCCGACCCGGCATCGTCACCGGCTTCCTCGGCCCCAACGGAGCCGGAAAGTCCACCACCATGCGGATGCTGCTCGGCCTCGACACCCCCAGCGCCGGGCACGCCACCGTCAACGGCCGCCGCTACGCCGAGCACGGCGCACCGCTGCACGAGGTCGGCGCCATGCTGGAGGCCCGGGCCGTCCACACCGGACGCAGCGCCTTCAACCACCTGGCCGCCCTCGCCGCCACCCACGGCATCTCCCGGCGCCGGGTGGAGGAGGTCGTCGACCTGGTGGGCCTGCGCGAGGTCGCCCGCAAGCGGGCCGGCGGGTTCTCCCTCGGCATGGGCCAGCGCCTGGGCATCGCCTCCGCACTGCTCGGCGACCCCGCCACGGTGATCCTCGACGAGCCGGTCAACGGCCTCGACCCCGAGGGCATCCGCTGGATCCGCAACCTCCTCAAGTCGCTCGCCGCCGAGGGGCGCACCGTCCTCGTCTCCTCCCACCTGATGAGCGAGATGGCCCTGACCGCCGAGCACCTGATCGTCATCGGCCGCGGCCGGCTGATCGCCGACACCTCGGTGGCCGAGTTCACCGCCCGCGCCGCCGGCAGCGCCGTCCTCGTACGCACCCCCGACGCGGACCGGCTGCGCGAACTGCTCGCCGACCTGCCCGGCGTCCAGGTCGCGCAGGCCGGGGAGACCGAGGAGACGGACCGCCTGGAGGTCAGCGGCACCGACTGCGAGCGCATCGGCCGCCTGGCCGCCGCCCACTCCCTCGTGCTGTTCGAACTCACCCCCAAGCAGGCCTCCCTGGAGGAGGCCTTCATGGAGCTCACCAAGGACGCGGTGGAGTACCAGGCCGTCGTCACCCCCGCCCAGCCGGTCAAGGAGATGGCCGCATGACCACCACCGCCACCCCCACCGCGGCCACCGCGACCCCGGCGTTCGCCCCCTCCTCCCGGCCCGCCCGCCCCGGCGTCACCCTCGCCCGGACCGTCCACGCCGAGTGGATCAAGTTCCGCTCGCTGCGCTCCACCTACTGGACGCTCGGCATCACCGTCGCCCTCACCATCGGCTTCGGCGCCCTGCTGTGCTGGGGCACGGTCAGCCGCTGGGACCACCTGCCCGCCGAGGAACGGATGCACTTCGGCGCCGCCGAGCACAGCCTCCTGGGCTACCACTTCGCCCAGCTGGCCATCGGCGTCCTCGGCGTGCTGATCATCACCGGCGAGTACTCCACCGGCATGATCCGCGCCTCGCTGTCCGCCGTCCCCAAGCGCCTGCCGGTGCTGTGGGCCAAGGCCGCCGTCTTCGGCGCCGTCGCCTGGGCGGTCTCCACCGTCGCCTGCCTGGTCGCCTTCTTCGTCGGCCAGTCCATCCTCGCGGGCAAGCACCTCGACACCACCCTCGGCGCCCCCGGCGTCACCCGCGTCGTGTTCGGCA
This sequence comes from Kitasatospora sp. NPDC048722, assembly GCF_040650235.1. Lineage (NCBI taxonomy): Bacteria > Bacillati > Actinomycetota > Actinomycetes > Kitasatosporales > Streptomycetaceae > Kitasatospora > Kitasatospora sp. NPDC048722. The sequence continues at coordinate 91,596 of NZ_JBEZGX010000038.1, forward strand.
TGGGCCTCTACCTCACCGCCGTCGGCCTGCTCGCCGTCGGCCTGGGCACCCTCATCCGCAACACCGCCGGCGGCATCGCCAGCGTCTTCGGCGTCCTCATGCTGCTCCCGCTGCTCACCGAGGCCCTGCCCAGCTCCTGGCGCGACACCATCTCCCCCTACCTGCCCGGCAACGCCGGCCAGGCCCTCGCCACCCTCCAGCAGGGCCCGCACGACCTCGCCCCCTGGACCGGCTTCGGCGTGATGTGCCTCTACGTCCTCGCCGCCCTGATCGGCGCCGCCGTCGTCCTCAAGCGGCGCGACGCTTGACAGCCGCCCGCCCCGCCCGTGTGAGCATGGTCCCGTGACCACCGCCGAACGCACCCCCGCAGCCCGCGCAGGACGCCTCCGCGTCCCGCGCGGGCTCGCCCGGCTGCGCGCGGCCGTCCTCACCGAGCGCTACCCCGCCCTCGTCGACGCCGCCGCCGCCCTCGGCCTGCTCGTGCTCACCGCCCTGCCCCAGCGCCGCGAGCTGCACGCCACCCCCTGGCTCTGGGCCCTGCAGCTCGCCCTCGTCCTGCCGCTCGCCCTGCGCCGCCGCGCCCCCTTCCCGGTCTTCGCCGCGATCTCCCTGGCCGCCCTCGTCCAGTGGGCCACCGGCCACCCCATGCCCGCCGACGCGGCCGTCCTGCTCGCCCTCTACACCGTCGCCGCCCACTGCCGGCGCCGCCTGACCCTCATCGCCTACGGCGTCGCCGAACTCGGCGTCGTCATGGCCCTGCTGCGCTGGTCCCCGCTGACCGAACACGGCAACGCCGCCCACCTGCCGCTGTGGCTGCGCGTGTTCGTCCTGTTCTCCGGCACCGTCCTGGCCGCCGTCGCCCTCGGCCTCAACGTCCGCGCCCGCCGCGCCCAGCTCACCGCCCTCCAGCAGCGCGCCCGCGACCTGGAACACCAGCGCGACCAGCAGGCCGCCCTCGCCGTCGCCGAGGAACGCTCCCGCATCGCCCGCGAGATGCACGACATCGTCACCCACAACCTGTCCGTCATGGTCGCCCTCGCCGACGCCGCCGCCTACGCCAACGCCACCGCCCCCGACAAGGCCACCGACGCCATGCGCCGTTCCGCCGAGACCGGCCGCCAGGCCCTCACCGACATGCGCCGCTTCCTCGGCGTCCTGCGCGCCGACGAACCCGACGCGCTGCGCCACCCCCAGCCCGGCATCGGCCAGCTCACCGTCCTCGCCGAACACGTGCGCGCCGCCGGCCTGCCCACCGACCTCCAGGTCACCGGCGACAGCGCCGCCGTCTCGCCCGGCGCCCAGCTCACCGCCTACCGCCTCGTGCAGGAATCCCTCACCAACACCCTCAAGCACGCCGCCCCCGGCGCCCGCGCCCGCGTCACCGTCCACGCCACCCCCGCCGCCGTCACCCTGGAGATCCGCGACGACGGCCGCCCCACCGCCACCGCCCCGGGCCTGGGCCAGGGCCTGGCCGGCATGCGCGAACGCGTCGCCGCCTACGGCGGCAACCTCACCGCCGGACCCGCCCCCGGCGGCGGCTGGCGGGTGGCCGCCACCCTGCACCTGACCGACGACCACCCCGGCGACACCGACGAGGAGCCCAGCCCCGCATGACGATCAAGGTCCTGCTGGTCGACGACCAGCCGCTGCTGCGCCTGGCCTTCTCCATGACCCTCGACTCCCAGCCCGACCTGGAGGTCGCCGGCGAGGCCGGCGACGGCGAGGAGGCCGTCCGCCTGGCCGTCGAACGGCCCGTCGACGTCGTCCTCATGGACGTCCGCATGCCCGGCACCGACGGCATCGAGGCCACCCGCCGCATCGTCGAACAGCGCCCCGACACCAAGGTGCTCATCCTCACCACCTTCGACCTCGACGAGTACGCCTTCGCCGGGCTGCGCGCCGGGGCCTCCGGCTTCCTGCTGAAGAACGCCGAGCCGGACGAGCTGCTCGCCGCGATCCGCTGCGTGGCGGCGGGCGACGCGGTCGTCTCCCCGCGCGTCACCCGCCGCCTGCTCGACACCTTCGCCTCCCACCTGCCCGCCGACGGCCGCGGCGCCACCCGCGGGGAGGAGGCCGTCGCCGCGCTGACCGCCCGCGAGCGCAGCGTCCTGATCACGGTCGCCCGGGGCCTGTCCAACGCCGAGATCGCCGCCGAGCTCAAACTCGCCGAGGCCACCGTCAAGACCCACGTCAGCCGCATCCTGCTCAAGCTCGGCCTGCGCGACCGGGTCCAGGCCGTCGTCTACGCCTACGAGAACCGCCTCGTCCAGCCCGCCTGAGCGCCCGGCCCGCCTGAGCGCCCGGCCCGCTCAGGGGCGGGTGATCGAGGTCGTGTTGGTGGCGGCGTTCCAGTGGACGGTCGCGTTCTGGAACCTCTGGACGCGCCCGCCGGGCTCGTCGGCCTCCTCGCTGACGGGGTAGCCGACGGCCTTCTCGTGGCCGGCGGCGTGGAACGCGTCGTAGATGGCGCCGTGGACGACGTGCGCGCCGGTCGGGGCGGACCACAGGATCACGGCCCGCTCGAAGAACTGGTAGCGCCCGCGGGTGCCGTCGGGAGCCGCGGCCCCGTCCGCCTCGTCCATCGTCGGGAAGCCCCAGGCCCGTTCGGCGTCGGTGGCCCAGAAACGGGTCAGGATGTCGCCGTAGACGGCGTGGGCCTCGTCCGGGTGCCACAGGATGATGCCGTTCTGGAACTGCTGGAAGCGCCCGCCGGCCGCCGAGTCGCGCTCGCCGCGGATCGGCGCGCCCAGCACGCTGTTCAGGCCGCCCATGGCGTCGTACTTGACCCGGATCGAGCCGTAGGGCATCAGGTCGTCCAGGCGGTTGTAGCGGCGCGGGGTGAAGCCGCGCAGCCCGTCCCCCCAGGTGCGCTCCTCGGCGACGTGGCCGTAGTCGTACTCCTCGCGCACCACCGGCTGGGTGTGGGCGGGATCGGCCCAGCGCACGAACAGGGCGACGTGGTCGGTGCCGCCGGAGTCCTTGAGCAGCGCGTCGCCGGGCTGGAGGTCGCCGGCCGGGATGTCCGCGGTCACGTTCCACAGCGTCCAGGTGGTGAGCGAGGTGCCCAGGTGCCAGGCCATCGACACGAAGCCGGAGCAGTCGGGCCGGTAGCAGCCGAACTGGTTGCCGTGGCAGCCCTGCTGGCTGTACGGCACCTGCTCGGCTATCCACGACCACGCGCGGTCCATGACCTCGCCGCGCCCGATCGGGCCGTCGGTGTCGGAGTCGAGCGCGGCGGCTCCCGTGGCGGGGGTGGCGGGGGAGGGGCTGGGGGCGACGGCGGGCGCGGCGTTCGCGGCGGGCACCGCGCCCAGCGCGAGCGCGGCCGCCGCCAGGGCGGGGACCACGGCGCGCGCGGCACGGCGCAGGATCGGCGTAGTGCGCAAGGCTGGCTCCTGGGGGATGCTCTTATGGATGTCAAGCAGCGATGGTGAGCTGCTCGGTGGTGGTGCTCGGTGTGCTGGGCGTGGTCAGGACTCGGTAGATCTCTCGGG
>NZ_JBEZGX010000039.1:0-91239 GCF_040650235.1 Kitasatospora sp. NPDC048722
CCGGGCTGCTGCTGCGCGTACGGCTGCTGCGGGGCCTGCTGCTGGGCCTGTTGCTGCCAGCCGCCCTGCGCTGCGGTCGGCACCCTCGTCACGAGCCCTGCAAGGACCCCCCGACGCTTCGGTCACTCGCCCGGGACAACCCACCTGCACCCCAGATCGGATGCCCCCTCAGCGCGCTGGGCGACCCACCCGCGGTCGGGGGGCCTGAACCCGATGTGCCGGCACGCGGCATGTCGGTGCCCTCGTTCATACCCGGCCCGCAGAATGCACCCCTGCGGCCGCGTGCGTGGTTCGTGGTTCGTGGTTCGTGGTTCGTCAGCGTTCCGGGAAGCGGTGCCGCTCGGCCAGGGCGACGAATTCGTCCCAGAACGCGGCGTCGGCGTCGTGGCCGCTGCCGCGCACCGCGACCCCGGCCACCCCTTCCGGCCTGCCACCGGCTCCGGCCTCGAACAGGGTCGTGCCGGACCCCAGGACGGCCAACGGCTTGCCGTGCCGCAGGGCCTCGGCGACGAACCGCACGGCATCGGGATCGGTGGCGAGCGCGTCGGTGCCATCGGGCACCACGACCGCGTCGTACAGCACGGAGGCGGTGGTCGCCAGCGCCCGGTCGACCGCCACGCCCTGCGCGTCTCGGCCCGGCACGCTCCCGCCGTGCGGGGCGAGGGTTTGCACCGTGGCGCCCTCGATGCGCAGGCGGGTCTGTGCGGCCCGTACCTGGTCGGTGTCCACGCCGTCCGTGACCAGGACGGCGACCTTGCGGGTACCGATGCCGGTGCCGCGCTGGTTGTCCAGGCTCAGTGCGGGCGAGACCCGCACCCCGGCCTCGCCGCCGCCGTCTGCGGGCGCCGGTTCGGGTGCGGGTTCGCCGACGCGGCGGGCGACCTCGACAGCCAGCTCCGGATCGACGTGGACCAGGTTGGCGACCATCCGGCGCCGCACCGCCTGGTCCTGGACCTTGCCGAGCTCGAAGGAGAACGCGGCGGTGATGTGCTCGCGTTCCCAGTCGGCCATGCTGCGCCAGAACAGCCCGGCCTGGCTGAAGTGGTCGGCGAAACTGGGGCTGCGCCGCCGGATCGCCTGCCCGTCGACGCGCTCCTGGTAGTGCTCGAACACCCCCTCGGCCAGCCGGCCCCCGCCCATGGACATCGGGCAACCGCCGCCGACGGAGTTCGGCTCGTAGCTCGTGCCGGAGTGGATCGCCTGCTGACCGTAGCCGTCGCGGTGGTTGGTGCGCACCTCGGCGAGCGGGCGGTTGACCGGCAGCTGGGAGAAGTTGGGGCCGCCCAGGCGGATCAACTGGGTGTCCAGGTAGGAGAAGTTGCGGCCCTGCAGCAGTGGGTCGTTGGTGAAGTCGATGCCGGGCACGATGTTGGCAGTGTGGAAGGCGACCTGCTCGGTTTCAGCGAAGAAGTTCTCGGGGTTGCGGTTGAGCACCATCCGGCCGACCGGCCGCACCGGGACCAGCTCCTCGGGTACCAGCTTCGTCGGGTCCAGCAGGTCGAACGGATACGAGAACTCGTCCTCCTCGGGGATCAGCTGGACGCCGAGTTCCCACTCCGGGAAGTGGCCGGCCTCGATGGCCTCCCACAGGTCGCGGCGGTGGAAGTCGGGGTCGCGTCCGGCGGTGATCTGCGCCTCGTCCCAGACCTGGGAGTAGGTGCCGAGCTTCGGCTTCCAGTGGAACTTGACGAAGGTGGCGCGCCCGTCGGCGGTCACGAGGCGGAAGGTGTGCACGCCGAAGCCCTGCATCATCCGGAAGCTGCGGGGGATCGCCCGGTCCGACATCGCCCACATCAGCATGTGGGTGGATTCGGGCTGCAGCGAGCAGAAGTCCCAGAACGTATCGTGCGCGGAGCCCCCGGTGGGGATCTCGTTGTGCGGCTCCATCTTCACCGCGTGCACGAAGTCGGGGAACTTGATCGCGTCCTGGATGAAGAACACCGGCATGTTGTTCCCGACCAGGTCATAGTTTCCGTGTCGGGTGTAGAACTTCGTGGCGAAGCCCCGAACGTCACGCACCGTGTCGGCGGAGCCGCGTGGGCCCTGGACGGTTGAGAACCGCACGAACACCGGGGTGCGGCGCCCCGGCTCCTGCAGGAAGTCGGCGCAGGTGAACTCGGCAAGCGACTCGTACGGCTCGAAGAAGCCGTAGGCGCCGGCCCCGCGGGCGTGCACCACCCGCTCGGGGATCCGCTCGTGGTCGAAGTGGGTGAGCTTCTCCCTCAGCTGGAAGTCCTCCAGCAGGGTGGGGCCGCGCCCGCCCACCGTCAGGGAGTTGTCGGTGTCGTCGACGCGCACGCCCTGGTCGGTGGTGAGCGGCCCGTCCGGCTTCGGGGCGCGGGCGGCGTCCAGCGCCCCGTCTTCGGCGTCACGCTCGCCCTGGGAGGGAGTGCCCGGGTCTGGGGTCTCGGTGACCAGAGGCGCGTGGGTGCGTTCTTCCGGCGGTCCAGGATTGACGGTCATGCCGTGTGCTCCTTCCAGCGGCGGTCACGGAGGCGGAGGCTGTGCAGGATCCGCCGCCGGTCGGCTGCCCGACCAGCACAGCCGCCAAACCGGGCGAAATACATCAGATCGGACTCCAGGCCGGTCGGTGCTGTCGCGCCGCCCGGAGCCGGCGGCGGCCCGAACGAGCCCCGCCACTGCCACAAGGGGGATAGCTCCGCCGGGCGCCGGGGCAGGCGATGGACACGGCAGTCCGACGAACGCAGGGGAGGCGTGGACCCTGAGCATGGTGCAGGAATCCGTCCAGCTGGAGGTGCCCCGCTGCGCACCACCGACACCCAGTGGCTGCGCCGTCGTGCCGCCCGCCGCAAGCTCACCCAGGTGCCCTGAGGCCGGCGACCCGGCCCCGCGCGCGGTGGAGGCCGGTCCGGCGTCTGTGCCGTCGGCCCGTCATGCGACGGCCGAGGCGGCGCGCTGGCGGCGGCGAGCCAGGAGCCGCTGCCGCTCGTCCTCGGTAAGCCCACCCCACACGCCGTAGGGTTCGCGCGTCTGCAGCGCGTAGCGGCGGCACTCGATGCGGACAGGGCACCCGGCGCAGACGGCCTTGGCCGCCGCCTCGCGGGCCTGGTGAGCGGCGCCGCGCTCACCCGAGGGGTGGAAGAACAGGGCATTGTCGGTTTCACGGCACAGGCCGCGAAGCTGCCAGTCCCACTGGTGCGCGAAGGCTCCGGGCAGGCGCGAGATGTCCGCCATGGCAGACCCCTTTCCGATGTCGACGATCGCCAGACCTCTGGTCGTGTAACCGCACCCGCACCGACTATGCGTCCAGATCGCGTCCGCCGTGTGTGGCGGGCAGTCCACCCGCCCCGCCACACACGGCACGACGAACCTGGGCCGCCGATGCCGCCTCAGCTGAGGCAGTGACCGTTGTCGTCGGCGTGAGCGCCGATGCCAAGGGCGCCTTCCAGCTCGTCGATGCGGGCGCGGACAGCCTCCCGTCCTGGCGGATCTGCGGCGTGGTGAGCCGGTCGGGCGAAGCGTTGGCCTGCCAGCCGAACAGGTCCTTGATGTCGAGGCGGCCGTGGTTAACGCGGTCGCCGGCCCAACCTCGGACCCCGACGATCCGGCCGTCGCGGACCGCGATGTCCATGGCGTCGCCGTTGGAGTGCAGCAGCGAGGCGGAGGGCATCCACCGCTGCACGTCCGCCTCGCTCAGGCCGTCCGCCAGCTGGACGTCGACGCGGGCGGGCCAAGGTGTGCCTGGGGCATACGGGGTCCTGACGCCCCAGAGGTCGGTCGTCCCCGTCGCCGTGAAAGGCGACGGCGGCGGCCACCGATCGGGTGAAGTGCCTTCGCCGTGCTCCCACCGCCCGCTTGTTCGGAGGGTGCTTTCCGACGGATGGGACGGACTTCGACCCGAAAGCGGACAAGCCTCAGCCGCGCGCCGATCAGCCCCGCGTGATTGGCATCGAGGTGGGGCCCCTCGTTCGGGTGATCTTCACGTGCTTGGCGTGTGCCGGGGCTGGTCACCAATGCCCCTGGCTGCCCCAGCCCGGCAGGTCCCGGCGTCGCGCATGGCGCTTCTTGCGGTCAGGCCAGCGGAGCGGCGTGCAGGCAGTCCGACGCGCGCGCCACGGCCCCGCCCGGGACGCAGGTCGGGGCACACAGCAGACGGGGACGGCGAGGATTCGGGCGCAGGAGGAGCCCACAGCAGCGATCAGCGGCTGATGTGCAGAACGCAGATGTCGTCGCGGCGTGTTCTGGGCTCGGTAAGCGCCTGAACGAGCCGGTCGAGGCGGGAACCGGTGGCGGCGTGGGCCGCGGCGGCCCGGGCCAGTCGGGCAAGTCCGTCGTCAATGGTCTCAGCGGGGTTCTCGACCAGGCCGTCCGTATACAGATACAGGTGGTCGCCCGGAAGCAATCGAAGCTCGGCCTGCTCGTAGACAGGCGTAGTGGTGGCGCCCAGCAGCACACCTGCGGGGGCGGCCAGGAACCGGGCCTCGCCGTCACGCACCAGAAGGGGCGGCGGGTGTCCGGCCTGGACCCAGGTCAGGCCGGAGGTGGCGGGCTGGTAGACGGCCATGATCATGGTGGCGGTGCTGCCCTTGCGCTCCGCTGCGTGCAGAAGCAGCACGTTGAGCCGATGCAGCACCGCGACCAGGGGCATACCAGTGATGGCCATGCCTTTGGCTGTGAAGCGCAGCAGCGCCATGGTGGCCACCGCGTCCAGTCCGTGGCCGGCGACATCGCCCACAACGAGCAGGGCGCTGCCGTCGGGCAGTTCGATGGCGCTGTACCAGTCGCCGCCGAGATCGAGTCCTTCCTGGACGGGCTGGTAGGCGACGTCGACGGTGAGATCGTCCAGGTGCAGCACCTGCTCGGGCACCGGAAGAAGGGTCTCCTGGAGACGGCGCGCGAGCTCGCGTTCGGCGGCCAGCTGACTCTGCTGCGCGCGCGCATTCTGCTCATGCGCCAGCAGTTGCTGTTCGGCGTGCTCGGCAGCGGTGACGTCTTGGAAGAAGCCGTGGACCCGGACAGGGTGGCCGTTGGCGTCCGTCTCCGTCTCTGCGACTATCCGCACGTGCTGCACCGGCCTGCGGGGTAGCCGGAGACGGAAGACACGGTCGATCGGCTCGCCCGATTTCAGCAGGAGCCGGACCGCGTCGTTCAGGCAGAAACGGTCCTCGGGCACGGCGTGAGCGGCCAGTTCCTCCAGGGGCATCGGCCCCAGCGCGTGGTCTCGGCCGAAGATCGAGTACACCTCCTCGGACCAGGTGATCTCGCCGCTGACCAGGTCCCGGTCCACCCAGCCCATCCGGCCGAGGTGCTGCATGAGCGCCACTCGTCGCTGCTCGCGCTCACCTCTGTCCAGACGCTTCCAGGAGACGGCCAGTCCGCCTTGGCAGGGTACGGCGCGCACGCTGTAGCGGGACAGGCGCGGGACACCGGCGGCACCTTCCTCGTACTTCAACTCCCCCTCCCACCCTGCGCCGGTCTTCAGTGCCTGAAGGTATCCCTTCCACAAGGGGCTGCCGACGACGCCCGGATAGGTTTCACGGACGCTCAGCCCCACGAGCTCAGGTCCCCGGTGGCCGACGATGTCGACGGCCTCGGGCGAGGCTGCGGTGAAGCGGAAGTCCGTCACCTCGCCTCCTCGCCCGTACTCGGGACGCAAGAGCGCCACCGAGCCGGGAAGGCTCGCCAGGACCTGCCGGGCCACCGTGGCGAGGGCGGCGTTTCCTGTCGGATCCGGGCCTGGGGCTGGCGCAGCGGGTTCCTCGAGGTCCGTCATGCACCGAGCATGTCACACGCGTGGCCATCGGCGGCACAGAGACAGGAGACTTCCTCAGCCCGATCCCGGTGACCGGTGTGCGCGGCGGACCGTGGCCCACGGCGACGGCCCCGACCGTTTGCCAGGGCGACAGCATCACAGCCGCCCTGCCCGGCCTCACCGGTGCCCGGCCGACCCCGGCGGCCTGCCGGGCACCGGTGGGGCCGTCGAACTGGCTGTCCTCGACTTCCTCGACTTCCTCGGTAGCCGCGAGTACCGCGCCGGCCGGGAACACAGGGCGTGTTGTCACACCAGACGGCGCAAGTGCCAACGCGGGAGTGCGGGGCACTGCCCCAGAATCCGATCATGGATCCCGCACAAGACTCCGCTCCAGAACCCGCACGGCCGTACTCGGACCCGCACACCGGAATCGAAGCGCCCCCGCCAGGGCTGCGGATCGTCCGCCCGGCCGGTGACCTCGACCGCGACACCGCACCTGCGCTGCGTCTCCAGCTACTCCACACGATCGAGCAGGACGGGGTCGACACCGTCGTGATCGATTGCAGCAAGGTCCGTTTCTGCGACTCCTCCGGGCTCAACGCCATTCTGCGTGCGCGGCTGATCGCCGTCGAGACCGGCGTCGACCTGCGCCTGGCAGCCCTCCCACCACAGCTTTCCCGCCTGCTCGCGGTCACCGGCGCCGACGGGGTGCTCTCGGTCGACGAGACACCCGTCGCCACCGGCGACCCGTCGATGCGGGCCGCTGATTCAATGCAGAGCACTGACGGCTCGGGCGATCACAAGGAGTGAGGTGATCAGCGCGGCGATGCTCATCAGGATCTTTGCGCGAGTGGTGAGCGGCATGGTGTCGGTCGGGCTGAAGTCCTGGGCGGTGCCCAGGGGCCCTCCGACGACCCGCATGACAAGCGCCTCGCGATGCCGACCGAGGACCATCCGATGGAGTACGGGACGTGGCGACGAACACGATCGCTGCCGCTACCGCTCGAACAACGCTTTAACGCGCCGGCCCGATCCCCTCCGGCAGGACGGCGACCACGAAGGCGACGGCCTCCTCCGGCGTCTCGAAGCGCGCGAGCAACTCGCTACGGTTCCGTACCCCGTAGAACCCCTCGTCGTGCGGCCAGATCATGTACCCGACCCGAGTCGTATTCCATCGCGCCGTGGTACTGGTGGAGAACCAGAGGTTGAAGTGACTGGTCACCGGCATCAGTTGGCGGAGCACCGGCTGGGTGTACGCGGCCGCCAACAGCGCATGCACGCGCGGAAACCGGTTCATCGGCGGCATGTGGATGCCGTCGAGCTTGAGGCACCACGCCAACTCGACAACACCGAGCGGCTCCCGCTCGTGCGCGAGGGCCCAAGGGCGGAACTCGATGCACGGAGCCTGCTCCTTGGTCTCCTCGAGCCCCGCTCCGCCGGTCCAGGCCACCGCCGCCCTGACCACCTCGGCCGGATCGACGGTCCACCCGCAGGCCAGGCGCCGGCCGTTGCTCTGGAGATACACCCAGAAGCCACGCCGCTGCTCGTCGGCCGGACGCACCGACACCCGCCGGCCGAGCCCCGCGTCGACGTACACCGCTATGCCGCTCCACTGCCCGTCAGGCTCACGCAAGACGACCCCGAGGCCCTCCGCCACATGCCCCAGCGTCTCCTGGAGCACCCCGCCACCCCGGTTACTCTCGCCGGACCCCACCCCGAAGCTCATCCCGCCAGTATGCCGCCTGGCGCATCGACGGTCCCAGTCGATCAGGTGCCAGCCCTCCCGGCTCCGGGCAAGGCGGCCCCGGGGTTCGACCAGGTGCCCTTCGACGACCCGCTGGCCCGGGGCTCCTGGCTAGTGCTAGGTATGAGCAGATCGAGTCGTCCATCATGGAGCAGCAGTTCGCCCGAGTGTGCCGGGCGTGGGTGCTCGGCTCCACCGCGGCGGACACCTTCGGGGGGGCGTCGGCCCGCGGCAGATCGTTGACCGTCGTGCCCGGCAACGCCCTGGCGGGTGCGGCGCAGGCGACCGCCAGGTCGGCCCGCCCAGCAGTCCCGCGCAGCGGCCGTCCGCGCGTACGACCGGCAGGTGGCGGCAGCCACCGTGCCAGGTGCTCCCACCCCACCAGGACGCCTTCGTCCTCGGTGACGGCGTACAGCACGGTGCCCATCCCCCGGCGACCGGCCGTTCGCTGCGGGCCCTCACCACCGCGTCGGGACTCACGGTGCGGCGGGCGGCTCGCGTGTCCCTCGCTGCGGTCCCTCCGTGCCCGGACCCTCATCCCGTTCAGCCCGTTCAGCCCGTTCGCCTGATCCGCCGTCCCGGCCCGGCGCTACGGCGGACCGGTCAGCACCCTCGGCGCCGGGCGTGGGGTCGCCGTCCAGGTCGTCCCGGCCGTTCCGGGCGTCCGTGCCCTGTGCTGTCAGGCTCGCCCTGGGGCTGGGCGGGCCGCGCAGGGCCCAGGCCAGCGGTACGGCGAGCGCGGCACCCGCGAGCGGGCCGACCAGATAGATCCACAGCGGCCCGCCTTGGCCGCCCACCAGAGCCGGGGCCAGACTGCGGGCCGGGTTCATCGAGGCACCGCTCGCCGCGCCCGCCCACAGGCCCGCGAGCGCGATGTAGCCGCCGACGGCGATCGCCGCGTTGTGGCCGACGTTGCGGGCACCGGACGCGGTAGCGAGGATCACCGTCACCAGGCCCAGGGTGAGCACGATCTCCAGCGCCAGGGCGGCGCCGACGCCGACCCCGGGCCCCGGCCGGGTGACCCCCAGTCCTCCCGCGGTACCGAACAGTGCGCGTAGCAGCCCCGCTGCCGCCAGGGCTCCCGCCAGCTGTGCGGCCAGGTAGGCGGGGACGCGCCGCCACGGGAAGTTCCCGCGCGCCGCGAAGGCCAGCGTGACCGCCGGGTTGAAGTGGGCGCCCGAGGTCTCGCCGAGCGTGTAGATCAGCGCGAGGACCATCACACCTGGTGCGACGGCCGCAGCGGACGCTCCGGTCCCCCCTCCGGTCACGGCATCGACCACCCCGGCTCCAGCCGCGACCAGCACCAGGAAGAACGTCCCCGCGCCCTCGGCGGCCAGCCGCCGCCACTCGGGCTGTCGGACCGCGGCCACGGTCTCACCTCCCTGCGTTCTCCGCCGTGCTCTCCGTGCCGTTCCTGGACCGGGTCCGACCGGGTCAGGCACGTGGCCTGCGCCACTTTCGCCACCATCCCACACGGCGACCGACCGACGCCCGGGCCTCCTGCTCCCGCTGCTGCGGGTCCCCGTCCACCGGTTGCGCGGCAGACCCGGCCAGCTCCCGCAGTTGTCGGTACAGCCGCTGTTCCCCATGCCCGGGGTGGTCGGGGACTCGGACGGTCACGGACACGTGCAGGTCGCCGCGCCCGGTGACGCCCCGGCGGGGCAGTCCCCGGCCGGGGATGCGGAGCACGGTGCCGGACTGGCTGCCGGGCGGTACGGTCAGCGGCACGTCGCCGTCGAGTGCCGGCACGGTCAGCGTGGTGCCGAGGACGGCGTCCGGCACGGTGATCTCCTCGCCGTGCCACAGGTCGGCGCCGCGCCGCACGAAACGAGGGTCGGCAGCGGTGCGGACGACGACGAACACGTCACCGTCGGCGCCGCCGGGAGCCGGTGCGGGCATGCCCTTCCCGAGCAGGCGCAGCGCGGCTCCCTCGGCGATGCCGCGCGGGATCTTCAGGGTGACGGCCTCGCTCTGCTCGATCTCGCCGCGTCCCGCGCAGGTGCGGCACGGCTGCTCGATGACGATGCCGTTTCCGCCGCAGGCGGTGCAGGTGGCGACCTGCCGCATGACGACGTTGCCCTGGCGCCGCTCGGTCACCACGCCTCCGGTCCCGTGGCACCGATCGCAGTCGTGCGGCCAGGTGCCGGGTGCGGCGCCGGACCCGGCACAGGCGGTGCAGGGGCCGGGTCTGCGGATGGCCACGGTCCCGGTTCCTCCGGTCAGGACGGTGGCCAGCGGTACGGTCAGGCCGATCTCGACGTCCGCCCCGCGGACGGGGCCCGGTTTCCGCCGTTCCCCGAAGAGACCACCGAACAGGCCGCCGCCCGCGCCGAAACCGGGCATTCCCGTGCCGCCGAACAGGTCGCCGAGATCGAGTCCGGCCAGCAGATCCTCGACGGACACGCCCGCGAGGTCAGTGGTGCCGTGGCGGTCGTAGTCGGACCGCTTGTCCGGATCCGACAGCACCGCGTACGCCTCGGCGATCTCCTTGAAGCGCTCCTGGGCGTCGGGATCCGTGCTGCGGTCCGGATGGTACGTGCGCGCCAGTTCCCGGAACACCCGCTTGATCGTCCTCTGGTCGGCGTCACGCGGGACCCCGAGAACCGCGTAGTAGTCCTTGCTTCCGGTCGTCGCCATACAGCCAGGTTCGCCCGCCGACCCGGTCGGCGGCCAGGGCCCACCGGCGTCCGCACAGGGCCGATCGCCGACCCGGAGTAGGCCCATCGGACCATGACCGGAAACGTCCCTGAACCCGACGATGGAAGCAGCGCACCCCACGCCTCGACGACGAGGAGGCGGACATCATGCCCACAGGTTCAGGCGGGACACTCCGCCTCGCCGGACTTCCGATCGAGCCCGGTGGTGGCTCGGACGTGTCCTGCCGGCCATCGTGATCGTGGGCCTGCCGGCGGCCCCGGCGAGCGCCGGTGTCCTGTCCTACCGCGCCCAGCTGCACACCGGCCAGGTCCGGTCCACGACCCGGCACTCCGTCACCGCGCAGCTGACCGCCGACGCCGCGATGCCCTCGAACGCGATGCCCTCGAACCAGAGCACGGGCAAGGTCCCGGTGACCGCCGTCCGGACCGCGTCGGACGGCGCCACCCGGGCCACGACGGTACGGTCAGGGCCCGAGGAGAAAGCCGGCACCCCCGTCCAGGTGTGGGCGGACAGCCACGATGCCGTCGCCTCCCCGCCCATCACCCGCGGCCAGGCCACCGCCGTCGGTTGGACGGCCGCCGCCGTGACCGCCGGCTCCATCTTCCTCCTGTACCTGGCCGCCCCGTACCTGGCCGCGTGGAAGGGCTCCGCCCCCGTGGTGGACCGCCGCCGCAACGCCCAGTGGGACGCGGACCGGCACCGGGTCGAACCCCGCTGGTCCAAGCGGCTCCCGAACCGACCAGACCCATGCAACCGACGACACGGAAGACGACCGCGATGCCCAAGGAAATCACCGTCGGCCTCGACGGTTCCCCCGAGAGCCTGTCCGCCGCCCGCTGGGCCGCCCGCGAGGCACAACTGCGCGGCCTGCCGCTGCGACTGCTGCACCTGTGGGTCCTGCCTCCCATGACCGCACAGCGGATCCCCCGCGAGGACGAGCAGGCCGTCGCCGCCGAGCGCCTCCTGCAGGACGTGGAGACCGACCTGCGAGCCCAGTACCCCGACGTGCTCATCCGCACCCAGCTCCTGCCCACCGACGCCCCCGCAGCCCTTCTCCCCGCAGCCCACGACGCGGAGCTACTGGTTCTCGGCTCGCAAGGGCTCGGCGCGGTCCGCGGCTACCTCCTCGGCTCGCTCGCCCTGCACACCGTCGCCCAGTCCGAGCGGCCCGTGGTCCTGGTCCGCGCGTACGAGCAGCCGGTCGGAACGAAGACCCCGGACGCGCAGGCCGGCGCGATCGCCGTCGGTGTCAGCCTCCGAGAGGGGTACGACGGCGCCCTGGAGTTCGCCTTCGACGCCGCCAGCCGACGGGCCACACCCCTGCTCGCCGTCCACGCCCCCGGCCGCCACCCGTCGGTGATCACGCGCGAGCACCCGCCGGAGGAGACCGCGCAGGAGGCGGACCGACAGGCCCTGGCCGCGGCACTGCTGCCGTGGCGCGAGAGTTACCCCGACGTCCACGTCGTCGAGCACGTGAGCCATGAGAGTGCAGCTCGCGCCGTGGTGGACATCGCGGTCGGGGCAACGCTCCTCGTGGTCGGGCGTGGCGGGTACCGCACCGGCCTGGCCCCCCGGATCGGCCCCGTCGCCCACGCCGCCATCCACCACGCCGCCTGCCCCGTCACCGTCATCCCCCACGACTGACTCGGCATCCGACCCCGGTCCGCCACCCGACGAGCAGCGGTTGCACGCGAGCCGGACCGTGGCACGCCCAGGTCCAGCGGTTCTCCCCGGCAGCGGACGAGCGTGATCGCGCACCACCTGCGCAACCTCGAACCCGCCCGCCGCACCGTCGAACCCGCCCCGGCTGCCGCCGACACACCCGCCCCCGCCCCCGTGCGTGCCGGGCCCGCCTTCTCAACCGCCTCGGGTAACGCGCCGGGCGGAGCCCGGAAGGACGAACGATCGTCCACCCGAGCCGCGTCGG
This sequence comes from Kitasatospora sp. NPDC048722, assembly GCF_040650235.1. NCBI lineage: Bacteria > Bacillati > Actinomycetota > Actinomycetes > Kitasatosporales > Streptomycetaceae > Kitasatospora > Kitasatospora sp. NPDC048722. The sequence continues at coordinate 12,043 of NZ_JBEZGX010000039.1, forward strand.
CCACCAGGAGGCGGCCCGCCCGGGCGCTTTCGCAGCACACCGAGAGGGCCGACGAACGGGCATCCGGGCTCATACGGCAACAGAGGAAGGACTCTGTCCGCATCTCGCGGAACGCGATCGCGCGGTGCGCGGCCCCAACCTGCCGCTACTCCGCGTCTCAACCCGGAGTCCTCCTCAATTCCATTGTTCCACTTCGGACGGAGGGATGGGCCGGGCCCGGCGGCTCTCAGCCACCCTGATGCGGGCCGGTCTGCCCCGGCGGCCGGGGCGTTCAGCTGATGCGCCGGTGCCCATAGTCCGGCAGGCTGGTGGGGAGAGGACTCGCCGGGAGGTGGCGGTCGTGATCGCATCACTGATCAGGCGACTGGGCCGGTTCGCGGCAGGCGCGGCCAGGGCCACCGGACGGCGACGCGCACACCAGGCTGAGGAGCCCGCCGAGGCCCGCCGACAGAACACCGCCCGCCCGATCGTGGTCACCTGGGAGGAAGCCGAACAGTTGCTCGCCGCCGCCCTCGTCGCGGGCCTGATCGGACAGCGCGAGTATCAGGACTCCCTTGCCCTGCTGGCCGAGGCCGAGGACTCCCGCCGACCGCTCCACGTGCCGTATCCGTAGATCGGCACCATCGGCGTGGCGCGTGTCCGGAGCCATGGGAGTGAGTGATGACGAACCCACGGATCCTGTCGGGTACCGCCCATCCCGCACTCGGCGACGCCGTCTCGGAGGCACTCGGCACCGAGCCGGTCGAATGCGAGGTCGAACGCTTCCCCGACGGCGAGTTGCAGCCCGTCATCGGCCATGTGCGGGGCGAGGACGTCTACGTGGTCCAACCCACCGGCCCCAAGGTCAACGGGCACCTGGTCGAACTCCTGCTGCTCCTGGACGCCTGCCGTCGCGCGGACGCCGCCCGGATCACCGCCGTCGTGCCCTACTTCGGCTACGCCCGGCAGGACCGCCGCACCCGGGCCGGGCAGTCCGTCGGCGCGAGGGTCGCGCTCGACGCGCTGACGGCCGCCGGCGCCAACCGGCTGGTCGTCGTCGACCCGCACAACCCGGCCCTGGAGGCGATGAGCACCATCCCGGTCGAGACGCTGACCGCCGTCCCGCTACTCGCCCACACGCTGGCCGAGCACGCGCCCGAAGCCGCCGTGCTGGTCTCACCCGACCTCGGCGCCGTCAAACTCGCCGAGCGCTACGGCGCGTTGCTCGGACGGCCGGTCGCCGTCGTCCACAAGACCCGCCTCTCCGGGAGCGACGTGCAGGCCGAGGAACTGATCGGCGACGTCGCCGACCGGCCCGCAGTGATCGTCGACGACATGATCAGCACCGGCGGCACGATCGAGGCGGCCGTCCAGGTCCTGCTGGCCCAGGGCGCGACGCAGGACATCACCGTCGCCGCCACCCACCCCCTGCTCGTGCAGCAGGCACCCGACCGGCTCGCGCGGCTGCCGATCAACCTGCTGCTGGTCACCAACACCGTCCCCCCGGGCCGCGTCCGGACGCTGCCCCACCGCGTGCGGTCCGTGGCGCCGCTCCTCGCCGAGGCCATCGCCCTGCTGCACGGCGGGGAGCCGCTGGACACCCTCCTGATGCGCGCCTGACCGAGGCTCCACCCGGACCGTCTGCCGACCAGGAGGGAGACCGCACCGCATGACCGGGACAGCCGACGAACGCGGCAACCACCTCTTCGCCCGATACCGCCACGGCGATGCTGCTCGGCGCGCGGAGTTCGACCGCGCCCTCGGTCGGTACCTTCGCAGCCGCCACGACCGCTGGGACGTCACGCCCCTGTTGGAAGCCCTCGACGGGCTCGGTGAGGACATCGGGGACGTCTCCCTGACGCTGCGGCCCGCGCCCGCCGGACGCCTGCGCGTCACCATCGCGTGCGAACTCGCTCCCGACAAACCTCCCGCGCACCCCCCGACCAACCCCGTGGTGCGGACCGAACGGCCCTGTGCCGAACCGCGGTGGCGAGCGGAGATTGGAGTGGGCGAGGAGCGGTAGGCACCTCTTGAGGGATTCGGGCGGGCAGCGATGAACGGATCCGTACCGGTGGGCAGGATCTTCGGCATTCAGCTGCGGATCCACTGGAGTGCGCCGCTCCTGGTCGTGTTCCTCGGCTTCGGCCTTGCCGAGCAGACGCTTCCGGCCTGGGTGCCGGGCCGGTCCGCGGCCGTCTACGGCCTCGCCGGTGCGGCCGGGGCGCTGCTGCTGATGGTGAGCCTGCTGCTGCACGAGGCGGCGCACGCCGTCACTGCCCGCCGCTTGGGCACGCGCGTCGACGACGTGACGGTGTTCGCACTCGGTGGCGTGACACGGATGGGACGCCCGGCAACCCCCAGGCGTCAGCTCGCCGTGACCCTGGCCGGACCGCTGACCAGCCTGGCGCTGGCGGCACTCGCCGTCGCCGCCGGTCTCGGCACCCACCATGCCCTGCACTGGACGCTGACGGCGGCCGTGCTGCTGTGGACCGGCTGGGCGAACCTCGTGCTGGGTATCTTCAATCTGCTGCCCGCGGCGCCGCTGGACGGCGGACGCGTCCTGCAAGCCATCGTGTGGTGGCGGGGCAGGGACCGCGAGAGCGCGGAGCGGATCGCGGGCCGCAGCGGCCAGGTGGTGGGCGTGCTGCTGTCGGCCGTCGGAGCGGCGGAGCTGCTGCTGAACGGGGCGGCTGCCGGGTTCTGGCTCGTCCTCATCGGCCTGTTCATGTGGTCCGCGGCTGCGGCGGAGATCGGCCGTGCCGCGCTGGTGGGCGCGCTGCGGGGTCTGCGGGTGTCCCACGTGATGTCGGAACCCGTGGTCACCGGGCCCGACTGGACCACCGTGGCGCGCTTCTTCGCCGACGTCACGGCGCGGACCTACCACACCGCGATTCCGCTGGTGGATTTCGAGGGCCGCCCGAGTGGGCTGGTCGACCTGCGCCGCCTCACCCTGATCCCGCCGCCCGACAGACCGCAACTCCGCGTCCGGGACGTGGCCACCCCCCTTGCCCGGTGTGCTCTCGCCGCCCCCGGCGACGATCTCGTCGAGGTCCTCGACCGGATCGCCACCCCGCCGCCGATCCTCGTTCTCGACGCCGGCCGGCTGGTCGGGATCGTCACCATGGACGACATCGAGCGGACCGCCCGCCGCCGCCTGGCCGCGGCAGGTAGCAGCGGCTGAGGCGCAGAGCGGACGGTCGAAGCCTGCTGCGGCCAGGCCGAGGAGCACTGGCCGGCTGGTCGAGGGGCACCGGCGGGCAGCCGCACCTCGACGCTGCCCTCCTCACTGCCCGCCGGTTAGGAGCCGCCGGTGATCTCGATCTTCCGGGCCGCCTTCTCGACAGCGCCGATCGGCGCCTTCACCGTCAACACGCCCTTGTCGTAGGTCGCGCTGATGTCCTCCTCGTTCACGCCCTCGGGCAGCCGGATGCTGCGGGTGAAGGAGCCGTAGCGGAACTCGCTGCGGTGCTTCTCCTTCTTCTCCTCACTGCGTTCCGCGTGAACCGTCAGCACACCACCCGCGACGGTGATCTCCACGTCCTTGGCGGGGTCGATGCCCGGCAACTCGGCCCTGACCACGTAGGCCCCGTCCTCCTCGGACTCCTCGACCCGGATCATGTGCTCGCCCATCGGCATGCGCAGTTCCATCGGGAAGTCCTCGAACCACTCCGCGAACGGGGGCAACCAGTGCGCACGCCTGTGGAGCATCTCGCCGGCCATGTCCGATCCTCCTCACTCGTTCGAACACCCCTCCTCTCATCGTGCGGCGTCCGCCGCCGGGCCGCGATCGGGCACCGGCGCAGCACGCAGACGGTCCAGCCCGGGAGGGGCACGTCACCTTCACGAGGACGCTCCATCCCGTGCGCGGGCGGCTGGTCGTCGCGTGTGGGGTCCGTCTCACTGCCCTTCCGGGGCTCCTGCGGCTCATGGATGATGGGGAAACTCCGTTGAGGTACGAAGCAAAGGCTGGTTGGCCATGAGTGATCACGTCCATGTGCGGCTGTCCGGCGGTCTCGGTGCGACCACCGACGGCGAACTCGTGGAGCAGTACCACTGCCGCTGCGGTGCGACCTGGACGAAGACGTACGGGGCGGCAGGGGACGCCGAGCAGTGACCGTGCCGGCCTGGCGCGGCGGCTCGGCGTCAGCGGACGCGCACGCTCACGACCGGGCACGGAGCGTGCTGAACGCAGTGCTGTCCGACGGAGCCCGGCAAGGCCTCCGCGAAGCCTCCGAGCCCACGGCTGCCCACCACCAATAGCCATGGCGCCCAGGCGGGCGGCCTGTTCGCCGACCTGTACCCCGTGGGCGCGGCGCAGCGAGGAGTCCACCACGGGCCGCCCCGCCGCCGCCAGCACGCACCGGGCGGCCTTGGACGCCACCGACGCCTGGTGGCACACCTAGCGGTTCACGAGCAAGGCCGCCGGAGCCCTCGCCGAAGACGAGCGGTTCGGCGGTCCGGCCGCCGAGTTGGACGGCGAGCAGGTCCTGCAGGTAGCCCTGGCTGCAGAGGTGCCGCTCGGCCTCGGGCGGGTGGGCGAGGGGTGCGTCACCTCACTCCCGGTAGAGCAGCACGGTGGCGCCCGCCAGCACCGCGCTGGCCACCAGGGCCCAGGCCAGCTGTCCGTGCAGCACCAGGACCGCGCCCGGCAGGGCGCCGGCCAGCATGGTGGCGACCGCGAGGATCCTGCGCTGCTGGCGTGGCGCGGCGCCGCCGGCCAGGCGGGAGTCGGCGGCCAGGCCGGTCAGGGTGAGGGTGAGCACGGTGGTGGTGAGGTCCGGCACGCCGAGACCGCGCACGGTGCCGTTGCGGACGCCCATCGCCACGGCGAGGACGGCGATCACGGCGTACCGCGTGGGCCCGTTCGCGCTCCAGGCGAAGACGGCGACGGCCGCCGCGGCGTGCAGTGCGACCTCCAGGACCAGGGCGGTGCGCAGCCATCGGCCGCGCCGCTCGGTGCCGTGGCGCGCCGCGAGGCGGCCGGCCAGGACCGCGCCGGCGAGGAAGGCGGCGAGGGACGTCAGCGAGCCCATGACGGAGAACCCGGGTGCGCCGGCCAGGGCGAAGGCGATGACGACGACGTTGCCGGTCATGTTCGCCGTGAAGACGTGGCCGAGGCCCAGGTAGCTCACGGCGTCGAGAAGGCCGCTGACCGCGGTGAGGGCGAACAGGGCCAGAGCCAGGGGGTGGCGGTCGTGGACCTGTGGACCGGCGAGCGGCGGCCGCGGTCGGGCGGCGGCGGGATCTTCTACTGGTTTGGTCACCGTTTCTGCCTTATAAGCGAGTTGATGCCACATCAGGAGAAGCACGGGTCCAGCGGCGCCCCGCCCTGGCCCGGGAGGGCGAGGCCACGGGCTTGGCGCCAAGCGCGCTGCTCGTCGGAGGCCGCCACCGCCTCCGCCACCCGCTCGGCCTGGTGGACGCCGGTCAGGCTGGGTGCAGAGGTGGCCTGGTAGCCGCCGAACCGTGAGACCGGGCTCCAGGACGGCGTCACCGCGGGCAGCTCGGGGGCCAGCCCCTGGTGCTCCTGGGCGCCATGGACGATCCGTCCGCCGACTACGGTGAGGACGGACTCGATGTGCGGGATGTCCGCTTCGGGCACGGTGAAGTAGTCGGCGCCGAGCACCGCGACGTCCGCGTAACTCCCCACCGTCAGACGCCCCTTGACCTCCTCCTCGCCGGTGAGCCGGGCGCCGCCCAGGGTGTACAGCTCCAGTGCCTCCGCGCGGCTGAGCCGGTTGTGCTCGGCCGCCAGCCGCCGGCCGCTGACCGCGCGGCCGGAGACCAGCCAGTGCAGGGCGACCCACGGATTGTAGGAGGAGACCCGGGTGGCGTCGGTGCCCCCCGCGACGGTGAGGCCCCGGTTCAGCATGGCGCGCACCGGCGGCGCCTCGGCCGCCGCCGGTGCGCCGTAGCGGGCGACGAACGCCTCGCCCTGGAAGGACAGTCGGTTCTGCACGGAGACGGCGCCGCCCAGGGCCGCGATCCGGTCGAGGCTGTCCGGACTCACCGTCTCCGCGTGGTCGAAGAGCCAGCGGTTGCCGTGCGGGAAGAGGCCTTCGGCGGCGAGCTTCTCGAAGACGGCGAGGTCGCGGCGGATGGTCTCGTCATAGCTGGCGTGCAGCCTGAACCCCCAGCCGTGCTCCATCAGCAGCCGGACGGCCTTCTCGAACTCGCTCTCGTATGCTCCGAGGTGTGGACGGGGCTCGGTGAAGTTCTCGAAGTCCGCCGCGGCCCAGGTGAGGTTCTCGCCGGCGCCGTTGAGGCGCAGCCACGCGTCGCCGTCGCCGGGGCGCACGGTGGTGACCCAGCGGTTGAGGTCGTCCAGTTCCTGTCCCGCGGTCTGCGGGAAGAGGTGGTAGGCGATCCGCAGCGTCAACTCGCCCCGGCGAGCGAGGTCCATGACGGTGCCGTAGTTCTCGGGGAAGCTCTGGAAGCCGCCTGCGGCGTCGATCGCGGAGGTGAGGCCGAAGCGGTTCAGCTCGCGCAGGAAGTGCCGGGTGGAGCCGGTCCGGTCGGCCTCGTCCAGCGTCGGCGCCTTGGCCAGGGTGGAGTAGAGCAGCAGCGCTCCCGGGGCGGCGATCAGCAGGCCGGTCGGCTCGCCGTCGTGGCCGCGCACGATCTGGCCGCCGACCGGGTCCGGGGTGTCCCGGGTGAAGCCGGCGGCGCGCAGGGCCGCCCGGTTGAGCAGCGCCGACTGGTAGAGGTGCAGCACGAAGACGGGGGTGTCGGGCGCCGCCGCATCGAGTTCGTCCAGGGTGGGCAGCCGCCGTTCGGCGAACTGGTCGGCCGACCAGCCGCCCACCACGCGCACCCACTGGCCGGGCGGGGTGGCCTCCGCCTGGACACGGAGCATGGCGAGGGCCTGGCGCAGCGTCGGGACACCGTCCCAGCGCAGCTCCAGCACGTAGTTGAGGCCGCCTCGGATGACGTGCAGGTGGGCGTCGTTGAGTCCGGGGACGGCCCGGCGGCCGAGCGCGTCCACGACCCGGGTGGCGGGGCCGACCACCGGGACGATGTCCGCGTCGTCGCCGACCGCGCTGATCAGTCCGTCCCGGATGGCCAGGGCGGTCGCCCGGGGGCGGCGGGGGTCGTTGGTGTACACCTTGGCGTTGCGGATGACCAGGTCGGCGGACTGGTCCGGGGTGCCGGGGCGGATGCCGGCAACGGGCATGCTGGGCAAGGAAGTTCCCTTTCGGGCGGTGGATGCTGAGGGATCCGCGTGCGCGGACGGGGTGTGCGCCGGCCATCGGGGGCTGCCCTGGCAAGGCTAGGCGCGGGACGAATGCGGAATGCCGCCGCAGTGCATCACCACTTGCCTCGCAGTGCACGGCGGTTGCGGCCGGCCGGGAGCTGCGCCACCTGTGCAGTGTCGGAACAGTCCCGGGCACGCTGCGAGCAGCTTCACCGGGCGGCCGCGCACTAGCGTCGTCAAGGCGTGGCGCCCCGATGACCCGGCCGAGCGCCCGACTCCCACCAACTCGCCGACTCCCTCAGGAAAGAGGAGAACCATGGTCGACTTCGCCGCCGTCCAGGCCGCCCCCAGCCCCGACCTGCTGACCCCGGACAACTCGATGATGCTGTTCGTCGACCACCAGCCGCAGATGTTCTTCGGCACCGGAAGCGGTGACCGCACCTCCGTCATCAACTCGACCGTCGGTCTGGCGAAGGCCGCGAAGATCTTCGACGTTCCGGTGGTGCTGTCCACCGTGGCGGCGGAGTCCTTCTCCGGACCGATCCTGCCGCAGCTGCGTGCGGTCTTCCCCGACCACGAGATCGTCGACCGGACCAGCATGAACGCCTGGGAGGACGAGGCGCTGGTCGAGGCGGTCAAGGCCACCGGCCGCAGCAAGATCATCCTGTCGGGCCTGTGGACCGAGGTCTGCCTGGTCCTGCCCGCGCTGTCAGCTCTCCAGCAGGGCTACGAGGTGTACGTGGTCGCCGACGCCTCCGGCGGCGTCAGCCCGCGGGCGCACGAGCACGCCCTGCAGCGGATGACCGCCGCCGGCGCCGTGCCGGTCACCTGGCTCCAGGTGCTGCTGGAGCTCCAGCGCGACTGGGCCCGCACCGCGACCTACGTCCCGGTGACCGACCTGGTCAAGGAGCACGGCGGCGCCTACGGCATGGGCGTCGTCTACGCCCAGTCCATGATCAACCCGCACGCCGCCGGCTGACGGGCCGGAACCGAACCCGACCGGAGTCCATCATGAACACGGGTCTACTCCTGCTGCGGGTGGTCGCCGGCCTGCTGATCGCGGGCCACGGCGTCCAGAAGGTCAGCTTCCGCCTCGGCGGCAGCGGACTGGCCGGCGGCACCGCCGAGTTCCGCGGCGACGGCTTCCGCGGCGGCACGCTCACCGCGCTCGCCGCGGGCGGCACCCAGCTCGGGGCCGGACTGATGCTGGCGCTCGGCCTGCTCACTCCGCTGGCCGGCGCGGGGGCGATGGGCGTGATGACCGTCGCCCTCACCGTCAAGTGGCCGCACGGCCTGTGGGTGCAGCACGACGGCTACGAGTACCCACTCGTCCTGATCGTCGTCGGCGCGGCGCTGGCCGCCACCGGCCCCGGCCAGTGGTCGCTGGACGGCGCCCTCGGCCTGGCGCACTGGCCGCTGTGGTGGCTGCCGGTGGCCGTGGTCGCCGGTGTGGGCGGCGGCCTGGCCACGCGGCTCGCCCTGCACCGGACCTGATCGGCAAGCCGCACTGCCCGCACTGCGGTCTGACCCGCCGCACCCCCGGTGGGCCCGGGCCCTGGGCACCTGCCGCCCAGCGGCCGGGTTCACCGTTCGTCAGTGCCCTCGGCGCACGCCGAGCTCCGCGGGGTTCGCCGACCGGCGGCACCCCCGGATGACACGCGGTGCTCCCAGCGGCAACCCGCCGCGAGTGGCCGGCCCCAGCGTGTGCCTCAACCACCCCGCACACCCCCTCAAGAAAGCGAAGAGCCATGCCCTTCATCACCGTCGGCCAGGAGAACTCCACCTCGATCGACCTCTACTACGAGGACCACGGCTCCGGGCAGCCGGTCGTCCTCATCCACGGGTTCCCGCTCGACGGGCACTCCTGGGAGCGGCAGAGCGCCGCGCTGCTCGACGCCGGCTACCGGGTGATCACCTACGACCGCCGCGGCTTCGGCCAGTCCTCGCAGCCGACCACCGGGTACGACTACGACACCTTCGCCGCCGACCTCAACACCGTGCTGGAGACCCTCGACGTCCGGGACGCCGTGCTGGTCGGCTTCTCCATGGGCACCGGCGAGGTCGCCCGTTACGTGTCCGCCCACGGCTCCGCCCGGGTCGAAAAGGTCGCCTTCCTGGCCTCCCTGGAGCCCTGCCTGCTCAAGACCGACGACAACCCGGACGGCGCCGCCCCCAAGGAGTTCTTCGACGGCATCGTCGCGGCGGTGAAGGCCGACCGCTACGCCTACTACCGCGGCTTCTTCCAGGACTTCTACAACCTCGACGAGAACCTCGGCAGCCGGATCAGCGAGGAAGCCGTCCGCAACAGCTGGAACGTCGCGGCCGGCGGCGGCTTCCACGCCGCCGCGGCCGCGCCCTCGACCTGGTACACCGACTTCCGGGCCGATGTCGCACGCATCGACGTGCCGGCGCTGATCCTGCACGGGACGGGCGACCGCATCCTGCCCGTCGAGAACACCGGACGGGTGTTCCACCGCGCTCTGCCGTCCGCCGAGTACGTGGAGATCGAGGGCGCGCCGCACGGCCTGCTGTGGACCCACGCCGAGGAGGTGAACACCGCGCTGCTGGCCTTCCTCGCGAAGTGACCCGGCCCGGCTGCGGCGACCGACCGTCGCCGCGGCCACGCACGGCTCCGTACTGCACAAAGCCCCCGGCCCTCGCATCCCGTCGGATGCGAGGGCCGGGGGCTGCACGCCGTCCGGCGGCGGTCAGGCGCGGACCAGCGGCGTGTCCACCAGGTGCTCGGCCAGGAACCAGGCCTGCTGCTCCCCCGTGCGGATCACCTGGGAGACCAGTAGGTCGTTGGTCCCGTCGTCCCCCAGCTCGGCGACCCGGGCGGCCGCGTCGTGGGCCTCGACGAGGATCGTCTCGTGGGCCTCCAGCAGCCGCGACAGCATCGCCGGGACCTCCTCGACACCGTCCGGCGGCCGCTTCACGGAGGTGAGTTCGGCGACGTGGCGGGGGTCGCCCACCGCCACTCCGCCCAGGCTCTGGACCCGCTCCGCCAGGGCGTCGACGAGCGCCAGCTGCTCCCCGGCGTGCTTGTCCAGCACCAGGTGCAGCTGATAGAAGGTCGCGCCGCGGACCAGCCAATGGTGCTTCTTGTAGAGCCCGTACAGGATCTGGGTGTCCGCCAGCACCCGGTTGAGCCGCTGGCAGGAGTACCTGCGGGCGTCATGAGTCAAGCCGAGCGGGAAGAGCTTCACCGTCCCGAACTCCTGGATGAGCTCGCCCTTCTGGTGCAGCCAGGGCTGGCCGCCGCCCACGGTGGATCGTGTGCTCATGTTCCTCCTCCTTTCCTGGGAATGTGCTGGGCTGGGTCAGCCGGCCGCGCGAACGGCCTCGATGATCAGGTCCGCGACGTCCTTGGGCCGGGACACCGCCACGGCGTGCGAGGCCCCGTCGGCCTCGACCACGGTCGCGCCCGCCCGCCGCGCGCCGAACCGCTCCACGTCGGGATTGATGGCACGGTCGGCACCGGCCACCAGCGCCCAGGAACGCCTGCTCCGCCAGGCGGCCACCGCCGCCGGCTCGGTGAAGGCCGCGGCGGCGAGCGGACGCTGCGCCACCGCCAGCACCCTGGTCACCTCCTCGGGGACGTCGGCGGCGAACACCGAGGGGAACGCCTCGGGCACGACCGAGACCTCGACCGCCGAGCCGCCCCCGTCCACCGGGTACGTCGCGGTCCGGAGGCTGGACGCGAGCGGGGAGTCGGGGAAGCGCCCCTGCAGCTCGCCGAGGCTCTCGCCCTCCTCCAGTGCGTAGGCGGCGATGTAGACCAGCCCGACGACGTTCTCGGCCGTGCCGGCGACGGTGATGACCGCGCCGCCGTAGGAGTGGCCGACCAGCACGACGGGCCCCTCGATCCCGGCGACCACGGAGGCGGTGTACGCGGCATCGCTCGCCAGACCGCGCAACGGGTTGGGCGGCGCCACCACGGGCACACCCTGGCTCTGCAGTTCGGCGATGACACCGGCCCAACTGGAGGCGTCGGCGAAGGCGCCGTGGACCAGAACGACCGTGGGAGGGCTCTTCGACGTCACGGGGAGTCCTTTCTCATGCGCTCGCGGAGCGCGCTGCGGATCGAATGCGCCGACCGTAGGGCGCTTCCGCCGGGGTGTGTTGTCCGTCAATGCACCGCGCCCGGCCCCGCAGCGCATCGCTTGACGGCGCACCGATCGTGGTGCGCCGGCGGAACGGAGGCGGTGCGCTGCCGGCCAAGTGCGGAGCGCCGAGCCGCCTAACGTCCTGCCAGGTGGTCGAGTGCGGCTCCCGTCGGCTCCGCACCGGCGCCCGCGCCGCCGATCGACTCCTCCGACCAGCAACAGACCCGCGCCCGCCGCCCGGTTACCACGGACACCGGGCGTGAACGACGACCGGGAGGTCCCCCATGATGCAAGGCTTCACTCGACGGGCGATCCCGTTGGTGGCGGCGATCGCGGCACTGACGGCAATCCCCACCGCCTCCATGGCCCAGGGCGGCACGACGCCGGACTCGCGCCGGCAGCTCGCCGTCGGGCCCCAGTACGACACCACCCATGTGTACGTCGCGCCGGGCACCGAGCAGGCGTTCGCGGCCAGTTGGGTGGCCACCTTCGGCGGCCGCACGATCGGGCCGGTCGCCACCCAGGTGACCCCGACGCCCAGCCGGACGATGTCCGAGCTGGTGCTGTCCCCGGTGGGCACGCTGTCGCTCTTCGACTACACCACGCCCGTCCCCTATCCGTTCGGCACCGAGCGCACCGGCTGGCTGGTGACCGACCTCGACCGGGCCGTGCGGACCGCCAAGGCCGACGGCGCGGCCGTGACGGTGTCACCGTTCGCCGACCCGATCGGCCGGGACGCCGTCGTCCAGTTCCCCGGCGGGATCAGCGCGCAGCTCTACGTGCACACCACCGCGCCGTCCTACCCCGACCTGACCAGCGTGCCGGAGAACCGGCTCTACCTGTCGCCGGACGCGGTCGGCGACTTCCTGCACAGCTACCTGCGCTTCACCGGCGGCCGGATCGTCTCCGACGACCGCAAGGCCGACGGCGCCTCCATCGGCCTGCCCGGCACCACGTACCGGCTGCTGCGCCTCACCTCGGGCTTCGGCACCACCACGATCACGGTGACGGACGGCCACCTGCCGTACCCGTTCGGCCGGGAGCTGACCGGCTACGGCGTGCCGGACCTCCGCGCCACCCTGACCAAGGCCAAGGCCGCCGGTGCCTCGGTGCTGTGGGGGCCGGTCACAGCGGGCGGCCGGGACAGCGCGATGGTGCAGTTCCCGGGCGGCTACATCGCGGAGCTCCACGCCGACCGGTGACAGCCGCCCGCTGACCTCCCGTCCCCCCTTGTACGATGATGTTTCAACTACCAGGGGGGGACGATGGACCGGCAGGAACCCCAAGCCCTCGGACCGTTGCTCCGCGCACACCGGCACGCGGCCGATCTGACCCTGGAGGAGCTGTCGGAGCGCTCGGACGTCAGCGAGCGCGCGATCGGCGACATGGAGCGCGGCCACAGCCGGGGCCCGCAGCCCCGCACGGTCGCCGCCCTCGCCGCGGCCCTCGACCTGTCCGCCGACGACACCGCGGCGCTGCTCGCCGCCGCCCGCTCGGGCCGTCGCCGACAGCGTCCGATCGCCACTCGCCCGTGCGAACTTCCCTCTCCTGTGCCGGATTTCACCGGGCGCGAGGCAGAGGTCGACTGGCTCGGCCGGGCCACCACCGACCCACGGCTGCCCCGGGTGTCGATCGTCTCCGGAACACCCGGCCTGGGCAAGACCGCACTGGTCCTGCACGCCGGCGACCGCCTGACCGGACGGTTCGCCGACGGCTGCCTGTTCCTGGACCTGCGCGGCCTGGATCCCGAACCACTCACACCCCACGACGCCCTCGGGCGCCTGCTCCGGGCCCTGGGCGTGCGCGAACGCGATCTCCCCACCGAGACCGACGAACGGCAGGCGCTCTACCGCCGCCTGCTGAGGGAGCAGGACGTCCTCGTCGTCCTCGACAACGCGGCCCACGAGGGTCAGTTGCGCACACTGCTGCCGGGCCCCGGGCACGGCACCGTCTGGGTCACCAGCCGCCGCACCCTCACCGGGATCGAACACGCCCGGCGCCTGGTCCTGAAGCCCCTGCCCGCCGTGGCCGCCACCACCCTACTCGGGGCGATCCTCACGCTGCGCGACGACGAACCGCAGGACGGGTCGGCCGCGGCCGACCCGTCGGCACTGGCGCGGATCGCCGACCTGTGCGGGAACCTGCCGCTGGCGCTGCGCATCGCGGGCAACCGACTGCTGAGCCGTCCCGCCTGGAGTGCGCGCAGTCTCGCCGACCGCCTCGGCGACGAGGAACTGCGCCTGGGGCGCCTCGCGGCCGGAGACCTGCGCATCCGGTCGGCCTTCCAGCTCTCCTACGATCAACTCGCTCTCCCCACACAGCGGTTGTTCCGCCGACTCGCGCTCGTCCCAGGCCCCGACTTCGACGCCGGGCTGGGCTCGGCCCTCACCGGCCTCGCACTCGGACCCGTCGAGGAGATGCTCGACGAACTCCTCGAACTGGGCCTGCTCAGCACCACCGCCACCGACCGGATGCTGTTCCACGACCTCATCCGCCTCTACGCCCGGGAGCGCCTGGACGAGGAGGAGTCCCCGCAGGACCGCCGAGCCGCCGAGACCGCCATGCACGCCTGGCTGCTCCACACCGCCGAGGCCGCCGGCTGCTGCTTCCAACCGGAAGGCCCGTGCAGCGACCCCGTGTTCGACACGCCCCGGGCCGCCCAGGCGTGGCTGAAGGCCGAGAGCGCCAACTGGCTCGCCGCCCTGCGGACGGCGGCCGAGGACGGTCGCCACGCCGAGGTGGTGCGCATCGCCGAGTCCATGCACTGGTTCTCCGACCGCTGGACGTACTGGGGCCACTGGCACGAGGTGTTCGGCCTGTCCCGGGCAGCCGCGCACGCGCTCGGCGACCACGCGCTGGAGGCGACCCACGCGAGCTACCTCGCCTGGGCCCACCTCTACTGTCTGAACCGCCCCCAGGAGGCACTCGCGATCGCCGAGCAGGCCATCGAGTTGGCCCGCCTGGGCGGCGACGTCATCCAGGAGGCCTGGGCGGCCTTCTACGCGGCGGGGGCCGCCATCCCGCTCCAGGAGCTCGGCGTGGCGGTCGCCCAGGCGCGGCGCTCGGCGGAGCTGTTCGCCGCGGCCGGCGACCGGGAGGGGCACCCGCAGGCGCTGCTGGCGCTGGCCAGCGCCGAGTACTCCCAGGACGACGCTGCGGCTGCGGTCGCCACTCTGGACACCGTCGTCGGGTTGCTCAGCGACCCTGCCACGGCACCCGCCGCGGCCCACATCCTCGACTTCACCATGGCCAACGCCCTTTCCCAGAAGGGCAAGTCACTGCTCGTCCTGGATCGTCCGAGCGATGCCGAGCGCGCGTACTCCGACGCGCGCGGGCTGGCCGCGCGGCTCGGGGTGCCCATGCTGCAGGCCAACGCCGCGCTCGGCCAGGCACGAGCCCTGGACGCCCTGGGGGACCGGGAGCGGGCGCTCGCGGCCGTCCGCGAGGCGATCGAGCTCGCCGAAACCGCCGGCGACACCGCCCGGAAGGCGAAGGCCGTCGGCCTGTTGGACAGCTGGACCGACACCCCGGCGGAGTGACGTTCCGTCATTCCACGGCGTCCGGCACCACCGGACGGCGCGAGGCGTGCCCTGCCGCACTGCCGCCAGCTGAAGGACGCACGGCCCGCGACGCGGGCAAGCCGCTCCCGGTACCCGCCTGCCACTCGCGCGGCGAGACCCCGTAGGCGGCACGGAACGCCCGGCTGAAGTGACTGGCGCTCACGAACCCCCAGCGGCCCGCGACCGCCGCCACGGTCGCGCGGCCCGCCGGGCGGGCCAGCTCCCGCCGGCACATGTCCAGGCGCTGGCGCTGGATCCAGCGGGCGACCGTCGCGTCCTCGTACCGGAAGAGCTTGTGCAGGTACCGCACCGACACGTGGTGGGCCGCCGCGATCCGCTCCGGTGACAGGCCCGGGTCGCCCAGGTGGCGCAGGATGTGGTCCTTCACCCGCGCCAGGGTGACCAGGGACGGCTCGGGCGGCTCCGGCACCGACCGCCCGCGGAGCTCGCAGGCCAGCGCGGCCAGCAGGTCCAGCGCCGTGGTGGCGAGCCGGCCGGCGACGTCCGGCTCCAGCGCGTCGGCCGCCCGCGACAGGCGCCCCAGATAGGTCGTCACCAACCGCGCGGTGCCTTCGCCGGCGTCGAACGGCCTCGCGGTGAGCACCCGCAGGTCCTCCTCCGAGATCCCCACCGCCGACCGCGGCCAGTGGAACGCCGTGAAGTCGAACGACTCCTGCAACTCCTTGGCGAACGGCCGCCCGGCGTCGGAGATCGCGAAAGCACCCGGTCGCAGAAGCACCTGGCAGTCGTCCTGGACCAGCCGGGCGGTACCGCGGTGCTGGAGCGCCAACGTGAGGTGGTCCTCGCCGCCGCGCGCGATCAGACCCGCGCTGCGCACGACCCGCTGCGGTCCCGACCGCACCCGGGAGACCTGGAGGTCGCCCAGCCGGTGACTGCTGATGCGCGCCGGGGTCGGCGAGCCTTCGAGCAGCGAAACGTCCAGCGGGATGAAGGTGCGGGAGACCGCCTCGTGCCAGTACTCGGCGCGGTCGGCGGGCGGTATCGCGGCGGTGTCGAGAACGACGGACATCAGCGCTCCTCGGACGGTTGCGGGCGCGCCGGACTCACGGTCCGGCGTCGCGGCTTGTCGGGCCGGCGCGAACCCCGCGCCTGCCGCCCGCTCCATCACACCGTCAGCCGCCGCCGGGAACCAGGAAGAACAACAGGAGGAACTTCGCCCGCCGGTGCCGCCCGTCCGGCCTCACCGGAGGCGGCGGCGGTGCGCCAGGGCACCGGACCGGTGCCCGGGATACCAGGCGGTCCATGCGTTCCGGCAGGTCAGCGAGCGTCGAGGGCGCGGGCGAGCGCGGCCCGCGAGGTGATGCCGAGCTTGGGGAAGACCTTGTAGAGGTGGGCGGCGACGGTGCGGGGCGACAGCTGGAGCCGCCGGCCGATCTCCTTGTTGGTCAGGCCGGTCGCGGCCAGCCGGGCGATGCGCAGTTCCTGGCCGGTCAAGGCGGACTGCGGATCGGCCGGCGGCGGGGCCACCGGGTCGCCGGCGGCCCGCAGCTCCTCCTCGCAGCGCTGCGCCCAGACGGCCGCCTGGAGCCGACGGAACACGTGGTGCGCCACGCGCAGCACCTCCCGAGCCCCGGGCCGGTGGCGCCGCCGCAGCCAGGAACCGTGGGCGAGCCGCAGCCGGGCCAGGTCGAACACCCACCGCTCGGCCCCCGGCACGGCGTAGGCGGCCTGGTAGGCGGCCTCGGCACCGTCGTCCCCGGCGGCCACGGCGACGGCCGCCGCGAGCAGGAAGGCGTGTCGGCCGGAGACCTCCGCGGAGCCTGCCGCGCGCGTCGCCTCGATGTGCGACCGTGCCTGAGCCTGTCGGCCGGTGTGCACGGCGGCCGTCACCAGGTCGAAGACCAGCGCGTGGTGCCAGGGCGGACCGCTGGGTAGTTGCCCGGGCGGGGTGATCTCGCAGAAGTGCGCGTACGCCTCCTCGTAGCGCTGGTGGGCGAGCGCGACCAGGCCGTGCAGCTGGGTCAGGCGGTCGAGGACGTACCGCATCCGGGCCCGCGTGGCGGTCGGCCTGACGGCCTGGTCGATCTCGCGCAGGCCCGCCTCGTCACCCCGACCGGCCAGGTGGTGGGCGTAGTAGAGGCGGAACATCAGGGCGTTGCAGTGGTAGCCGAGCTCGTCCGCGATCTCGGCCTCGCGCAGGCAGACGGCCGCCTGGTCCCAGTGGCCGAGCAGGAAGTCCTGGTAGCACTTGGCCTTGGCCACCGAGCCCTGGGTGGCATAGCCGTACAGTCCGCTGAAGCGCTGCCACAGATCGCTCTCGGGGCAGTCGAGCGCGGAGGCGGTCCACAGCAGCAGCCAGGCCGCACCGGCTCCCTGCTCCTCCGTCATGCCGTCGGCCAGCGCCCGAAGTGCGTCGGCCGCCTGTGCTCCCGGGTCGGTCCACGCGCGCAGGCAGAGCCGGCCCGCCTCGGACACGTTTCCCCGGTGCCGCTCGAGCGCCCGCCACGCCCAGGGGTCGTCCGTGTAGCCGGCGGCCAGCAGCAGCTTGAAGTAGACCTGCTCCACCAGCCCGCCGAGGGTGTCGGCACCCGGCGCCGTCAACCTGTCCAGGACGGCGGGCAGCAGCGCGGCGGAGGACTGGAAGTCGACGTGGTGGCTCTGGTCCGCGTAGACCACCGCGTAGGCGAAGAGCGGGGCGACGTCCTCCGGAACCGTGCCGGCCTTCAGCTCTTCCACCAGGGCCGCGGTGTGGCGCAGCTGCCCGCCTCGGGCCGCCATCACCGCGGCCCAGGTGAGCCGGCGGACCCGGTCGCAGGAGCTGGTGCTGAGAGCGGCCGCGCGTTCGAGCAGCAGCGCGCCCTCCGCATCGCCGCCGCGGCGGGCGAGGTCGCGGCCGACCTCGTGCAGGCGGTGCGCCAGGTCCTCGTCCGGCAGCAGTGCCGCCGCCGCCTCGTGGAGCAGCCGCCGGGGGTCCTCCGGTGCGAGGGCTCGGGCCAGGGCCCGGTGGGCCTCGCGGCGTGCGCTGTCGGAGGCCGCGGAGACCACCGCGGTGCGGACCAGCGGATGCCGGAAGACCAGGTGTCCGGTCTCGTCGATCCGGGCCAGGCCGTCCGCCTCGATCCGGTCCGAGGTCCTCTGGACTCCCTCGTGCGCCACGGCCCGCAACCACACCCCGCTGCTGAAGTCCGAGCCGGTGGCCAGGGCTCCGAGCAGGAGCAGGCGGCTGACCTCCGGCGTCATCGCATCGAGCCGCTCGGCGAATATCTGCTCCAGCTTGTCGCCGAGGGGCAACCGCTCCGGCAACGGCGCGGTCCCGCGCCGCTGGGCGGATGCCAGCTGCCGCGGCAGCTCGACCAGCGCCAGCGGGTTGCCGGTCGCCTCCGCCAGGACCCGGTCCCTGGTGGTCGCGGCCAGCTCGGGGTAGCAGCGTGCCAGCAGGAGGGCCGCGTCGGCCCGGGAGAGGGCACGGACCTCGACGGCCTCGGCCGACCAGGTCTGTGCGGCCGGACCGTCCGTGCGGCTGGCCCCGACGATCACCAGCGGCAGCTCCGCACAGCGCCGCTGGAGGAACGCGAAGACGGTCGCGCTCGACGAATCGATCCAGTGCATGTCGTCCAGGAGCAGCAGCACGGGGGCGGTCCGCGCCGCCTCGGCCAGCAGCGCCAGGGCCGCGGCACCGACGGCGAATCCGCTCGGGGCACCGGAGCGGACGCCGAACGCGCTGTCCAGGGAGTCCCGCTGATGCGGCGACAGCGCTCTGGAGAGCTGGAGCGGCGACCAGAGGGCCTGATGGAGGGCTCCGAAGGCGAAGTCCGTCTCCGCCTCGGCGCCTACCGCCCGCAGGACGCTGAATCCGCGCTCCCGCGCGGTTCGCTCCACCCAGCCCAGCAGGGTGCTCTTGCCGACGCCGGCGTCACCGCGCAGCAGCACCGTGGAACCGCTCGCCCGGTCCTCGGCCTGCACCAGGGCCGCGGTCAACAGCTCCGTCTCCCGCTTCCGCCCGACCAGCACGTGGGCCAGGATCCGCCCGTCTTCCACCACTGCCGCCTCTGGATCAGCCGGTCCGCACTCCGGGCCGCCCAAGAATACCGCCCGTCAGGGGCTTCCGCTCCGGCCGCGGCAGCGGCATCGGCCCATGGTGGCCCGGCCTGCCCGGGCTCAGGAGTACCGCGTCGGCCGACAGGAGCACTGCCGGCGACGTCCGCCGCCGGAACCGGTTGGAGGCGGTCGGGCTGTCCAGGCCGGCGCCTTCCTGCGCGAGTCCCCCAGGCCCGCCGGGCGGATCCTGCTCGTCTGCGGGCCGCGCCCGCCCGCGCCCTCGGCACCGGCTGACCAGTCGGGGCGCCCGCCCGTCCCGCTGTCCCCGGCGAACCGTTGTGGCCTGACAGTCAGATGACCTAACAGGCCCGCTGACCTGCGGACCAGGCTGACGTGGCAGGTTTCGGCGAAAGGGCGGTCAGGTGGGCTTGCGGGTGACGACCGCGTCGGTCACGGACGACGCGAAGGCGGCGTTCTGGGATGGCGCGATGTCGCGGACGCCGGTGCGGGTGGAGGTGGACCCGCTCGCCGGGCGGCCGTTCGAGGGGCTCCTGGCGTCGCACCGGCTCGGGTACGTCAGCATCTCGACGCTGGAGGCGGACGCGGCACGCGTGTCCCGCACGGCGGCGCTGATCGCGCGGACCCCGGAGATCGAGCCCCAGGTCGGGGTCGGGGTGCAGGTGTCGGGTCGAGCCGTGCTGGAGCAGAACGGGCGCCGGGCGGAAGTGCCGGCCGGCGGGCTGGTCCTGTACGACACGGCGCGGCCGTACTCCGTCGACTACCCGGAGCGCTTCCGCACCCATCTCTTCCACCTGCCGCGCCGGTTGCTGGGTGTGCCGGAGCGCGAGCTGCGGCAGGTCGCGGGAACAGCCGTCGTCCCGGCCGAGGGCTGCGGATCCGTGCTGCTCCCCTTTCTCAGCGGCCTCGCCGCGTCCGCTCACTCGTACTCCGCGCCGGTCGGCGACCGACTGGCCGCCAGCGTCGCCGACCTGCTGAGCGTGTTCGTCTCCCAGCTGACCGCCGCGCGGACGACCGGCGGGGCGTGCACCCGGAACGACCACCTGGTCCGCCGGGTGCGGGAGCACATCGACCACCACCTGGGCGATCCGGAACTGTCGCCCGAGACGATCGCCCAGGCCCACCACATCTCCGTGCGGTACCTGCACCGACTCTTCGAGAGCGAGGGGGTGACGGTGAGCCGGCTCATCCAGCGGCGCCGACTGGACGCATGCGCCCGGGAGTTGGGCCGCCGCGGCCGGACCGCGCCGACGGTCTCGGCGGTCGCCCAGCGGTGGGGGTTCGTCAACCCGGCCCATTTCAGCCGGGCCTTCCGGGCCGCCTACGGCGTCTCGCCGCGCGAGTGGCGTGCGCTCCGGACCGCCGACGCCGGCTGACGGCCGCCCACCGGGTGGACGGAACCCGTGCACGGACAGGCCACCCACGGCCTCCATCCGGGCAGTACGGTCGGACGGCGTGTGCACGGGGCGGAGAGGCGCGCCGGCATTCCGACCCGGCACTGCGCGTGGCGCGGTACCGGGTGCCCGCCACGGTGCGCGCCGCGCGTCGTCGTACCCGTCCGATCACGCCAGGAGCCAAGAGTTGTCCGACACCACCCCCTCGCACGGCCGACGACCGGTGCTGGACCAGACGCTCCAGGAGTTCCTGGACGCTCGGGCCGGCGAAGCGGTGACGGACTTCCCGGAACTCTCCCTCCTCACCGCGGCCGACGCCTGCGACGCCGCCGCGGCCGACGGGTGGGACGGCGCCGCGCCGGCCGACCGGGAGCCTGACGACCCGTACGGCACTGCGGTGGAGTGGCTCGCCCTGCCCTGCGGGCCGACCGGTCGGGTGCACGTCCAGGTGACCAGGCCCGTGGGCGCCGCCCGGCCGAGCCCCGTGGTGCTGTTCCTCTCCGGCCTCGGCTGGTCGCTGGGCGACGCCGCCTCCTACGGCCGGCTGATCCGGGAGTTCGCCCTGGGCACCGACGCCGCCGTGGTGTACGTGGACTACACCCGGGCACCCGCGGCCCGCTATCCGCTGGCCGTCGAGCAGTGCTACGCGGCAGCCCGCTGGATCCAGGCGCACGGTCGGGGGATCGGTCTGGAGGGCGGACGGATGGCCGCTGTGGGCGACTCCGCGGGCGCCAACCTCGTGGCGGCCCTGACACTGATGGCCCGGCAGCGCGGGGACCTGCGGCTGGTGCACCAGGTGCTGCTGTGCCCGGTGACCGACGCGGACTTCGACACCCCGTCGTACCGGCGCTACGCCACCGGGTACTTCCTGCACCGCGACCACATGCGCCGGTTCTGGGACGCCTACCTGCCCGACGTCCGGCAGCGGCGGGAGGCGACCGCCGCACCGCTGCGAGCCACCCCCGACCAACTCGCCGGGCTGCCCCCGGCGCTGGTGGTCACCGCCGAGGCCGACGTGGTGCGCGACGAGGGCGAGGCCTACGCGGCCGGGCTCCGCGCGGCGGGCGTCCCGGTGGTGGCGACTCGCTACCAGGGTGCCGTGCACGGCTTCCTCCTGCTGGACGCGCTCTTTCCCACCGGCACCGCACGAGCCGCCCTGATCCAGGCCGTCGACACCGTGCACGTGGCTCTGCACCGCCGTTCCTGGTGAGGCCGGGAACCCGCGACGCGGCGCTGGCGAGGGATGGCCCGCGCGGGTGACGAGTGCGCGGAGCGGCTGGAGGACGTGCGCCGTCGGGACAGCCATCCGCCCGCACGTTCCTAGCCTGATGACCACCGCAGGACGAACCACTCCGAGAGGTGATCATCATGTCCGAGCAGCACCCCGCCGGGGCCACCGGCCCGCGCCGGCGGCTCAACCGCAGTCAGTGACCGCTGCTGCGGCACAGCAAGCGCGTCCCGCACCCGTCGCCGCTGCGGGAACGTGCTCGAGTGGCCGGAAAGACCCCTTCCGGCCACCCGAGCACCGCACGACGGACCGAGCGGATCAGCCGAGGGAGTCCGGCGTCTCCTCGCTGCCGCCCTCAGCCGCGGTACGCCTCCAGCAGGCGCAGCCAGACCTCGCTGATGGTGGGGTAGGCGGGTACGGCGTGCCAGAGCCGGCTGAGCGGTACCTCCCCGACGACGGCTACGGTCGCCGAGTGGAGCAGTTCCGCGACCCCGGATCCGACGAAGGTCACACCCAGCACGGTCTCCCGGTCCAGGTCGATGACGGCCCTGGCCTGCCCGCGGTACCCGTCGGCGTGGAGCGCGGCCCCCGCCACGTCGCCGATCCGGTAGTCGACGGCCCGCACCCGCCGGCCTGCCGCGGCCGCCTCGGCGAAGGTGAGCCCGACCGAAGCGACCTCCGGATCGGTGAAGACCGCCTGGGGCACGGCGACCCGGTCGGCGGTCGCGACGCTGCGCCCCCAGGGAGCGAGGTCGAGCTCGCGGCCGGCCGCCCGGTCGGCGATCACCGCACCGAACACCCGTCCCTGGTACTTGCCCTGATGGGTCAGCAGCGCACGGTGGTTGACGTCGCCGGCCGCGTAGAGCCAGCCGCCGACCGCGCCGAGCGCCAGCCCGGTGTCGTCCACCTCGATCCAGCCGCCGGGCTCGAGCCCGACCGTCTCCAGCCCCAGGTCGCCGGTCGCGGGCCGCCGGCCGGTGGCGAACAGCACCTCGTCGGCCCGCAGTTCACCGTGCCCGCCGAGGTCCAGCACGGCCTCGCCGTCCCGGCTCAGGCCGGTCACCGACACCTCGAACCGCAGATCGACCCCGGACTCCCGCAACGCGGCGGCGACCAGGTCGCCCGCGAAGGGCTCCAGCCGGGGCAGCAGTCCCCGTCCCCGGGCCAGCAGGGTCACGCGGCTGCCGAGCGCCTGCCAGGCCGTGGCCATCTCCACGGCGACCGCTCCGCCGCCGACGACGGCCAGCCGGTCGGGAACGTGCGCCGCGCTGGTCGCCTCGCGGCTGGTCCACACGCCCGCGTGCTCGATCCCCGGCAGGTCGGGCAGGGCGGCCCGGGTGCCGGTGCAGACGGCCACGGCGTGACGAGCCGTCAGGACGCGTGGGGTCGCACCTGGGCAGTCCACCACCACCCGCCGCGCGCCGTCCAGCCGGCCGTGCCCGCGGACCAGCACGATCCCGGCGGAGTCCAGCCAGGCCACCTGGCCGTCGTCCTGCCACTGCGAGGCGAAGACGTCGCGCCGCCGCAGCACCGCCTCGGCGTCCGGTCCGCCGGTGATCGCCGCACGGGCGCCGGGCAGCCGTCGCGCTTCCTGGAGCGCGGCCGCCGGCCGGAGCATCGCCTTGCTCGGCATGCAGGCCCAGTACGAGCACTCGCCGCCCACGAGTTCCCGTTCGACGATCGCCACGCTCAGCCCGCCGGCTCTCGCACGATCGGCGAGGTTCTCCCCGGTCGGACCGGCCCCCAGCACCACAAGGTCGAACTCGTCGGTTCCGCTCATCTCTTGCCCGTCCCCTCGCACCGTTCTGATGGTCATGCGCCGGCAGTCCCGCTCGACGCGACGTGCACTGACTGTTCGACGGCTCGCTCCCGGGCCGTCACGGCGTGCGTCACGACCGGCTCGCTCAACACGAACTCCCGGGCCGTACGCTCGAATTCACGGTCGATCCCGGTGTAGCGCTCATGGTGCTGAGCACAGTGCTCCGCCCACGAGGCCACCGTGAGGACCTCGATGAACCGGTCCGATTCCGCCGCGTCCCGGTACAGGCCCCAACTGACGGCTCCGGTCCGACGCCGGGAGGCTTCGACGTCGGCCATCGCACGAACGAAGGCCGAGGCGTCCGCGCCGGCCACCCGGTAGTCGACGGTGACCAGGACCGGGCCGTCCTGCGGGGCCGGCTCGACGGTCAGCCGCGGTTCCGGCCAGGCGTCGGACAATGACGGATCGACCCGGCCGTCCAGCAGCGGAAGCCGGCGGAGCGAGAACACACCCGACACGAGCAGCCCGGCCGACACGGTCAGGGCGGCGGTGAGTCCGGCGTGCTGGGCCAACTGCCCCCACACCAGCGCACCGAGGGCGTTGCCGCCCTGGAAGACAAGCAGGTAGAAGGCGACCGCCCGTGCCCTGACCCAGTTGGGGAGTTCGAGCTGCAAGGCGGCGCTCAGGGTGGAGAGGCCCCAGATCCACGCCGCGCCCGCCAGCGCCAGGACCGCACCGGCCAGGACGGCTTCCGAGGTGACGGCGACGACGACGAGCGCGCCCGCCGTCAGCGTGCCGGCCAGCGCCAGCATGCCTGTCGCCCCCAGGCGAGCACCCAGCCGGGGCAGCGCGCCCGCGCCGAGGACCGCGCCGAGCCCCACCGCGCCGAGCAGCACGCCGTACCCGGCCGAGCCCAGCCCCAGCCGCTGCGCAGCGGCTACCGGGAGCAGCGCCCACAAGGCGGCGGCCCCCGGGACGAACAGAGCGCTGCGCAGCAGGATCCGCCGCACCCCCGGCGCACTGCGCACATAGCGCCCACCGGCGCGCAGCGCCGCGAGCGCCTGCTCGCGCTCCTGTCCCCGGCTCGGAGCCTGACTGACGGGGCGCCAGAGCAGCAGCACCAGCAGGATGCCGAGGAACGACGCGGCGTTGACGGCGAACGTCCAACCGACACCGGCGGCAGCGACCAGGGCACCGCCCAGTGCGGGCCCGAGCGCACGGGCCACGTTCATGTTCACCGCCCCGAGCGCCGAGGCCTGCCGCAGTTGCTCGCGCGGCACCAGGCCGGGCTGGAGCGCCTGCCAGGCCGGACCGTTCAGCGCGGTCAGACAGCCGAGCAGGAAGGTGAGGAGCAGCAGCGACCACGGTCCGAGGACGCCCGTCAGCGCGAGCACGGCGAGCACGACGGTGACCGCCGCCATGGCCACCTGCATCCCGATCAGCAGCCGGCGGCGGTCGACCAGATCCGCGAGGACGCCGGCCGGCAGGGCGAGGAGCAGCACCGGCAGCCCGGCTGCGACCTGGACCAGCGAGACCATGGCCGCTCCGTGGCCGACCAGCAGCCACTGTGCCCCGACGGTCTGCATCCAGCCGCCCACGTTCGAGACGAACTGGGCCAGCCAGAGGGTCCGGAAGACCTTCTCCCGCAGTGGGCTCCAGGCAGACCCGCCGGATGGGGTGGTGGCACTGCGCTTCATCGAGTCTCCGCGAATGATCGGTCGTTGGTCACCACACGCGACGACGCTAGTGCGTGTCGGCCGGACGCGGCTGTTCCGTGCGCGCCCGTGACTGTTCCGACACTGCACCGACGGCACAGCCGGATGGCAGCCGCATTCGCCGTGCGCGGCTGGGCGAGCGGCGGTGCGCAGCGAAGGCCCTGCGGAGCCGTCGGCCGCGTGGGTTGGCCGGCGGCCCCACCGGCCGCCGGCCCGGACCCTCAGGCGGTCCGGAGTGTCCGTCTCGGCCTCGGGCTCGCACGTGACGTCATGCGCACACAGGTCAAACGGCATGCACTGTCAGGCTACGGCGGCACTGGAAACACCTACATGCTGGGTCGAAACGTCAGGATCGCCCGCCTCGACGTTTCCGGCGGTCACCGTCGCATCGTTCGGGCACTGCTCACATGCGCTCCGCGTCCAGGCACCGTGGTCGATCGAACCCCGTCCTGGCCCGGTCCCCTGAGAGGAAATCGTGTTCAAGAGGACTTACTCCCCGCTGCTTTCGATCGCAGCTGCCACCGCGATCCTGGTGCCCCTGGCCGGCACGGCCTCCGCGGCAGTCACCTCCGACGGAAGGCCGGCAGCAACCAGCCGGGCTCAGCTCTCACCAGCGAGCAGCACGGCGACGCTGCAGAACTGGCCGATCATCGATTGGGACATCACGAACATCACCGCAGGGCAGGGTGAGCACGCCAATCGCTACTGGGAGCTGATCAACGCGATCCACCAGAACAGCTACGGAAATGCCACCAACACCGGGAGCGGCGGACTCGTCGAACAGACCACCCAGAACACCAACCGGCTGATCCAAGTGCGAGTGAGGAACGAGGGGAGCGACCTCGTCTCCATCTACCTGTGGGCCGACAACCTGTACGTCGCAGGGTTCTACTCCCCCGGAGCCAACCGGCATTGGGCCTTCCAGGACGGCCGCCAGCAGCAGTTCCAGAACGACCTGGGCGTGCCGGTGCGCCTCATGCCGCGAAACGGCAGCTACGGCAGCCTCAACGGTGGAAGCACCCGGGAGAACCTGTACCTCGGTTCCACCAACATCTTCAACGCGCTGTGGGATCTGCACAACGTCGGAGAGTGGGACGAAACGCGCATCGACCGGGGCATGCTGATGGCCATCACCATCCTCTCGGAAGCCGCCCGGTTCGGCCCGATCCTCAACCGTGTCTACGGAAACATCAACGGCTTCACCAACTACCAGCTGAGCCGGGACTACGCCGAGATGGAGAACCAGTGGGGGGCCCTCTCCCGGGCCGCGCACAGTTGGCAACAGGGTCAGCCGGCTTCCGTGCGGCTGATCGGGAACAACGTCACGAGTTTCCTCCGTCTCCGACAGGTCGTCGGCTTCGTGGAACTCCACGGCTCGGAAGCCCTGCTGTAGCTTCCTCCGGCCCCGAAGACCTGGCCCCGGCCCTCGCTGCGCAGGCACCGAGGGCCGGGCCGCACGTCTTCACCCTGCGGGTCGTGCGACGGGTGACCGCCTCCGTTCCACGCCCACCGTCAACCTGCTTGCCGGT
Organism: Kitasatospora sp. NPDC048722; assembly: GCF_040650235.1. Taxonomy (NCBI): domain Bacteria; kingdom Bacillati; phylum Actinomycetota; class Actinomycetes; order Kitasatosporales; family Streptomycetaceae; genus Kitasatospora; species Kitasatospora sp. NPDC048722. The sequence continues at coordinate 38,525 of NZ_JBEZGX010000039.1, forward strand.
CCCGGTGCTTCCGAGCCGGAAGCCGCCCCTCTCGCCGAGCTGGTGCACTGCCTGGAGCAGCACTTCAGCAGGCCCCGTCCACGCCCCGTCACGGGGGCGGGCCCTCGACCCGCCGACCGTCTCGGCCGCAGCGACCGGCTGATGGTCCATCAGATGCGGTCAGCAAAAGGTCAGCACGGGTACGAGCAGACTCTGTCCGACGAGCTCAGACCTTCTCGGTTCCTGGTCGATCGGGCGGGAACCGCTAGCGGTCCGCCTCTGCCCGTGCGGATTCGTCCTGCCGATGCCACGCGGGAACATCCTTGCCCGGCTCGCCGGGCCGGGTTCGCTCCGCCCGCGCGGCCACCGGCGGTCCCGCCGCGCCCAGGGCCGCGAAGAACACGCCGAGGAGCAGCCATCCCGTGTGCCCGAGCGCGAGGACGGCTCCGGTCAGGACCACGGGGGCGAGCGCCTGGCCCGCGTCGAAGCCGATGCCGAGGAGGCCCTGGTACTGCCCCTGGGCGTGGTCGGGCGCGAGGCCGTAGCCGAGCGCGTAGCCGCCGGACGACTCCCACACCTCTCCGATGCTGTGGATGCACACGGCCAGCCCGGCGAGCACCGGAGCCACCCAGGCGGGGACGTCGGCCGTCAGCGCCATCAGCGGACAGCTCGCGAGGAACAGGAGCCCGGCGAGCCGGAAGGCGCGGCCGCCCTGCCGCGGGGTCTCCACCGTCGAGCCGAGTCGGCTCTGGAACAGCGCGCAGACGCCGCTGTTGATCGCGTAGACCGCGGCCACGGTCCAGCGCGGCGCGTCGGTGCGGGCGGTGAGCCAGATCGGCAGGAGCAGGGAGACGGTCTGGTACTGAAGACCCATGGCGCTGTAGATCGCCACGAAGGACACGTACGGCCGGTCGGTCAGGACGGACCACTGGCGGTGCTCCTCGGGCCGCGGCAGGGGCCGGTAGTTGGGGACGCCCAGGAAGGCGATCAGTCCGGCGCAGGCGAAGCTGGCGGCGTTGGCGAGGATGAGACCGGTGTAGGCGGGGCGCGTGTCGATCTGGATGGCGACGGCCGCGCCCAGGGTGCCGACGACGACGCCCAGGTTGACGAAGGTCCGGAGTCTGGCCCGGAAGGCGGCCGGGCGTTCACCGCCGACCCGTGCGACGAGCGCGCCGCCCGCGGCGCCGCCCGCCGTGGCGGCCAGCCGGTCCAGGGTCGCGACGAGCGTGAACGCGAGCCAACTGTCGATGAGGACGAACATCGCCATCGTGGCGGCCTGCAGCGCGAGGCTCGCCAGCCAGATCGCGCGCGGCCCGTACCGGTCGGCGAGGTTCCCCGCCGGTACGCCGGCCACCAGACCGCAGAGGCCGGCGATCGTCAGGCCGGCCCCCACCTGTGCGGCGGGCAGGTGCACCACGAACGTGAAGTAGAGGACCGCGGCGGTGTTGAAGAGACCGTTGCCCACCCTGTTGACGAAACTGGCGGCGATCAGCGCCCTCTCCGGACCGGAGCCCGACACGCCCTGCGCCCGCTGCCCGGACCTCCTCATGATCATGTCGATCAGGCTAACAGGGGCCCTTCCGGCCCCGGCGGCCCTCTCCACAGGCCGGCTCGGGGCCTCCGCCCCCGCCCGCACGCTCCCTAACCGAGGTGGGTGAAGCCGGTCCAGTCCCACCGGTTGACCGGGAGGCCGGATTCCGATCGGGCGGCGAGGTCGGTGCGCAGGCGGCGGAGGGTCAGGTGCAGGGCGCGGGCCGGGTCCCCGGTGTCGTCGAGGTGTCGGTAGAAGTGCCCGGCGGCCTCCGCGGCCACGTGGTCGTCGAGTTGCCGGCGGACCGCCACGACGTGCCGGAACCCCGTGCTGCGAAGGGCGGCGGCGAGGTGGAGGGCCTCGTCGGGGTGGCCGGCGTCGGTGCTGGCGCCGTGACAGGTGGACAGGTACGCCAGTTCGCCCCCGCCGGTGGCCCTGACCAGGTCGGCCAGGGTCACCGGCCGGTCCGCCGCGCTGAGCGAGGCTTCCGGGCAGCCGAGCGCGGGGTCGGTGCCGTGGCCCGCGAAGTGGAAGCGGGGATGCCGGGCGAGCAGGTGCAGGAGCCGCTCGCGGGTCGCCCCCGGACCGGTGAGTACGGTCACGGATCCGCTGACCGCCTCCCGCACGGCGGACACCTCCTCGGCCACGCCCGGAAGTTCGCTCTCCCCGTCGTACGGTGCGGCGACCCCGGCCAGCAGCATCGGCGCGCCCGGGGCGGGGAGTTCGGCGACGTGGTCGCGCAGGCTGCGGAGCGTGGGGGCCTCCGAGGAACACACCCGGTCCAGTACGGACCGGCCGGAGCCGTCGTGATGGCCGGTCGCCGCAACGGGGAACGCGGCCAGCGGACCGGTCGGGCACCAACGCACCCGGGGCTCGCCGGTCGACCGGCCCATCATCCGCAGGGTTTCCAGGACCGGTCCGGTCAGGACGTCCCAGCCCCAGGCGAGGATCTCCTCCTGTTCGTCCTCCGCGGTGCGCAGCTGTATCCACGCCGCCCGGGAGGCGCGCCGGCCCGCCGGGAGTTCGGCGCGCGCCGCGGCGGCCGCTTCCACGGCCCCCGTCCACCGGCGGACCTGGGCTTCCACCTCGTCCGCCGTGACCGGAAGCCGCACGACGACCGTCGAACCGCCGGTGACCAGGATCGCGTCGGTGCGCTGCGGCGCGACGTTCAGGACCGCGACCGCGTCGCGCCCGGCGGGCCGGGCGGCCCAGCTCTCGGGGGCCGGTGGCAGGAGGAAGGAGTCGAAGCCGTCCAGCGTGCGGATCTCGGCCTCCAGCCGGCGGTGCTCGGCGTTGAGGCGGGCCAAGGCGGATCCCCGGGACACGCCTTCGGCGTCGCTCTCCGGACGGCTCTCCAGAGCGAGCCGCAGGGCCGCCTCCCGCAGCGTGCGGAACCTCGCCGCGAGCTCCGGGGAGTCCTCCGCCAGGCGCAGCAAGTCGGCGGCTCCGCCGGTCAGTTGCCATAGGACGAGTCCACGTCCACGTTCCAGGAGGGTCAGGGCCCGGGCCGGGTCGTCGAGTTCGAGGGCGCAGGCCGCCGCGAACGGGGTGAAGGAGGACCAGCCGCGCAGCTGGTGCAGCCGGTCGGTGAGCTCCAGCCCGTGCCAGTCGTAGGACTCCAGCAGGTCGAAGGCGTACTCGGCCCCGGCCGCCGCGGCTGCCGGGTCGCCGACGCACTGGAGCGTCGCCGCGGCCCAGAGCCGGGCGCAGGCGGCGCGGTCGGACGGCAGCGAGGATACGAGCCGGCGGCCCCGGTCGAGGGCCGCCAGCGCGGCGTGGACGTCGTCGGCCCGGTTCCGGTGCTGCGCACGGCGCAGGTGGATCCGGGCGAGGCCACCGAGGAGGCTCGCCCGGTTGGCGTGGTTCGGCGGGCAGGTGTGGACGGCGGCGGTTGCCTCGGCGAGCGCCTGGTCGAGGTCGGCGGACCGGCTCCGGTCCGTGTCGTACCGGGCGAGTAGGAGCATCGCGAGCTGATTGCGCCGCCGGGCCCGTTCCGCGTGCCCGGGACGGTCCGCCGAGACGGCCCACCGGGCGAACCCGATGGCCTCCTCCAGTACCTCCGGTTCCTCGTGGAACTCGTGGAGTTCGCAGAGCGCGGAGGCGAGCGCCTCCAGCCGGACGCCGAGGTACGGGTGCCGATCGTCGATGCCGTCCACGGCCGTGCGCAGGTGTCCGATCGCCGACCGGAGCCGGTCGGGGTCGGACCCCCGGTAGTGGAAGAGGAGCTGGGTGGAGGCGAGGTTGGTGCGGATGGAGTCGGCCAGGTCGGCGTCCTCGGTGTCCGCCAGCGCCGACAGAAGGAACCGCTCGGACGACCGCAGCACCGACAGGTCGTGGCCGAGCTCGTAGAGGCGCCGCAGTGCCAGGCCGACGCGGTTGCGGGCCTGGGCGGACAGGCCCGGCAGCTCGACCTGCGCGGCGAGGGCCAGCGCCCGGTGCAGGTCGTCCGGGGCTCCGCTCAGCTCGTGTCGCAGCCGGTACAGGTTCAGCTCCGCGACCGTGACGGCCGTCAGGTCCCCGGGCCGGTCCGCGTGGATGCTCCGGGCTTCCGCCAGGTGGCCGAGCGCCCGGTCGACGGGTTCGGTCGAACCGGTCCGGTTGGCCCGGTGGATGAGGATCTCCGCCAGGTTCTGCAGCAGGTGCGCGCGCCGCGGGTCACCGGCGGGGAGCTCCGGCAACAGGTCCGTCCCCCTTCGGAGGGCGAGCTCCAGGAAAAGCGCGTTCCCGTGCCTCTGGAAGGTCTCCGCGAGTGCGCCGATCGCGCGGAACTCCCGCTCGGTCCGGCCGAGTCCGCGGGGGATGACCCGCCGCGGACCGGTCGTCAGCTCGGCGAGCCCTCCGTCCACGGCCTGCTGCTGCTCGTCCCCCGGCGCGGTACCGGCCCGGACGCGCCGGAGCAGTCGCACCGCGCGGCGGCGGGCCCGCTCCACCCGCACCCCGCTGTCCCGCCCCAGCCGCATGACGTACCACTGGTCGAAGACGAGTTGGCCCAGCACCGACAGGTGCTCGTGCTCCTCGGGGTCCGGACCGGCCCGCCGGCTCCGGGCGAGCAGGCGGTATCCGGCACGGACGGCGCGATCCAGCTCGGCCGTCGTGGTGAACACCTCGGGCCCGGTTTCGAGCACCTTCCACGCCTTGTGCACGGCCGGGCCGTTCGGGCCCTCCCCGGACAGTTCGGCCGAGAGCAGGAAGTTCCCGAAGGCCTCCCAGAGCAGGTCCGCGTCACGCCGCACCCGCGCCAGTTCGCACTGCGACGCAGCCAGGTTGTCGGCGCCGAGGGCGAGCTTGTCGCGCGGAAGGACGACGAACGCCACGGCGTGGCAGCGCACCGACTCCTCCAGGTAGGACAGATCGTCGGTGACCGTGTAGCAGAAGTACGCCACGGTGCCCCGGAAGTCCAGGTCCCCGGCGGCCGGGCCGGGGTCGTCGGGCCCGTGCCGCTCCGGGTCGGTGGCGGTGCGCAGGGCCGCCACGGCGTGCAGGAGCAACGCCGGGGAGTCCTTCGCCGCCCGATGCCGGTCGTAGGCCAGAGCAGCGGTCAACGCCAAGGCCCGGCGCCGCAGTTCGGCGGATCCCGTGCAGGCCGCGACGGTCTGGACGGTGTGCACGACGACGTCCCAGTGCAGCGGCCGACGCGCCAGGTGGGCGGTCAGCCCGGAGAGGACGGCGCACCAGTGGATCGGCGGCACGACGGGCGGCCCGAGGCGCGGCGGGGCGTCCTCCTCGGGTTCGCGGTACTCGCACAGCAAGGCCGCGATCAGGTCCGCCACCGGGCGTTCCACGTCGGAGAGCGAGAACTCGGAGCGGTCCTGGCGGTCGCGGAAGACCCGACCCAGGACTTCGAGCCGGTCGAGGCGCTCCTCGTGCTCCTGCGCGGGCAGGCCGTGGAGCACCTCGGCCGCCTCCCGCAGCACCTCGGGACCGCGCAGCAGCTCGCGGTCCCCGGTCTCCTCGAAGCCGCTGACGCGGCGCTCGAGCGCGGCTAGCATCTCGTCGGACATCGTCCTCCCGAATGGAGTACGTACCGTGCCGGAGCCGAACGACCGTCAGCACGCCTACCGGATGCTGGTCGACCCCGGGACTCCCCCGGACGAGCGCTACCCCGGATTCACGATCGCCGAACCGGACGCGGCGTCGCACGCGGCGAGGGTCGGTGAGGTGGCCCGGAGGCTGGAGGCCCTGTTCGCCGCCGAGCCGGACCTGCAGGCCGTGACGGTGTGGGTGGCGGGCACGGCGATCGGGGTGGCGACCGCCACGTGGTACCGGCCGGAGCCGGCCGACGGGCCGCCGCCGGAGGGACCCGTCCTGCACCGGGACGGCGACCGCGCCCTCCTCCCGGGGCACTCGTCCCGGTACGTGCTGTTCCGCTACCACTGCGCCGCCTGCCCGCGACCGCTCTACAGCCCGGCGCCCGAACCCCCGCGGTGCCCGGTGTGCGACGCGGCGACCACGGAGGAGCCGTGAACCTCTCCGCGCTCCTCGGCCCGGTCGGCGGGATCGCCGGCAGTCGGTTCCTCACGGTGTCGTACCTGCCCACGGTCGGCTGCTCGGCGTTCCTGCTGGTCCTGACGTGGGCCGGGGCACCGGGCGGCCGGCCGGACTTCCACCGCGCGTGGACGACGGCCGCCGGCCTCGGGGTCGGCGAGCTCCTGCTCCTGTGGCTCGCCGTCACCCTGCTCGCGCTGGCGCTGCACCCCCTCCAACTCCGGCTCGTACGGCTGCTGGAAGGCGAGTGGCCCGGCCTGCCGGACCGGCTGCGCCGCCGTGCCGTCGCACGGCAGGAGGCCCGCCGCACCACCTTGGCGCGACAGCGGACCATCGTCTCGGCCGACCCTCCGGACCAGGCGACGGCGAACCGCGCGGGCATCGCCGGCACCCTGCTGAGCACACGGTTCCCGCCCGACGGCCTGCCGGCCGCCCCGACCCGGCTCGGCAACGTCCTGGCCGCCGTCGAGCACCGCGCCGGAGCCACGTACGAGCTCGACGCGGTGGTGGTGTGGCCCCGGTTGTACCCGTTGCTGGACACCGCGACCAAGGACGTCGTGGACACCAACCGGGACGCCCTGGACGGCGCCGCCCGACTGGCCGTCACGGCCGCCCTCACCGCACTGGCCTCGGCTGCGCTGCTCGGCCGGGCCGGCTGGTGGCTGCTGCTGGCGCTGGCCCCTGCCGGACTGGCCAGGGTCGCCTACCTGGCAGCAGTGGAGTCCGCCGCCGCATACGGGACCGCCCTGGAAGCCGCCATCGAGCTGCACCGCTTCGCCCTGTACGAGCGCCTCGGGCTGCCCCGGCCACCCGACCTCGACGCGGAGCGGGCAGCGAACGCGGCACTGTGCACGCTGTGGCGACAGGGGCGCATCCCCGGAGCCGGACTGACTTATCGTCAGGAATGAGGTCGGGCCGGGCCGATGCGATGTCGCCGCAGGGGCCTCCGTCGACGGAGGCCCCTGCGGGAGCTGGTATGTTCCAGCCGTGACCCCCGACACCGCTGCCCTCGTCTCCCGCCTCGGCCGCCCCCTCCGGCTGATCGTCACGGGGGGCGGGACCGGCGGGCACACCTACCCCGCCCTCACCGCAGTCCGCACCCTGCGTTCGCGGCTCGCCGAGGCCGGCGGTGCCCTGGACGTGCTGTGGATCGGCACCGCCGCCGGCCTCGAAGCCCGCGTCGCCGGGTCCGAGGGGATCCCGTTCAGGACCGTCGCCACCGGGAAGATCCGGCGCAGCACCAACCCCCTCAAGCTGGTCTCGCCGGCCAACGTCAAGGACATGGGCCGCGTCCCCCTCGGTGTCGCCCAGGCCCGCAGCGCGGTCGCCGAGTTCGACCCGGACGTGGTGCTCGGCACCGGCGGCTACGTCGCGGTGCCGGTCGGACTGGCCGCCAGGATGTGCCACCGGCCGCTGGTCGTCCACGAGCAGACCGTCCGGCTCGGCCTGGGCAACCGGGCCCTGGCCCGCATGGCCACCCGCGTCGCGGTCTCCTCCGGGTCCACGCTGCCCTTCCTCCCCGACGCCGCCCGGCCCAACGCCGTGGTCACCGGCAACCCCGTGCGCCCCGAGGTGCTGACCGGCCGGGGCGACAAGGCCGTGCAGGCCCTCGGCCTGTGGGGCTTCGACCGCGAGGCGCCCACCGTGTACGTCACCGGTGGCGCTCAAGGCTCGCAGCAGATCAACCAGTTGGTCAGCGACATCCTGCCGTGGCTGCTCGGCCACGCCAACGTCGTCCACCAGTGCGGGCCCGCCCACGAGGCCGGGCTGCGGGCGCGGGTCGCCGCACTGCCGGAGCACATCCGCGGCCGGTACCTGGTCACCGGCTTCGTCGGCCCGGAGCTGCCGGACGTCCTCGCGCTCGCCGACGTCGTGGTCTGCCGCAGCGGTGCCGGGACGCTCGCCGAGCTGACCGCGCTCGGCAAGGCCGCCGTGTTCGTCCCGCTGGCCACCAGCGCCGGGAACGAACAGGAGCACAACGCCCGGCACCTCGCCGACGCCGGCGCGGCCGTCGCGCTGATCGGCCACGCCACCTCCGACGCCCTTCAGGACGCGATCGTCCCGCTGCTCACCGACCCGGCCCGCCGCGCCGAGATCGCGCGACGGGCCCGTGAGCACGGCCGCCCGGACGCGGCCGAGCGGCTGGTGGACGTGCTGCTGTCGGTCCTGGACCGTTAGGCCCGATTCTCAGGCGACGTCGGTCAGCAGGCCGGTCAGCCCGTCCAGCAGCGACCGGTTGGTGGCCCGGGCCTGCGGGGTGTCGACGTGGATGGTGTTGACGAACAGGCCCTCGTCGGTGCGGTGCAGCCAGTGCAGGAGCCCGTTGCAGCCGGACACCCAGACGTGCATCCGGGCCCGCCGGGCAGCGTGCAGTTCGGCGCCGGGCAGTCGGCGGAAGTCGATGTAGGAGAAGAAGTTCACCGCGTGCGGCCAGTAGTGCAGTCGCGCGTACTCGGCCGGGGCGAGCAGCCGCCACGCCTTCACGAAGTGCACCCCGGCGTGCGCCTGCGCCTGCCCGTAGGCGTCCTGGGCGGCTGCCAGCACGTCGCCGAACTGTGCCCGCTCCCCGACCGGGAACCCGACCGGCAGGGTGTTGATGAACCACCCCATCGACTCCGCGTAGACGCCCCGACCGCGTTCGTTGACCGGCACCAGCCCGCAGTACTCCGCCGGCCCGCCCAGCTGCCGCAGGGCGATCGCGACGCCCGCGAGCAGCCCCATCGACAGCCGCCCGCCACGGGCCCGGCAGGCGGCGCCGAACTCCTCGACCTGGCGGGCGGTCAGCAGCCGTTCGGTGCTCGCCACCGGCGCGTACAGACGGCCGGGCCGGACCCCGAGGTCGAGCGGGAAGGGCGGGAACAGGCCGCCGTTGCGGTCGCGGAACGCCCGCCAGTAGTCCAGCCGCACGTCGTCGGCGTTCATCGCCCGGTTGGCCCGGCGCTGGGTGCGACTGAACTCCAGGTAGCTGCCGGGCGGTCGGACCGCGTGGGGAACGGGTTCGACCGCGGCCGCGTCCCGGTAGGCCGTGATGATGTCGTTGACCGCGATCGCGCTGGAGAGCCCGTCGGTGACCAGGTGGTCGCACGAGAACCAGACGGTGGTCGACTCCGGCCGGACGACCGCACCCATCGTGATCAGCGGCCAGGCGAGCGTGTCCACCTCCTGGAAGGCGCCCTGGAGGTGCCCGGTGACCTCCGCCGGAGTCTCCAACGGGCCGACGTAGTCGTGCTTGAGGGCCACCTCGTCGGGCGGGAGGACCTCGCAGCCCAGATCCCCGCCCAGCGGCTGGTAGACCGCCCGGAGCACCTCGTGACGCCGCACCAGGTGGAGAAACGCTCCTTCCAGCGCGTCCGGGTCCACCCGGCCGGGGAGCTCGAAGCTGGCCGCGACGTAGGACCGGATCGGTTCGTCGATGCTCTGGGCGTGCTGCGCCACGGTGAAATGTTTCGCCTGGTTGTAGCCGGTCATCCGGCGCGGGGCGGGCCCCCCGTCACCGGTCAGGGAGACCAGGTGCCACCGATGGGCCTCGCCCGGGTCGATCTCGGAGTCCTCGACTGAGATTTGGAGCATTCCGCCTTCTTCTGCAGCTGTCGTCGCCGGGTGGTGTCCAGAGCAGTCGCGCACCGGCCTACCAATCGATGCCATACCAACAGGCCCGCCCGGTCATCGGATACGGCCACCGGCCGATCGAGTGACGGGCGCGGGCGCCGCCGCTCGGACGGACCGTCGCCAGGGCGCGGCCGAAAGGCCCCTGCTCGGCCCCCTCGGAGCCGTGATCCGGTCCTGCCCGTCCGCTGAGCAGGTGAATTGCGCCCGATCGTCCTCGCGCCGCCGGAGCAACCGATGGGACGATCGGATGAACTGCTCGGTATGCACATTCCTTTCCGGACCGGGCGGATCGCCTCGGTCCTGGCCCTGGTGGCGGGCTCGCTTTTCAGTAGCAGCGTGCTGGCACCACCGGCCCAGGCCGCGATCTCCTTCACCAAGAGCGTGGACAAGGCGACCGCCTCCCCCGGGGAGAACGTCACCTACACCCTCCGCTACACGTGTTCGATCACCGAGTGCACGGGCGGGAGGATCCTCGACACCCTGCCGCCGAACATGCAGTTCCTCGGCTGGACGCCCGACCCCTCCTCCGTGGACGAGGCCGCCTCCACCGTGCCCGCCCCGGGCGCGATGGGCGGCACGATGGACATCAAGCTGAAGAACCTGAGTCCGGGCACGACCGCCACCGTCACGGTGACGATGAAGTACCCCAACTTCACCACCCCGAACGGCGCCGCCTCCACCAACTCGGCCACGATGAGCGCCACCGGCGAGACCTCGCAGACCGCCACGGCCGACACCAAGGCCGCCGTGCAACCGCAGTACACGGTGACCAAGGGGATCCAGACCTCCAGCAGCGACGGACGCACCGTCACCTACCAGTTCAGCGCCTGCGCCACCGACAACGTGCCCAACGTCGACCTGGACACCAGCCGCCTGCTGGACACCCTGCCGCCCGGCGCGGTGGTGGACACCGGCCGCTCGCCCGGCTGGTCCTCGGTGCCGCCGGGCCCGAACACGTGGGGCTACGACATCGGGGCGTTCACCTCGGGCAACGGACGCGGCGGCTGCCGCCTGCCGGGCGTGCTGGTCGTCCACTACCCCGAGGCCGACTTCCCGAACGGGACCACCTCGAACAACACGGTGGACCTGCTCGGCGCCCCGCTGACGGAGAGCGAACGGAAGCTGGACACCGCTTCCACCACGACGGGCCGGTTCAGGCCGCCGGCCACCGGTGTGGTGGTGACGGCGAGCAAGGTCTGGCGCGACACCACGACCAACGGTGACCTCAACTCCTTCAGCATCTCGGCCACCAACACCTCGGGTCCCGCCACCAGCCTCACCATCACCGACCCCGGCTCCGGCACCACCGGCGGCCTCTACAACTGGATCTTCCCGCAGTCCCTCCAGCTGGAGCCCTGGAACCCGACCAGCATCAGGCTGACCCTGCAGTACCGCCTCAACGACGACCCCACCTGGCTCACCTTCTCACCGTCCAGCCCGTTCGACGGCTCCGCCAACCGCCGGATCACCTTCGTCCAGGGCGCGGGCGACCCCTCCCGCGACGAGCTGGGCGTCCCGGCCGGACGGTGGCTGGACGGCCTCAGGTTCACCTGGAACGGCCCCATCCCCACCGGCTGGAGCCCCGGCAGCGCGGTGCAGCTGGTCACCCAGGTCGCCACCCCCGGCCACGACGGGCGCCCCGCACCCGACAGCCTGACCAACTGTGTGGACACCACCGCGACCGACGGCACCGACAACGCCTCCGCCAACGCCTGCGCCTCGACCACCATCAGCCAGTCGACCAACCTCGGCGCGGCCAAGACCACCGTCGCGGGCGAGCTCTCCGCCCCCGGCGGCAGGGCCACCTTCCAGGTCATCCCGTACAACCGCAGCGCCCGCGACCTCGGCCGCCCGCTCGTGCTCTACGACGTGCTGCCCGCCGGCGTCGTCTACATCGACGGCTCGGCCCGCCCCGACCCGAACTACCCGGATGCCAAGGCCCCCGAGTCGATCACGGTCACTCCCGGCCCCGACGGGCGCCAGATCCTCAGGATGCAGTGGCCCGCCGGCGCACCGGACATGACGTACCTCCACGACGCGCTGGCCTACCGGATGCTCCTCGACGTCCAGGTCGCCGGCAGCATCCGCGCCGGCGAGCTCACCAACGACGTCTACGTGACCGTCGACCGGCCCGACGCCCCCGTCTCGTGCATGTTCTCCGGCTCCGACAGCGGCAGCACTCCGGACGTCCTGGACCTCAACGGCAACGGCGACACCACCGAGCTCATGTGCCACGCCTCCGCCAGGATCCGCGTGGACGCGCCCTCGGTTCTGCGCTCCTACAAGGAGGTCAAGGGCGACCTCGACGCCGACTACGTCAGCATCGGCACCGCCACCCCCGGCGGCCGGATCTCCTACCGGATGACCGTCCGCAACGACTCCCCCGACCCGGTCACCGACTTCATCGCCTACGACCGCCTCCCCACCCCCGGCGACAACTACGTCCTCACCCAGGACGCCGCCCGCGGCAGCGCCTGGACCCCGTCCCTCAGCCAGCCGATCACCAGCAGCGACCCGACCGTGGTCATCGAGTACACCACCGACCCCAACCCCTGTATCGAGACCGCGCTCGTCACCCGGAACGACTGCAACAGCGCGGCGGTGTGGAGCACCACCTTCCCCGCCCCCGGGACGGCCACCTGGTTCCGCGTCCACCGCGCCGGAACCCTCGCCTCCGGCGCGTCCTTCATGCTGACCTGGCCGATGGTCGCGTCCTACGACGCCGCCGCGGGCGACTACGCGTGGAACAGCTTCGCCTTCACCGCCACCGACGCGGCCGGCCGACAGTTGCTGCCCGCCGAACCCGCCAAGGTCGGCGTCGCCGTCACGCGAGTGGCCCCCTCCGACAACGCGCTGGGCGACTTCGTCTGGCAGGACCTGGACGGCTCCGGCGTCCAGAAGCCCGGTGAACCCGGCATCCCCGGCGTCACGGTGCGCCTGCTGGACGGCAACGGCCAGCCCGTGCGCGACAAGGACGGCAAGCCGGTCACCACGGTGACCGACGCCACCGGCCACTACCTGTTCGACAAGCTGCCCGACGGCAGCTACGCCGTCCAGTTCGACCTGACCACCCTTCCGAAGGGCGCCACCGTCACCAGGCGCGGCGCCGGGACGGACCCGGCCAAGGACTCGGACGCCGACCGCACCACCGGCCTCACCCAGACGGTCACCCTCCGGGGCGGCCAGCGCGACCTCGACCTCGACATGGGCGTGATCCTGCCCAACCCGTCGCCTTCCCCGTCGCCCTCCCCATCTCCGTCCCCGTCGCCCTCGCCCTCCCCGTCTCCGTCGCCTTCCCCGTCGCCCTCGCCCTCCCCGTCGCCCTCGCCCTCGCCCTCGCCCTCCCCGTCTCCGTCTCCGTCGCCTTCCCCCACCGTCTCGCCGAGCCCGACGCCGACGCCCTCGCCGACGCCGACTGTCTCGCCGAGCCCGACGCCCACCACGTCCACGTCCACGTCCGCCGGCACGACGCCGACGAAGAGCCCGACCCGCACCCCCACCTGGTCGTCGTCCAGCGCCGGCCCGCTTCCGCCCACCGGCGGATCGTCGTCCAACGCGCTCATCGTGGGCCTCAGCGCCCTCGCCGTCCTCGCCGGGGGCGCCCTGTGCCTGATCGCCTACCGCCGACCGGGCAGGCACAGCTGACCCGGTGGTGAACAACTGAACCCGCACCACCACCGGTGGCGCCGTCCCACACAGGACGGCGCCACCGGCCTTCCGCCGAACGTGGGCTCACGCCCTTCAGGAGCGATGGACGGGCTCAGCCGAGAAAGAGCGTCGCGAGTCGTGGCAGTCGGCGCCGCTTCTCCTGGTCGTCATCGAACTTCCGTCGCTCGCCCACGGGGTCGTCAGGGTGGGTGATGTCGTTGAGGGCGCTGTCGAGCCCCTACTCAACCCGACGAGCACGTCCGTCAGCGCTCCGGGCAGCGGATCGTCCGGCGGGTCCCGGTCGTCCGCCCGGGAGCCCACCGCGGCGCGGGCCTCCTCGATCAGGGCCCACCAAGTGTCCTCGTCCATCGGCAGTTGGAGGCGCGGTTGCCCGTTCGGGCCCGATCCCTCCGTCCCCCCTTTCCATTCGTGCGTGCGGTGATCCCGCACACGGCTTACGGGCGATCAGCTCGCCGGCTTCGTCGCCGGGCTCCCCGGCGCGGACGGTGACGGTGACGGTGACGGCGAGGCGGGCTTCGGGGCCACCTGGAGGCCGGTGACGTGGCCGTCGGCGGTGAGGAAGTACTGGAGTCCGGCGTAGCCGGGCGTGACCAGGATCCCCTGGGTCATCTTGGGGAGTTGGCTCGACCGAGCGAGTTCGGCGCCGTCCTGGGCCCTGCGCCACACCACCTGCTCGGTGTCGTACTTCTTGAGCCCCTGGAAGAACTTCACCGGGATGTCCGTCCCGATCAGGACGCGCTGGTCCTCGGGCCCGAGCAGGGTCGTGAAGCTGAGGGTCGTCTGGTCCTGTGTCCACGCCACCGACAGCGTGCCGTTCGACAGGTCGATTCCGGCCAGCTTGCCCGCCCCCGCGTCCATGGCGTACACGCGGTTGTTCCCGGGGTCGACCGAGACCATCGAGGGGATGAAGCTGTTCTTGCTGCCGCTGTTCGCGAACGGCTGGACGTTCGCCACCTTGGTCGAGTCGCTCTGGGAGACGGCCACGACGCTCATCGGCGTCGGGGTCGGCTTCCCGCCGTTGGTCATCGCGACGACGTAGTCGTTGATGACGGCCATCGCGGACGCGGCGGTCTGCCCGTCCTTGAGGTAGCTCACCGGTCCCCACGTGGGGTCGGGGGCGAAGGCGTTGTTCAGGTACGCGTAGCGGTAGAGCTTGGTCGCTCCCGGCAGGTAGATCTCCTGCGTGCCGTTGAGCGTCGACGTGGTGATGCGGCCGCCCATCATCTCCGGCAGCGTGACCTGGGAGAGCACCTGGAGGCTCTTCGGGTCGATCGCCACCATGATCGAGGGCGGCACGGCCGTCGGGTCGGGGCAGTTGAGGAAGGCGCTGAAGCCCTGCTCGGTGCATCCGGGCTGCCGGTTGACGGTCTTCGCGACGATCGTCCCGTCGGGCAGCGCGTCGTAGCCGTTGTACGCGGTGTCGCGCGGAGCGGAGTCCCCGGTGGGGAGCGTCGTGCGGGCGAGGACCGCGCCGGTCGCCGGGTCGATCCGGGCGATGTGGTAGCCGTAGACCACCACCAGGCTGCCGTCCGCCAGGACGTTCAGGACGCCCGGGTAGTCCCACTCGTCGGTGGCGTTGGTGTTGATGAGCACGCGCCGCCAGACCTCGTTGAAGGTCCCCGGCTCGACCCGCGAGACGAACGAGCCGGACGCGGCCGGGTTGTCGCCGTAGCCGCCGCCGTAGACGTAGAGCTCGTCGGGCCCGCGGTCCACGATGTTGTACGGCGTGGCGTAGACCTGCTGCGAAGCGTAGGCGTAGACCTGGTTGTCCGACGGGGCGCCCGCGAAGTGCGCGCACGCGTACAGGTGTGTCCGGTTGGAGTCGTGGACCTCGAAAGCGGCGATGGTCGGGTACCACGGGGCGTTGCCCTCCGCGGCCGCGCAGGACTGCTCGCCGGGGACGAGGGCGGGGTGGCCGACCAGCGGACCGCCCGCGGCCACGACGTCGGCGGGCGGGGAGCTCGCGTGCGCATCGGCCGGACGCGAGCCCGGTCCGGAGCTGGAACAGGCGCAGAGCCCGAGGAGCAGGGCCACGACGAGGGCCGTCAGCCGGGGAACGGACAACCGGTGCGGCACAGCGGGGCTCCTCGGGTTCCTCGGGCTCACCGGGTGGGATCGGCGAGCCGGCGTACGGCTCGTCCGACGCCAGGCCGCCGACCAGGCTCGCAGCGCGGCCACGAGCGGCCCGGCCGCCACGCCGGGCCGCTCACCCGGGCGGGCCTGCGGAGGGCCTGCCCGGCGTGCGAGCAGTGCTGACGGACCCGGCGGCGCAGCGGCCTCCCGTCCTCAGCCGGCCACCCGGGCCAGGCGGCGCATGATGGTCATGAGCTCGTCGGGCGGGGAGATGCTCATCGTCCGGCTCTCGGGGTCGAAGACGGTGATGGACGTCAGGGTCCCGGCCCGCCACCAGAACACCCGGGGCGAGAGGCTCCCGGGGCCGTCCTCGTAGGCGCCCAGCGCGAACTGGGCCAGGGAGTTGACGGCCTCGCCGACGTGCTCGTCGGCGAGCGGGTAGAAGACCAGGTTGTGCCGGTTCGGAACGACGACCAGCACGCCCTCGGCCGGGATCGCCGGGCCGTCGGCGGCGCGTACCGCCTCCTCCAGGACGAGCAGCTTGCTGGCGGCGAACACCGACTCGGGGTGGCCGAGGATGTGGAGGACCCCGCCGTCGGGCAGGTCGTATGTGTTGTAGTCGACCGGAGCGTTGAGCAGATTGGTGCGCGCGGCGGCCTCCAGGACGTGCCGGTCGACGAGGGCCACCTCGCGGTCGTCGAGGACGCGGATGCTCTCCGGGGTGTCCAGGGCGATGCCCGCCAGGAGGTCCGCGGCCAGCGGGCGCAGGTAGCCGAACTGCTCCCGTGCCTCGGCGGGGATCGACTCCTCGGCGACCAGCCGCAGGTACACACTGCCCAGTGGGTCCTCGGACCTGCCGTCGGACTCGCGCCGGGGCGCCTGCGGCGAGCCCCGCAGAGCGGCCGACAGGTAGTCGGAGCGCACGTCCAGCGCCCACCCGTGCACCTGGACCGCGAGAGCGGCCAGGGCCAGGACGCCGAGCGGCAGCAGGGTCCTCGGCGCCGGATCGGCGTCCAGACCCTCCCGGTACTCGACGAGCCGCGCCGCCAGGGCCTGCTCGAACGAGGGCCGGTCGTCGTCGAGGAGGACGCGCAGCAGGCGCTGGTCCGCCGTCAGGGAGGCGGCAGCGTCGAGCCGCCCGGCCGCCTCGGCGAGCTCGTCGGGCTCCGGCTTGCGCAGGGTCACCGCGGGCCAGTCGGCGGGCAGGTGCCCGCTCGCCTCGGCCAGGTAGGGGCACAGCGCGTCCATGGCGGCGAGGTCCGCCGGGTCCGACACCGACGTCAGTCGCGAGTACGGCACGCCGTCCCGGATCGCCGGTGCGTAGTCGGACCGCAGCAGCAGTCCGATGGCTCGCTCCCGCTCAGACAGCAGCCCGCTGACCAGACATATCTCGAACGCGTCGAGCCACGTCCGGGCCGTGGGGGCCTGCTCGGCGACGGCGCCGAAGGGAACGTCGTCGTTGGTGAACTTCTCGCCGATGAGCGGGAAGAGGATCTCCTGGTCGCCGTCCGGGAAGCAGCCGACGCTCAGCGCCCCCAGGGCCATCTCCGCCGCCGTCCGCAGCACGAGGCCGGAAGGGGCCTCCTCCTGGACCGGGTGCGCGACCGTACGGGCGGCGACGTGGTCGAGGAGCTCGTCCCGCAGCGCCAGCATCCGCTCCGGGGACGGGCCCTCCCGCCACATCTCGTACTGCCGGTTGTTGGTCCGCTGGACGATGCGGTCCAGAGCTTCGGCAACCCGCTGCCCGTCGACCGCGTGACGCGTGATCTCCCGCACCGCTGCCGCCCCTCCTGTTGATCTTCACTGCCGAACGGCACGCTACCAGCGGGGACCGACACCGCTCCTCGGGACGGCCCCACGGACGCCGGTCACACGCCCGTTCGTACGTGACCCCGACGGTGGGGTCGTCGCCCCCGCCCGGGACGGTGCCGGTGTAGCCGTCGAGAGCAGTGCCGGGCGGGCTGGTGCGGGTGTTCCGGTCCTGGTCGTTCACGGTGACCCTGACGCCCTGACGCCCTGACGCCCTGACCGGTGCCGACCGGTGCCGACCGGTGCCGACCGCGTAGTTGCTCGCGCTGAACTCCGGTCTGCGATAGGTGAATCCGCCCTGACCGGCGCCCGGCAGCGTGTAGGCGGCGGTGCCGTCGATGCCCCGCTGGTGGTCACCCGCAGCACGACGGTCCGAGCTGACGCCGGATCAGGCCGGGTGCGCCAATCCCCGGAGGAGCAGGTCGACCAGGCGGCGGGGGTCGTAGCGCGGGTCGCCGTCGTGGCCGATGCAGAGGTTCCCGACACCGCGCATCAGCTCGTAGGCCTCCGTGCCGGGCCGGATCTCCCCCGCGTCGGCCGCGGCTTCGAGCAACTGCGTGCAGACGGGCAGCAGGCGATCGAGGAAGTACTCGTGCAGCGCCGCGAAACCGCTGCTGTCCGACTGCAACGCGCCCGCGAGCCCGTGCTTCGTGACCAGGAAGTCGACGAAGAGGTCGATCCACCGGCGCAGCGCCGCGAAGGGCGAGCCGGCCGAGGCCAGCAGGCTCGGGCCGGCCTCGGCGCAGGCCTCCACCTGGTGGCGGTAGACGGCGACGACGAGGTCCGCCCGGGTCGGGAAGTGGCGGTACACCGTCCCCATCCCGACGCCCGCCCTGGCCGCGATCTCGCGGATCGGCGCGTCGACGCCGGATGCGACGAACACCTCGGCGGCGGCGTCGAGCAGCGTCTGCCGGTTGCGCAGCGCGTCGGCGCGCCTGCCGCGGGCGGGCGGCTCCCCGGACGGGCTTGCGATGGGTTCCACGTCTTCCTCCCGGCGGCCGTTGACAAAACGGAACAGCGCTCCGCATTCTAATCGGAGCAGCGTTCCGCTTTCAGTCTAGTGCCATGGCACCGGGCGGAGCCGAACGCTCCCGACCGCTTCCTCGCGCCGTGCCGTCCCGACGAGACCGGCTGCGGGAGGCCATCGAAGGGACCTCATCATGAGCTCACCGTCCACTCCCGTTCTCTCGGTCAGCCCCGTCACGCTGCCGGTTCCCGGCCGGGCCGTCGACCTGGAGATCCGCGTCTCCGCACCCACGACCGGCACCGACCTCCCGATCATCCTCATCTCGCACGGCCACGGCCCCTCGAACCACCTCTCCTCCCTGCACGGCTACGCCCCGCTCGCCGACTACTGGGCGGCCCACGGCTTCGCCGTCATCCAGCCGACGCACCTCAGCTCCCGAACCCTCAGCGGCACCCTCGGCCCCGACACCCCCGGAGCACCGCTCCACTGGCGGTCCCGGGCCGAGGACATGTCGCACATCCTCGACCGACTCGACGCGATCGAGGCCGTCGTCCCGCAACTCGCCGGGCGCCTGGACCACACCAAGGTCGCCGTCGCCGGTCACTCCATGGGCGGGCACACCGCGAGCCTGCTGCTGGGCGCCCGGCTCAGCGATCCGGACACCGGGGAGGAGGTGAACCTCGCCGACCCCCGGATCACGGCGGGCGTCCTGCTCGCCGCGCCCGGCCGCGGCGGCGACGCGATCACCGAGTCCTTCGCCCGGACCGCCCCGTTCTTCCTGACCACCGACTTCTCCACGATGGCGACACCCGCGCTCGTCGTCGCCGGTGACAAGGACGCCTCCACCCACCTGACCGTCCGCGGCCCCGAGTGGCACACCGACCCGTACACCCTCTCCCCCGGCCCCAAGTCGCTGCTCACCCTGTTCGACGCGGAACACGGCCTCGGCGGCATCTCGGGATACGACGTCGCCGAGACCACCGACGAGAACCCCGAGCGGGTCGCCGCGGTCCGGCACCTCACCTGGGCCTACCTCCGCACCGCGCTCTCCCCCGGCGACCCCGCCTGGCCGGACGCCCTCGACGCGCTGGCCGCCGACCCCGCCGCGCCCGGGAGCGTCGAGTCCAAGTAGGCCGTGCGATCGAGTAGTGCGGATGATCTTCCGTTGAGTAGTGTGAACCATCGCATCGTGGACGGAAGTTCGTGCGTGCAACCCGTGTGCGGTTCACGCCGCAGAGGAACTGAAAGCGAGTCACCACCAGATGCAACCGACGTTCGTACTGGTTCACGGAGCCTTCTCGAACTCCTTCTCCTTCGCCCCGCTCCAAGCCGAACTCGGCCTCCTCGGACACCGCTCGGTCGCCGTCGACCTTCCGGGCCACGGATTCGCCGCGACGTACCCGCGGGCCTACCAGGCTCCGCAGGACCTCGCAGCGCTCGCCACCACGCCCGGGGCCATCAAGGGCGTCACCCTCGCCGACAACGCCGCGCACCTCATCGGGATACTGGAGCGGGCCAAGCGCAACGGGCCCGTCATCCTCGTCTCGCACAGCCGCGGCGGCATGACGGCCACCGTCGCGGCCAACCGGCGGCCCGACCTGATCGACCGCATCGTCTACGTCTCCTCGTGGGCCCCCGTCGACCTCGCCGTCGGCGCCTACTACGCCGAGCCCGAGATGGCCACGGTCGACCTCGCGGCGATGGGCGCGGCGATGGTCGGGAACCCCGCCGAACTGGGCCTGCTGCGCTCCAACTTCCGCACCGCCGACCCGGGAGTCCTCGCGGGCTTCAAGGCGGCCTTCCTCGCCGACGGCACGGACGACGAGTTCATGGCCTTCCTCAACACGTTCCAGCCCGACGAGAACCTCGACGCCGGCACCGACGACGACCGGGCCCGGCGCGACAGCTGGGGCCGGATCCCGAGGACGTACGTCCGGCTGACCGAGGACGCCAGCCTGCCGCTCGCCGTCCAGGACCGGATGATCCGCGAGGCCGACGCACTGACGCCGGACAACCCCTACGACGTCCGCACACTCCCCGGCAGCCACCTGAAGTGGCTGGTCGACCCGGCGCCGGCGGCCCGGCTCCTGGGCGAGCTCGTCGCACTCCTGCCCGCCGAATCGTGACGGGGGCCGCGGGCCTCTGAACTCCCCGCTGCCGAAACCCGGAGGCCGTCCGCCGCGCGAATCCCCGTGCCGGCGGACGGCCTCCGGCGTCTATCGTCTCGCCCATGAGCCGCAGCACCCCGCCCCGCCCGGTCGACGTCACCGCGCACTTCCCCGAGCTCACGCCGCCGGCTCGTGTGACCGTGCGCCTCCACCCCCGCGCGGGCCGGCCGGTGGCCGAGGAACCAGGCGGCGAGGGCGACCGTGATGCCCATCGTGGCCACCCGTCGCTGGCGCTGCGCAGGAGAGTCCGGGGGCCAGACCGCCGGGTGCAGCCACATGTCGGCGATGCCCGCGACCAGGTTGGGCCAGGACTTCCAGCCCGCGCCACGGGCCTCGTCCTCCACCATCGAACCCCAGCGCTCGCGGAACGCGTCCGGGTACAGCCTGACCAGGCCCCGGGCGACGACGCTCACGCGGGGTTCACCCCCAACCGCCGGAGTCCCGCGTCCGCGACCCGGGCCATGGCGCGCAGTTCGCGCTCCAGCACCTCGCGGCCGAGGGCCGTCAGCCGCACCGGACGCTGGCGCCCCTGCCCGTCGAGCGGCTCGACCAGCCGCTTCGACTCCAGCCTGGCCAGCGCCCCGTACAGGCTGCCGGGCCGCACCATCGTCGACAGGCGCAATGATTTGACGACCACTCGGTCGACCGGCTCGCGGGACACGGCCGAGCGGGGGAAGCCCGGTCACACCGATGCCCGTCGGCGGCGCGTATACGCACCTACGCCCGGTGGGCGGCCTACCGTGCCGCCATGGCCCCAACGCTCACCGCCGCCGCCTGGCAGGGAGTCCTCGCACCCCTCGGCCACCGCGCCACGACGCCGGAGCGGCCGATGATCGCGCCCGTCCCGATCAGCCGGCCGCTCACGCGCTCCACCATGCCCCTGCCCCTCGCCCTCCCGGACGGCCGCGTGATCGGCACCGTCGAGGAACTGTGGCTCGGCAGCCGCGCCCTCATGGGGCGCGGTGTCGTCCTCGACTCCGGCTGCGCCCGGGGCCTGGCCGACGGCGGCCTGCCGGTCGACGTCGCCTTCGACCACTGCCGCGAGGTCCTGCGCTACGGCCGCCGCCCGTTCTCCTGGGCGCGGGAGTGGCTCGGCATCCGTCCCAAAGGACGTGACATCGCGGACTGGTCCGTCCACTCCGTCACCGTCGTCGACCGCCCGGTGTTCACCACCGCCCGGATCTACCCGAAGCCGGTCGCCTGAGGACGACCGGAGCGCCGGAGCCGGTTCTCGACCGGACACCCGACAAGCACGGGGCCGCGGGCCGATCGTCGGTCGATCGGCCCGCGGCCCCGTGGCCGGTCGGAGCGGCTCAGGCCTTCTTCACCACGCTGGACTTGAGCTGCATCGCGCCGAAGCCCTCGATGCGGCAGTCGATGTCGTGGCCGTCGACGCCGTCGACGAGGCGGATGTTGCGGACCTTGGTGCCCGCCTTGATGCCGGAGACGCTGCCCTTGACCTTGAGGGCCTTGACGACGGTCACGGTGTCGCCGTCTGCCAGCACGTTGCCGACCGCGTCCTTGATCACGCGCTCGCCGGTCGCCGCCGGAGCGCTCTCACCCGCGTCGGCGGGAACCCACTCGTGGCCGCACTCCGGGCAGACCATGAGGGCGTTCATCTCATACGTGTACTCGCTGGAGCACTGCGGGCACGGGGGGAGGTTGTCGCTCATGTGGTCAGGATATCCAGTCGTTCTCAGGGGTGTTTTCCGAGGTCAGCGGGTATGCGAGGGCGGGTGCGGAGGGCCGCGGCGCCGGGCGTACGTGCAGGCGCCGGCCCGTGGCGGCGGCTTCGGCGAGGAGGGTCCGGAGCGTCGGCAGGTCGACGGTCCGCGGGCCGGCGGGAGCGCCGTGGTCGTCGTACTCGGTGATGGTGAAGCGCAAGGACGGCCTTACTGCGGGATCGCGGTCGACGGGCTGAGCGGCAGGCGGACGTAGACGGTCTTGCCGCCGCCCGGCGCGGGCTGGATCTTCAGGTCGCCGCCGAGGTGACGGACGAGGTCGGCCACGTCGGCCAGGCCGCCCGTGTCACCCGCACGCGGGACGTCGGGCAGGCCCGGGTGCCCGTCGCGGGCGCCGGCTTCGAGGTGGCTGCCGGTCACGGCCAGCAACAGGTCGAAGAACGGCGAGCGCGGACCGGCGTGCCGGACCGCGTTGGTGACCAACTCGGTGAGGGCGAGGACGGCGGCGTCGTGCACGACCGTCCTGGGCGGCACGCCCCACCCCGTGAGCACGGTCACCGTGATCCGACGGCTCGCCCGGGCGGCCGACCAGGTGCTGGCCAGGCTCATCCGGTAGCTGCGGCGGTGGTCGGCGGGCCCGGCGGGCCCGGCGGGGCAGTGGTCGCGGTGCCGGCGACCGCGCCAGCGGCGGATCACCGCACGCCCTCGGCGAGTCCGGTCAACGGGAGGCTCCGGAGAGGCGGCCGGGACCCTGCCTGGCCGTGCAGGTGGGTACGGGCGAAGGCGATGGCCTCCGGCGTGCTCCCGAATACGTGCCCGTCGACGCGGAGCCGGTCGAGTACGCCGAGCGCGTCGAGGGGCCGGTGGTGCTCGTCGCGGACGCCGGAGACGAGGACGAGCGTGCCGCGCCCCCGGAGTCGGGCGATGGCGTCCCCGAGGACGGTGGCGCCGCTAGCGTCGATCGCACTGACCCGCGACATGCGGAGGATCACGACCTCGGCCTCGGCGCCCTCGGTCAGCTCCAGCAGGAAGCGGTGCGCGGCCGCGAACAGCAGCGGGCCGTCGATGCGGTAGGCGACGATGTGCTCGGCGAGCAGCGCCTGCTCCTCGTCGTGGTGGTCGGCCGGTGGAAGGTCTGCGTGCAGCGGGACCTGCTCGACCCGGGCCGCCTTCGCCACCGCGGCGAGCGCCAGGACGCCGGAGACCAGCAGGCCGACCGCGACGGCGGTGACCAGGTCGAAGGCGAGCGTGGCCGCGGCGGTGAGGACGAGGACGGCGGCCTCGCCACGCCCCGAGCGGGCGAGCGCGCTCAGCGAGCCGACCTGGACCATCCGTACTGCGGTCGCGATCAGCACCCCGGCGAGCGCGGCCAGCGGGATCCCGGCGACGAGCGGCGCGGCGGCGAAGACGATCACCGCGAGGACGGCGGCGTGGACGAGGGCCGCGAGCCTGGAGACGGCACCGGAGCGGACGTTCACGGCGGTGCGGGCGATCGCGCCGGTGGCCGCGACGCCGCCGAACAGCGGGGCCGCGAGGTTGGCGAGGCCCTGGCCGAACAGTTCGCGGTCGCTGTCGTGGCGCTCGGAGACGCTCATCGCGTCGGCGGCGGTGGCGGACATCAGGGATTCCAGCGCGGCGAGCGCGGCGACGGCCAGGGCGGAGGGCACCAGGGAGGGGACGGCCGACAGGTCGAGGAAGTCGAGCGAGGGCGCCGGGAGGCCGGCGGGCAGGTGCCCGATGGTGGCGACGGGGAGGCCGGCGAGCTCGGCGGTGACGGTCGCGGCGACGACGGCGATCAGCGAGAACGGCAGCGCGGGCCGCAGCCGGCCGCCGACGAGCATCACGGCCGCGACCGCGAGGGCCACGCCGATCGCCGCCCAGTGCGGCGCGGCGGCGAACTCGCGGGCCGCCCGCGCGGCGGCGACGGCCGGGTTGTCACCCCCGGGCTTCTTCACGCCGAGCGCGCCGGGCACCTGCTGGAGGGCGATGACGCCGGCGATGCCGAGGGTGAAGCCCTCGACGACGGGCACGGGGACGTACGCCATCCAGCGGCCGGCCCGCAGCAGGGCGAGCGCGATGAGGACCGCCCCGGCGAGCAGCCCGACGGTGAGCACGCCGCCGGTGCCGTAGCGCGCGACGATCGGGACCAGGACGACGGTCATGGCGCCCGTCGGACCGGAGACCTGGAGGTTGGATCCACCGAAGACCGCGGCGAGTGCGCCCGCGACGACGGCGGTGGCCAGTCCGGCCTCGGCGCCTGCGCCGGAGGAGATGCCGAAGCCGAGCGCGAGCGGCAGCGCGACCACGGCCACCGTGAGCCCGGCGATCAGGTCCTTGCGGGGCGAGCGGCCCATGGTCGCGAGGACCTGCCGGGTGGGCAGCACGGATCCCGTCCGATCACGGACGGCGTCGAGGACCGCGGGTACGGCCATCGTTCAGCTCTCCTTGCTCTTCTGCGGCGGTGTGTGGCAGGTCGATCCCATGGGCGGACGCGATCCACAGCAGGGTGGCGACGCGGCCGGCGTAGGCCTGGGCTCCCTCGTCGTCCCGGTCGGCGCGGGCCTGCCGCAGCGCCACGCGCGCCTGGGCCAGTTGTTCACGCAGTTCCTCGTCGAACGCTGCGGTCACAGCCGTCCACTCCCCTCCCCCGTCGTTGCCGGTCCGACGTCACGACAGCATGTATGGATATGAAGAATTTTTCAAGTCGCTGGTTTCGCATGTGATGGATTCCGACAGTAGTGATCTGTTGTGATCAGTAACGGTCAAAACGACGACCACGAAGCGCCCGGTGCCTACGCTCGGTGCGCGGTCGGCACACGGCCGGCCGCGACGCGAGAAGGTCGGGAGGACTTGTTCGGATGGCAGGGATCGAGGGCGCACTCAAGGACGCGATGGCGATCGACGGGGCGGTGGGCGTGGCCCTGGTCGATGCCACCAGCGGGATGGCGCTCGGCACGCTGGGCGAGGCCTCCGGCCTGGACCTCCAGGTCGCCGCGGCCGGCGCCACCGATGTCGTACGGGCGCAGCAGCGGGCGGCTGACGCACTCGGGCTGCTCGGGGAGAAGCTGGAGGACAGCCTGACGACGCTCACCCGCCAGTACCACCTCGTGCGCCCGCTGACGTCTCCGGGCGGGAAGGGGCTGTTCCTCTACCTGGTGCTGGAGCGGACCCGGGCGAACCTGGCGATGGCGCGGCATCAGGTGCGGCGCATCGACGAGGAGCTGGTGGTCTGAGCCGAGGGCGGGCCCTAATCCCGGGCGGGGCCCTCCGGCTGGGCGAGCAGGCCGTTCAGGAGCTCGGCCTGGCCGCTGATGACGCCGCCGAGGATGGCGCGGGCGACCCGCAGGAGCTCGGCGACCTGGGGGTTGGTGAGGCGGTAGTAGACGGTCGAACCCTCGCGACGGGCGACCACCAGGTTGGAACGGCGCAGCACGGCGAGCTGCTGGGACAGGTGGGAGGCTTCGACGCCGACCTCGGGCAACATCTCGGCGACGGCGTGCTCGCGCTCGCTCAGCAGCTCCAGGACGCGGATGCGCACGGGGTGGCCGAGGGTCTTGAAGAACTCCGCCTTCAGCTGGTACAGCGGGGCGCCCACCACGGGAGGCGGGGTGGGCGTTTCGGCGTTCACGTCGTCACCGTCTCCGTCCGGCCGATCGTCGTCGATCTCCATCGATCTTCGTCAAGGAGTTGACCTTAGCAACCGACGGGACGGACGCGCAGGTCAGCCCCGCGCGGGGCAGGTGACCCGGCCGCGCACCCGCCGCCGCCCCCAGGCACAACTCCAGGAGCGGCGGCGGGCCTGCATGCGCCCTCGCGACCATCGGGACGGACCGGACGCCGGGAACGCCCGCAGCACCACACCGGCCACGCCCGCCCGGCGCAGGCCGGGAGACACCAACCATTGCCCGCGCCGGACACGGAGCGGACGGCACGGCCGTGCGACACCGCGGTGAGATACGCGCTTCCGCGCCCTGACCTCGCATGCAGTTGACGATATTAGCAACTGCTAAGGTCGTCATGCGCCAGCCCTCCGGAAGCGGGCCGGCGCCGCCAGGCCGCCCCGGAACCGACGCCGGGGCGGCCTCTCGCGTGGGCATCCCCGGCCGACGGTCAAGTCCCCATGCCCGATGGTCATTTGAGAGGCTTTCTGCACTATCGAGTCGCCCATGGTCCAACACCGCTACTCCGGTGGCGGATCTGGCATGATCGCCCCGTTGATGCGCATCGGCACCATGTGCCCGGATCGGGACGGGCCGAGGGGGCGACCGGACCGATCCGGCTCCTTGGCCGACCTCCCGGGCGGAAGGCGAGGAAGTCCGTGTCACCGACCGGTACCCGTTCGAGCGAAGTCACGGCTCCCGCCTATCCGATGGCACGGGAATGCCCGTTCCGCATGCCCGACGGCTACGACCGGTTGCGCACGGACGGGCCCTTGTCGCGTGTGACCCTCTACGACGGCCGGGAGGTCTGGCTGGCCTCCGGGAGCGCGGAGGGACGGGCCCTGCTCCTCGATGCCCGGCTGTCCGTCGACGTCCGGCACCCTGCTTTTCCCGCTCTGACCCCGCAGTTCGCCGAGCAGTCGGCGGGCGGGTTCACGCCGCCGCTGAGCGGCGTGGACGATCCCGAGCACGCGCTCCAGCGGCGGCCCGTCATCCCCGCCTTCGGCATCCGACGGATCGCCGCGCTGCGGCCGGAGATCGAGCGGACCGCGGAGGCGCTCGTCGACGCGATGCTCGCCCGGGGGGACCGGGCCGACCTCGTCCCCGCCTACTCCCTGCCGCTCGCGTGCGCGGCCAACCTCGCGCTGCTGGGCGTCTCCGAGGAGGACGGTCACTACATCGGGACGCGCAGCCGGCGCCTGCTCTCCCCCGCCGCCGGGGACGAGGAGGGGGCGGCGCAGCGGATCCTCGACGAGATCCTCGATCGGCTGCGGGCCGTGGTCGCCCGCAAGGAGCAGCACCCCGGCACCGGGCTGATCGACGAGCTGATCGCGGGACCGGCGGCGGAGGGCGGCATGGATCGCGACCAGCTCGTCGCGCTCTGCATGGTGCTCATGGCCAGCGGGGACGACAGCACCTCCAGCACCGTCGCCGCCTCGGTGTTCGCCCTGCTGGCGCACCCGGAGCAACTCGAACGGCTGCGCGGCGAACCGGAGTCGATCCCCGGCGCGGTCGACGAGCTCACACGCCTCACGTCGGTGATCGACGTCCTGCCCCGCGTGGCCACGGCGGACATCGAGATCGCCGGGCACACGATCGAGGCGGGCGAGGGCGTCCTGATCTCGCTCATGCTGATGAACCGCGACCCCGGCGCCTGGGACGACCCCGATGCCCTGGACGTCGGCCGCCGGGCCGGGCGGCACGTCGCCTTCGGGTACGGAGTCCATCAGTGCGTGGGCCAGAACCTGGCGAGGGCGGTGACCGAGACGGCGCTGAGCGTCCTGCTGCGCCGGGTTCCGACGCTCCGGCTGGCGGTGCCCGTCGAGCAGGTGAAGGCCAATCCCCCGTACGTTCTCCAGGGCGGCATGTCCGAGCTGCCCGTCGCCTGGTAGGAGGCCCCGTGGACGTTGACGGAAGCATCGAGATCGACGCCGACAGGTGCATCGGCTCGGCCACGTGCACACGGCTCGCGCCCGACGTGTTCACCCAGGACGACGACGGTGTGGTCGAGTTACTCCCCGGCGGCGCGGCGCAGGCCGACGGCTCGCTGGTGCGGGAGGCCGCACTGGGGTGCCCCGTCCAGGCCATCACCGTCCGCGTGGGCTGAACCCGCTCGACGCGGAGGGGGGCGGCCCCGCCGTGCAACGCGGCGGGGCCGCCCCGGCAGCCCGGTCAGGCCGCGGCGCGGGCGGCCTTGGTGCGGGCGGCATCGAAGACGGCGGCCGGGTTGCCGTAGTAGATCCACGGGCCGGCGATCTCCCGGCCCGTCCCGCGGAACAGCTCCAGGGCCTGCGCCGGGCGGCCGTTCTCGATCAGGCCGTGGGCGATCCAGCCGCGCGACGGGACGATGCCGGGGTGGGCCGGGTCGGCGGCCGCGAGGTCGGCCAGGGCCGCGTCCAGGGCGGCCGTGAACCCGGCGGAGTGGTGGAGCGCGGCCGCGGACTTGTCGCGCACGACCTGCTCCCAGTACGCCCGCAGCTTCAGCACCGTCAGCAGACTGCCGGCCGGCGCGCCGGCGATCGCCCCGTCGGCGAACTCGTGCATCAACTCGTCGCTGCCGTGCCACTTCGCGCACCAGTACTGCAGCGCGGCGGTGTGCGCGCCGAAGTGGTGGGGCTCGCGGGCCACGATCTCCGCCCACAGCTCGCGGTAGCGCTCGCGCGACCAGCCCTGGCCCATCGCGATCGCCTGCTGCGCCGCCCACGGGTTCGGGTCGTCGGCCGGAGCCAGCCGGATCGCCTCGTGCGACGCCTCGCCGCCTCCTGCAGCACCTGGTGGAAGCCCATGGCCTGTTCCCGGGTCACCTCGGAGGCGTACTTCCCGGTGCGGATCTCCCACGCCCGTTTGACCAGGGCGCCGGTGTGCACCAGGGCGGCCTCGGGGCTGTCCGGCTGTTCCTTGCGCCACTGCCAGAGCCAGGTGTCATCGGTGGCCGCGAGTTCGCTGAACGGGTTCGTCCAGCTCGGAGCGCGGCACCAGGCCCGCCGCGGGCGCTTCTCGGCCCGCGTTGGCCTTGCGGTGCCTGTTCAGCCAGAGGCCCAGCCGGATGACGAGGGTGAGGAGGGTGACGATGGCGAACGGGTGGGGCATGGACCTGCTTCTCCGGGGAACCTCGCCGCACAGGTGTGCGTCCGGTGAAGATCGGATCGCCCCGGCACAGGGCCCGCGTACGGGTTTTCCGGGCAAGCCGGCGCTCCCGGCACCCTGCCCACGGGGCCCTCGGCGGGACCTCCTAGGATCAGCCCGGATCCTTCGGCGGACGCCGGGCCTGACCGGCCGTGCCCGTCGTCCAAGGCCATGCACAACACGGCAGCACGGCTCCGCCGACGGCGCTGGGGCCGCGCATCGAGGAGGAACGTCCATGCACGCCCGGAAGATCGGCGCGGCCGCCGCGACAGCGGTGGCGCTTCTGGCCGCCCGCGACCTCATGCAGAAGAAGCACGCGCTGCTCCGGAACTTCCCGGTACTCGGCCACGCCCGGTACCTGTTGGAGACGATCGGGCCCGAGCTGCGTCAGTACATCGTGACCTCCAACGAGGAGGAGCGCCCCTTCAGCCGTGACCAGCGCACGTGGATCTACGCGTCAGCGAAGGAGGAGAACAACTACTTCGGGTTCGGCACCGAGGTCGACGTCGCGCACGTACAGGGGCACGCCTACCTGAAGCAGCGCACGTTCGCCGGCGCGCTGCCCGACGCCCACGACCCGCAGGCCCCGCTGCCCTCGGCCAAGGTGCTGGGCGGGCCGCGCGGACGGGCTAAGGCGTTCCGACCGGCGAGCGTCGTGAACATCTCCGCGATGAGCTTCGGGTCGCTCTCCGGCGCGGCCATCACCGCGCTGAACAAGGGCGCGGCGCTCGCGGGCGCGATGCACAACACGGGCGAGGGCGGCCTGTCGCCGTACCACCGCAACGGCGGCGACCTCATGCTCCAGATCGGCACGTCGTACTTCGGCTGCCGCAACGAGGACGGCACCTTCAACCTCGACAAGCTCAAGGACGTCGTCGCGAGCGCCCCGGTCAAGGCGATCGAGATCAAGCTCTCGCAGGGCGCCAAGCCGGGCCTGGGCGGCATGCTGCCGGGCTCGAAGGTGACCGAGGAGATCGCCGCGATCCGCGGCATCCCGGTCGGCAAGGACTGCGCCTCCCCGTCGCGGCACACCGCGTTCGGCGACGTCGACTCGATGCTCGACTTCGTCGAGCTGCTGGCCGCCGAGACCGGCCTGCCGGTCGGGATCAAGAGCGCCGTCGGCGAGATGGCGTTCTGGCAGGAGCTGGCCACGCTGATGGCCCGCGGAGACCGCGGCGTCGACTTCGTGACCGTCGACGGCGGCGAGGGCGGCACCGGCGCGGCGCCGCGGATCTTCGCCGACTCGGTGGCGCTCCCGTTCCGGATGGGCTTCTCACGCGTGTACGGGACCTTCGCCGAGCACGGGCTCACCGACGAGCTGACGTTCATCGGCTCCGGCAAGCTCGGCCTGCCCGAGAACGCCGCGGTCGCCTTCGCCCTGGGCGCCGACATGATCAACGTGGCCCGCGAGGCCATGCTGTCGATCGGCTGCATCCAGGCGCAGAAGTGCCACACCGACAAGTGCCCCACCGGCATCGCCACCCAGAACCAGTGGCTGGCCCGCGGCCTGGACCCGGCCTCGAAGTCCACCCGCGCCGCCGTCTACCTGCGCACGCTGCGCCGGGAGCTGCTCAAGGTCTCGGGCGCCCTCGGCGTCGCGCACCCAGCCCTCATCACGGCCGACGACATCGAGATCATGAACGGCGACTACGAGGCCCGTTCGCTGGCCGGGGTCTACGGCTACAAGGAGGGCTGGGGCGAGCTCGGCCCGCACCTCGCCAAGGAGATCACCGAGCTGCTCACCGCCAAGCCTGCCCTCTGACGCTCCGGCGGCGACACGCCACGAGCCCCGCAACCGGGTCGGCCCCGGCTGCGGGGCTCGTGGCGTTCGCCACCCGGGGACCCCTCCTATCCGGCGCCCCACCTCCAGCTCTTCTCCTGGGCGGCGCCGAGGTCTGGGGCTGCTACGCCCTCCGGTCCTTCGAGGACAACGGGCGGAACGTCGACGCCAAGGCCCTGAACACCGACGGCCCGCGTGGCGACGCGGTGCACACCCGGGGCCGATGCCACGGCCACCAGCGAGAGTTGAGCTGGAACGAGTCCCCGGGCCGCTACCCTCGACCGATGCGGGCGAGGAGCGAGGCGGCGCCGTCCTCCGCGGCGATCCCACGGGAGAGCTCGGCCGCGCGGCGGCCGTGGGCCGGCTCCGTCAGGCAGGCCGTGACGGCGTCGCCGAGGGCCTCGGCGGTGAGGTCCTGGAACGGCACGGGCCGTGGGGCGGCTCCCAGTTCTCGGCCTCCGCTCGCGACGCCGCCCGGGCGCGGTCCCGGATCAGCCCGTGCGGGTCTCCCGGCACGGGCCGGAAGCCGAGACCGCACCCGCCGACGAGCGCGGCGAAGGAGGGGTGGGCGGCCACGGCCACCTGATGGCCGGCCTCCAGCAGGCGGCGCCCCAGGCCCGTGTACGGCGCGACGTCCCGCCGGGAACCGGCAGTGACGATCAGAATGCGCATGGGTTGATCCTCCTCGCCGGAAGGGTCGCCGACACGCTCAGAACGCGTCGTCGGGCATCTCGACCGTCGTACGGTCCAGGCTCTTCAGCAGCCGGAACTGCGCCTCGGTCCTGGGCAGTTCGTAGCGGAAGAAGAACCGGCAGGCGTGGCGCTTCCCTTCGTAGAAGGGTCCGCTGCCGCCCTCGGCGGCGAGGAGCTGCTCCAGCCACAGCCAGGCGACGACGGTGTGGCCCACGGCTTCCAGGTAGATGCTCGCGTTGGCCAGGGCCGTCTCCGGGTCGCCCGTCCCCCACAGCCGCTCCGTCACCGAGACGACGCGCTGGACGGCCTCGTCGAGACGTGCCGCGTACTCGGCAGCGTCGCCACCAACACCCTTGGCGCGGGCGATCGTTGCGGAAACCGTCTCGACGAGCAGGCGCAGCCCGGCTCCCCCCTCCATGACGACCTTGCGGCCGAGCAGGTCCAGGCCGTGGATGCCGTGGGTGCCCTCGTGGATGGGGTTGAGCCGGTTGTCACGGTAGAACTGCTCGACGTCGTACTCGCGGGTGTAGCCGTAGCCGCCGTGCACCTGGATGGCGAGGCTGTTGGCCTCCAGGCACCACTGGGAGGGCCAGCTCTTGGCGATGGGCGTGAGGACGTCCAGCAGGAGCTTGGCGCGGGCCCGGTCCTCGGGGGACGCGCCGGTGCGCTCCTCGTCGAGGAGGCGGCCGCAGTACAGGACGAGCGCCAACGCGCCTTCCGCGTAGGACTTCTGGGCGAGCAGCATGCGGCGCACGTCGGCGTGGGCGATGATCGGCACCTGGGGCGCGTCCGGGTCCCTGCCGGTGAGCGGACGGCCCTGGGGGCGGGTGCGGGCGTAGTCCAGGGCGTGCAGGTAGCCGGTGTAGCCGAGCGCGGTGGCGCCGAGCCCGACACCGATCCGGGCCTCGTTCATCATGTGGAACATGTAGGCCAGCCCGCGGTGCGGCTCGCCGACGAGGTGCCCGACGGCACCGGGCTCGCCGCCCGGCCGGTGGACGCCCTCGCCGAAGTTGAGCAGGGTGTTGGTGGTCCCCCGGAAGCCCATCTTGTGGTTGAGCCCGGCGAGCACGACGTCGTTGCGCTCGCCGAGCGAGCCGTCGGCGTCGACGAGCACCTTGGGCACGACGAACAGCGACAGGCCCTTCACGCCGGGCGGCCCACCGGGGATCCTGGCCAGCACCAGGTGGACGATGTTCTCGCCGAGCTCGTGGTCACCGCCCGAGATCCACATCTTGTTCCCGAACAGCCGGTACGTGCCGTCGCCCTGCGGCTCGGCCCGGGTGCGGATGTCGGCGAGCGAGGAACCGGCCTGCGGCTCCGACAGGCACATGGTGCCGAAGAACCGTCCCTCCAGCATGGGCCGGACGTAGGTGTCGACCTGTTCGCGGCTGCCGTGCGCCAACAGCAGGTTGGCGTTGCCCGCCGTGAGGAACGGGTAGCCGGACGTCCCCGGGTTGGCGGCCTGGAACCACGCGAAGCACGCGCTGGCCACGACGGAGGGCAGCTGCGCGCCGCCGACCTCGTAGTCCATGGCGCTGCCGAGCAGGCCCGTGCCGGCGAAGACCGCCAGCGCCGCCTTGACCTCCGGGATCAGGTGGACCCGCTCGCCGTCGAAGCGCGGCTCCTCGGCGTCGTTCTTCTTGTTGTGCGGCGCGAAGTGCCGGGTGGCGACCTGCTCGCCGAGGTCCAGGGCCGCGTCGAAGGTCTCGCGCGAGTGGTCGGCGTAGCGCGGCCGCCCGGTGAGCGACGGGACGTCCAGCCATTCGTACAGCAGGAAGTCGAGGTCGCGGCGGGAGAGGAGCAGAGAGGTCATGACATCGTGCCTTTCAACTCGACGAGCTCCGCCCGAGGCTACCCGAGCCCGAACCCGGTGTCGGGGCCCGTGTCCGGTCCGAAGGGGGCAGGCTGGGGGAAGGGCTCGATCACACCCCGCACCACCAGAGTCAGGAGTTCGGCATGAGTGAAGCGCTCGACTTCAACGCGAGGACCATCGCGGAGTTCCGAGCGAACGGCGGCAAGGTCGGCGGCCCCTTCGAGGGGGCTCCGCTCGTCCTGGTCCACCACCGCGGACGCACGAGCGGCAAGGAGTACGTCGCCCCGATGATGTGCCTGCCGCACGACGACGACCCGGACGTCGTCTACGTGTTCGCCAGCAAGGGCGGAGCACCCACCGATCCGGACTGGTACCGCAACCTGACCGCCGCCGGCGAGGGCACCGTCGAACGCGGGACGGAGACGTACCGGGTGTCCGTGCGCGAGCTGACCGGTGACGAACGCGACCGCGTGTACGCCGAGCAGGCGCAGCGCTACCCGGGCTTCGCCGAGTACGCCCGCCAGACCGCCGGCATCCGCGTCATCCCGGTGCTCGAACTGACCCGCGCCTGATCCAGGGCGCCGCGGGCCTCCGCCGGGGCCGCGCGGTCGCACCGCCCCGGCACGCGCACTCCCACCGGATCGGCTCCGGTGTTGCGGTGGGAAGGCGCGTGCCGGAGCGGTCCGTCAGGCGGTGGGCTCCTCGGTCGGCGGGGTGCTGCGCAGGCACAGGCTGCGGTTCTTGAACTCGCTGCGCCCGGTGACGTCCGTGCCGAACCAGTCCGGGGGTTCGAAGGCGGCCGCCTCGGCGGTGCTGCCGAACTCCACCTCGACGGTGCGGAGGCCGGCGAGGGCGCCCTCGTAGGTGTCGAGGTACGCGGTGCGGCCGTCCTCCAGCGGGACCTCGGTGCGGACCTTGGTCAGCCGGGCGCCCTCGGTGGCGGGCCACAGGGCCGCGCACTGCTCCTCGCTCAGGGCGGTCTCGTACTCGGCGCGCTCCAGGCCGCCGCCGTGCTTGACCGTCAGCGTGGAGCCCTCGGGCGTCCGGCGGATCCGTACCTCGGAGTCGCCGCCGCGGGTGAGGTAGCCCTGGCTGATGGCCGTCGAGACGGCCCCGCCCGTCCCGGGGACGCGGTCGACCAGGAACTTGCGCTCGATCTCGCTCGGCATCCGGTTTCCCTTCCTCGTCGTGTACAGGGGCTCCCGGGCGCGTCGCGTCACCGGGCCGGGCACCCGGCACACAGGCAACTTAACCGACACCCGGGCGCGACCCGGGAGTGAATGTCCCGCACCCCCGGCCTTCCCTCGACCGGGCGGTCCGTCAGGCCCTGGGCGTAGCAGAACCGGTCGACGGCCATCGGGGGCGGACGGGAGATGTTCCCAGCGAGGACCGGCGGGCGGACGTCGCGGGTGCCGTAGGACTGCACCCAGCCGTGCCGGGTGGCGAGGTAGCCGGTGAGCTGCTCGGCGAAGCACTGGACCATGTCGTTGCACTCGGGTTCGCCGTGGACGAGGACGTCGAGGCCCGCAGGGGAAGGATCGGCAGGCACGGGCCCCCGCCGTACCGTCAGCGCACCGCGACCGGGCGCACCGGGTGCTTGCTCAGGATCGACACCCGGTTGAAGGCGTTGATGGCGATGGCCACCCAGATCACCGCGGAGATCTGCTCGTCCGTCAGCGCCTCGCGCGCGGCGGCATAGGCCTCCTCCTGGAGCGCCGCGTCCGCCGGGACGGTGGTCGCCTCCGCGAGGGCGAGCGCGGCGCGCTCCCGCGGGGTGAACAGCTGGGTGTCGCGCCAGGCCGGGAGGGTGCCCAGGCGCTGCGTGGTCTCGCCTGCCTGCAGGGCCGCGGCGGTGTGCACGTTGAGGCAGTAGGCGCAGCCGTTGATCTGGGACACGCGCAGGTTGACCAGTTCCACCAGCCGCCGGTCCAGCCCGGCACCCGCGGCGGCCTCGCCCGCCGCGTCGGCCGTGGCACGCATGGCGCGGAAGGCCGCGGGGCTCTCCTTGTCGACGAACACCCGGCGGCGGGCGGGGGCGGCGGTCACGGTCGTTGTCACATCGGTCACGGGAACTCCCTGGACGTTTCACTGTCGGGCGGTACTGCGCCATGGCATGATAGTCGAAGATAGTTGAAAGTAGAACTTCTTAGGAAGCGAGCACACCGTGACCACCACCGGCACCAATCCTGCCGAGCCGCACGCCGGAACCCGGGAGACCCGCCCCCGGGTGGAGATCCTTCCCGCGCGGGACGTGCCGCTGGGCGGGCCGCGGGCGATGACGGTGCGCCGGACGCTGCCCCAGCGCGCCCGCACGCTCATCGGCGCCTGGTGCTTCGTCGACCACTATGGCCCCGACGACGTCTCCGACACCGGCGGGATGGACGTCGCCCCGCACCCCCACACCGGACTCCAGACGGTCAGCTGGCTCTTCAGCGGCGAGATCGAGCACCGGGACAGCCTCGGCGTCCACGCCTACGTCCGCCCCGGCGAGCTCAACCTGATGACCGGCGGGCACGGCATCAGCCACTCCGAGGTCTCGACCCCCGCGACCACCGTCCTGCACGGCGTCCAGCTGTGGGTGGCACTCCCGGAGCAACACCGCCACACCGCACGGGACTTCCACCACCACGCACCGCGGCCCGTCGCCCTGGACGGCGGCGAGGTCCGGGTGTTCCTCGGCACCCTCGCCGGCGACACCTCCCCCGTCCCCACCTTCACCCCGCTACTCGGCGCCGAGCTCACGATCCACCCGCACGCGGCCCTCACCCTCACCGTCGACCCCGCCTTCGAGCACGCCCTGCTCGTCGACCGCGGCGACGTCACGCTCGCGGACACCCCGGTGCGCCCGGCCGAACTCGGCTACCTGGCGCCCGGAACCACAACCGTCACCCTCGCCAACACCGGCGACGAGCCGGCCCGGACGGTCCTGATCGGCGGCACGCCGTTCGAGGAGGAGATCGTCATGTGGTGGAACTTCATCGGGCGGTCCCACGAGGACATCGCCCGAGCCCGCGAGGAGTGGATGAGCTCCGCGAACCCCGACCGCTTCGGGGCCGTCCAGGGCTACCCGGGCGACCGCCTCCCCGCCCCGGAGCTCCCGGGAGTCCCCCTCAAGCCCCGGGGAAACGTGCGCTGAACTGGGCGTTTGCCAATCGGTGGTGCGGCGGCCGGGTCCGCCGCACCACCGAGCCGGAGTCCCCCTGCGCTCACCCCGAAGCAGGCCTGCCAGCACTCGCTTCCGCGCTCGACGCGTGACACCGTTCGATCATCCGCGACAGGGCCTGACAGGACCAATGCTGACTCAGAAGTCATCTCATTTGGACGGTTGAGTAGACTCCGGGCGTGCTGATCGTTGAGCGTCTGGTGCCGGACGAGTTGTGGGAGCTGTTCCAGTTGGTAGTGCCGGAAGCTCCGGTGCGCCCGCAGGGCGGTGGTCGGCGGCGCCACGGGGACCGCGAGGTGTTGGCGGCGATCGTGTTCGTCGCGACCTCGGGGTGCACCTGGGCCCAGTTGCCGCCCTGCTTCGGCCCGTCCGGGCCGACGGCCCACCGGCGCTTCACCGAGTGGAGCAAGGCCAGGGTCTGGGCCAAGCTCCACCGAGTCGTCCTGGACGAACTCGGCGCGCGGGGCGAGCTGGACTGGTCACGCTGCGCGGTCGACTCGGTGAACATGAGGGCCCTGGAAAGGGGGAACTGACAGGTCCGATTCCTGTCGATCGGGGCAAGTACGGGTCGAAGATCCACCCGCTCGCCGAACGCACCGGTTCACCACCCCTGTCGCTCGCGATCTCCGGGGCCAACGTCCACGACAGCCAGGCCCCGATCCCGCTCACCGAAGCCATCCCGCCCATCCGCTCCCGGTGCGGCCCCAGGCGACGCGGGCCCGACAAACTGCACGGCGACAAAGCGTACGACCACCGATTCATCCGCTCCTACCTGCGACGGCGTCAGATCCCGGCCCGCATCGCCCGCCGAGGCCTCGACTCCTCCCAGCGGCTCGGCCGGCACCGATGGGTGATCGAGCGCACCGTCGCATGGCTTGGCGGCTTCCGCCGGCTCCACCGCCGCCACGAGCGCAAGGCCGACCACTTCGCCGCCTTGCCAGCATCGCCGCAGCCCTCATTTGCATCCGAAGGATCCCCAAATGAGATGTCTTCTAATACTGCAACGGTGCTTACCGTGACAGTTGTCGGATTCGCTCGTTGGGCTGCTCATGGCTGGGGACATATCCGAGGTCGATGCTCGTCGCTGGTCGGACGGGCTGGCTGGGTTGCATGAGCGGTTTGGGCACCGGTTCGCGCGGAGCGAGTCGCGGGAGTCGGCGTTGGCTTACATGCCGGGCCTGCTGGCGCCGTTGGAGCGCAAGCGGGCCGCTGAGGTGGCGGTCTGTCCGAGACTCCGAGGACCCCCTTGAGCCAGGGGTCGCCGCGGCGGGTCCTGCCAGTGCTGCGCTTGCCGGCGGACTCGTGGCTGCCCGGACAGACCCCGGCCCAGGAGGCCCAGGTCAGCGGCCGAGGGGAACCTGGTGATGTCCGCGCCGATCTCCGCCAGAACCACCTCGGCCGCACGGGTGCCGGCGCAACGCCTCCCGGCAGGTCACAACGTCCGCGACGACCAGGTCGAACCACTCCCCCACGGAACGGATCTCGATGGTGCCGCCGTCGGGCACGGCGGCCGGAGCGTAGCGGCCCGCCGGCTGGCGCTGGTACACGAAAAGTCCGGCCAGCCTGTCCGGCCGGAGCCGGTGGCGGTGGCCCACCGCTCCGACGGCGTGTTCAGCCACGCCGCGACCGCGTCCTTGAGCGTGCTGTATCGCTCGGCGCCGTCGTGCCACGGGGCGCCGACGGTGAGGTAGACCCGCTCGGTGCCCGGCGCCGTCGCCGGGACGGCATCCAGGATCTCGCCCGGAGTGCGGGAACCGAGGTCGGCCCGGACCACCTGGTCGCGCACGACCAGAACACCGGCCGCCGCGTCGAGGAATGTGGAGCGGGCCTGCTGGACGAAGTTCGGGCGCTTGGAGGCCATGGGTACCCACCGCCTCGAACGGGG
Source organism: Kitasatospora sp. NPDC048722 (assembly GCF_040650235.1). Taxonomy (NCBI): domain Bacteria; kingdom Bacillati; phylum Actinomycetota; class Actinomycetes; order Kitasatosporales; family Streptomycetaceae; genus Kitasatospora; species Kitasatospora sp. NPDC048722. Next base: position 76,616 of record NZ_JBEZGX010000039.1, read on the forward strand.
CGCCCGCCTGGCCCTCGGGAACGGTGGGCAGCTCACACGGCCCGGCCTCGGCCACCGGACGCGGCGCGGCAGCGACCGGAGCGACCGAAGTCGAGAAGTCCACGGACGAAGCAACCGAGCCGAAACTCCGCGTGAGCCGACGTCTCGGGGGCGGTGTGGGCCCCGGCCGGAACCGGCTGTTCGACCACGACGGCGGGGCGGGTCAGCGCCGGAGCGACCGCGGCAGCGGGCTCGGTGACCGGCGCGGCCTCCGGTGCCGGTGGCTTCTCCGCCGCCTTCTTGGCTTCCTTCTTCTGCCGCTCTTCGTGGCTCTTGTGGCAGGGGTAGCAGCGTCTGCCGGGGCGGCGGGTCCACGAGCGGCCGATCTCGCAGACGTGGCCGGACTCCTCTTTGAGCACGCCGCCGCAGTCGGTGCAGGCCAGGCTCGGGAGGAAGGCGCGGCGCCGGCGGTCTTCCTCGGCCCGGCGACCAGGAGAAGGCCCACCCCGAGGGCGAAGGCCCACCCCGAGGGCGAAGGCGCGGCTCCGCGCTGCTGAGCACCGCCCTCGCCCGGTTGGCTGTCTTGTCAGTCGATCAGGACGCCGGGGTTGAGGATGTGGTGAGGGTCGAGGGCGTGCTTGGCGGCGCGCAGGGCCAGGGCGAAGGGCTCGGGGCGTTGGCGGTCGTAGGCGGGACGGTGGTCGCGGCCGACGGCGTGGTGGTGGGTGATGGTGGCGTGGTGGCGGTGCAGCACGTCGTTGGCGGCGGCTTTGATGTCGTCCCAGATCGCGACCTCGTCGCCGGGGCGCCCGGCCACGGCGACGGTGAAGTAGGGGGCGGCGCCGTCGGGGTAGACGTGGGTGAGACGGCAGTTGACGGTGGCGGGGTGGCCGGTGGCCTTCAGGACGGCGGCGGCGACTTCGGTACGGACGGCGTCGATCAGTGCGGGGATCATGGCCCAGGTGGCGGCGGTCTCGAAGGTCTCGACGACGGCGCCCATCCGGGCCAGTCCGTCGCGCAGGTAGGGCATCCGCAGGAACGCCGAGCGCCAGGCGCTGACGGCCGGGTCGGCGGGGGCGTCGCGGTCCGCCGCAGGCGATTCGGCGTGGCCGCCGTACGCGCGGGCGAGGTCCAGGGCTGTGGCGAGGCGGTCACCGACCGGGGCGGTGGCCGACTCGAAGCCGAGCACCAGGACGCTGGAGCCGTCGGGCGAGGCGCCGGCCAGCAGCGCCTCGCCGGGGTCGAGTAGGCGGCAGTTGGCCGGGGCGAGGTCGGACTGGGCGATGGCGCGCACAGCGTCCAGTGCGCGCCGGAAGTCGGCGAAGGCCACCGACACGGAGGCGCGGTGGCCGGGGCGCTCCTGCAGGCGCAGCCAGGCCTCGGTGATGACGCCGAGTGCGCCCTCGGAGCCGAGGAGGAGCCGGTCGGGCGAGGGCCCGGCGCCGGAGGCGGGCAGCCGCCAGGACGTGCCCGCCCCGGCGGGGGTGATCACGCGCAGGGACTGGACGAAGTCGTCGATGTGGGTGCGGCCGGTGGCGTAGTGGCCGCCGGCGCGGGTGGCGAGCCAACCACCGAGGGTGGAGAACTCGAAGCTCTGCGGGAAGTGGCGCAGCGTCAGACCGTGGGGCCGCAACTGGGCCTCCAGCACCGGGCCGAGGGCCCCGGCCTGGATCAGGGCCGAGCGGCCGGTGGTGTCGATCTCCAGCACTCGGTTCATCGAGGTCAGGTCGAGCGAGAGCACGGCGCGGTGGGCGTCGCCGCGGTACTCCACGCCGCCGACCACCGAGGAGCCGCCGCCGAAGGGGATGACGGCCACGTCGTGCTCGCCGGCCCAGTCCAGCAGGTCGGCCACGTCCTGGTCCCCGGTCGGGTGGGCGACGAGGTCGGGGATCCGGCCGGGCCGGCCTCGCAGGGCGCGGATCACGTCGCGGTAGGCCTTGCCCATGGCGTGAGCAGCCCGGGCCTGCGGGTCGGTGGTGACCAGGTGCGCCAGGGCGGGCGGGGGAGTGGCGGCGGGGCGGCCGATCGGCAGGTCGGCGACGCGGGGCACCGGCAGCGGGCGGGCCAGGGTGCCCGGCAACAGGGCGCCCAGCGCGGCGCATTCGGCATCGTCGGGGTGGGCGTCGACGTAGCCCCAGCCCCACCAGGAGCGGATACGGGGGACGGACGTGGTGGCAGGCACGGGTGCTCCCGGGTGGGATCGAATGAACTTACCCAGCGGTAAATTACCCTAGGGTAAGATCCGGTTCCATGACAATGCTCTCCTCCCGGGCCGGCACCAAGGGCGTGCCGAGGGCCGACCGCGAACGGCAGGTCCTGGCTGCGGCCACCGAGGAGTTCGGCCGTCGCGGCTTCGAGGCCACCACCATGGCCGCCATCGCCACCCGCGTCGGCGTCACCAAACCGCTGCTGCACCAGTACTTCGGCAGCAAGCAGGACCTCTACCTCGCCTGTCTCGACCCGGTCGGCGACCGGCTGCTGGACGCCATCCGCAACGCCATGGCCGGACACGGCACGGGCGCACCGCCCACGCCCCTGCGCGTGCTGCACGCCCTCTTCGACGCCCTCGACGGCCGGCGCGAGGCCTGGTTCGTCCTCTACGACCCCTCGCTGCCGCCCGGCAGCGACGCCGCCCACCGCGCCGCGCACTACCGCGACGCCATCGACGACCTCGCTGCCACCGGCGCCGCCGAACTCCTCCGTACAGCCGGATCCGGCGACCCCCTCGACGCCGACGCCCTCAAGTACGCATGGCGCGGTCTGTGCACCGCCCTCATCCGCTGGTGGATCAACCACCCCGACCAGACACCCGAAGCCATGACCCGGCGCTGTGCTCGGCTCGCCGCGGCCAGCCACGCCATCCTCGCCGCCGACAACGGCCACACGTGATCTGGACCGGCACCTCCTGGTCGTGAGCCAACTACGCGGAGCCCCGGTCAGCTCTCGGCGGTCTCGTCCCCCTCCTCGCCGGCCCCGACCGGGTCGCACAGGGGCCGAAGCACCCCGTCGGCCGGGGTGGAGCCGCGGAAGCCGTAGCGGCCCAAGACATTCAGGTTGGCGCGCTGGAGCGGGGAGAGCCGGGCCACTTCCTCGTCCAGGACGTCGTGCTCGCGCTGCTCGGCGGGCAGGGCCCACAGGGTGGCCACGGCGGCGTCCGGGTAACAGGTGGTCCACAGCACCGTGGCCTTCAGCAGCAGGCCGAGCACGCCGAGCTGGTCCTCCTGCCCCGTCCGGCCGGTGGACACCGGTCAGTCGGTCTTGTTGGCGTCATGGTGGGCGCGTGCCTCCTGTGCCGTGGCATGGGTGAAGGGGTCGAGGACTGTGACGGCGAAGCGCCGCAGACGCAGGTAGCGTTCGCCGGTTTCGGCGAGGTTCCAGTGATGGCGGGTGCGTGCGACCACGGGCTGGCCCGCGCGGGTGATGCCTTCCCATGCGAAGTCGACCGAGAGGTCGAGGGTGTTGTCCGCTGCGGGGGTGATGGTGAGGTCGGCGAGGTGGTGGGTGCTGATGGCGACCAGGCCGGCGTTTTCCGTGTACCAGGCGGCGACCTGGTCGAAGGTGTGCAGGACGCGACCGTCGGAGAGGGTCATGGTGAGGTCGGTGTGCAGGAGTTCGCGCAGAGGCTCGGCGTCGGGGGCGGGCAGCTCCAGGAGCGAGAGCCAGTAGTGCACGAAGGCGAGCACCCGGTTCTCGGTGTACGCCTCGGTGAACGGCACCTCCTGGTGGCTGAGGACCCGCTGGCCCAGGGCCCTGATCCGGGGCAGGCGCTCGGTGGGGTCCTGAAGGAGTTCGAGGTCGTAGCGCAGGAGTGCGGCGCCGTTCATGGCCGGGCCGACCGTCTCGAAGTCGTGGGTGACCACCGCCTTCGCGGTCCGTGTGCCGGTGTGCTCGATGGCGAGGCTGCGCAGGTGGTGGGCGTTCCTCTGATTGGGGTCGGCGCCGCTGACGCTGTCCAGGTAGGCCTGGCGGCCCTGGACACTGGGCATGCCGCTCTCGGGCGGGCGGTGCATGGTGAAGTCTTCGGTGACGAGTTCGCCCTGGTGTTCGAGGTCCATGTGCGGGGCCTCGTAGCCGCTGTACCAGCGGTGCATCACGGTGCGGACCCGATGCTCGTAGGCGCCGGCGAGCAGAGCGGCGCGCAGGCGGTCGAGGTCGGCGGCAGTGTTCTCTGACAAGGTCGGTTCTCGTTTCCGGGGCGGGGCGGACGGGGCGGCTGGTGGTCAGCGGATCCAGGAGCCGGTGAGGGCGAGGACGGCGGAGCCGTCGAGGTCGGCGATCTTGGTGGCGCTGAACTGACGGGCCGCGTCGGAGGTCTGCACGCGGAAGACCGGCCGGTCCACGGTGAGGGCCTCGATGATCGCGGCGGCGGCCTGCTCGGGAGTCTGCGCGTTGTCGAAGGCCTTGCGGGTGCGCTCGATGTAGGCGTGCAGGGCGGGGGCGTACGGTCCGGCCTGCTCCAGCAGGGTGCCGCGCCCGCCCACGTTGCCGACGAACTCGCTCGCCACCGCGCCCGGCTCGACCACGCTGACGGCCACGCCGACCGTCGCCGCGACCGGGGCGAGCGACTCCATGAAGCCCTCGACCGCGAACTTGGCGGCGCAGTACGCCTCGTTGAACGGCTGGCCGACCACGCCGCCGACACTCGACACGGTCACCACGCGGCCCTTGCTCGCCCGCAGCAGGGGCAGGGCGGCCTTGGTGACGTGCAGGACGCCGAAGAAGTTGACCTCCATGACGGCGCGCACGTCCTCGACGCTCTCCTGCTCCAGCGTGCCGACGTGGCCGGCGCCGGCGTTGTTGACCAGCGCGTCCAGCCGGTCGAGGCCGGCCAGGCACGCCGAGACGGAGGCCGGGTCGGTCACATCCAGCGTGCGGACCTCCACGCTCACCCCGGCCTCCTGCGCCGCCGCGAGCAGCACGCCCGCCTTGGCGGTGTCGCGCATGGTGGCGACGACGTGCCAGCCGCTCCGCGCGGCGGCGACGGCGGTGGCCAGGCCGATGCCGGAGGAGGTGCCGGTGATCAGGACCGTCTTGGTGTTCATCGTTCAGCCATCCTTTACTTATGAATCATAACTACCATTGCTCATAACTATGGGATGCGATATTTCACTTTGTCAAGCATGCCGGTAGACTGGATCCCATGCCCAAGTCACCGGATGAGCTGGCCAGGGAGGTCATCGGACTCTTCGCGGCCATCAATCGCCGCTACGCACAGGAGTCCGAGTCCGCCGCCAACGCCCACGAGCTCACCCCGCTCCAGGTCAAGGCCCTGCTCGCCGCCGAGGATCCGGTCCCGATGCGTCGCATCGCCGACCACCTGCGCGCGGAACCCTCCAACGTCACCGCCATCATCGACCGCCTGGAGTCCCGCGGCCTGGTCGAGCGCCACCCCGACCCGGGCGACCGCCGCGTCAAGCTCGTCGCCGCGACCGCGGCCGGCCGTACCGTCGCCGCCGACCTCCGCACCCGCATGCCTTTCGCCGGTGCCCCACTGGCCCGGCTCACCACTGAGCAGCGCGAGTCTCTGCGAGAACTGCTGCAACTGGTCCTTGAGACCTGACGGCGGCACCGGCCGACGGGCCGGTCCGGCCCTTGCCCGTTGCGTCCAGCCAGATCGACGCGCGCCATGCGGTGAGCGGGCAGTGCCGCGTCGGGCCCGATCTCTGGCTTTCGCTGCGCTCCCGGGCGGTGCCACCACTCTCCGTTCGTCGCATCCGACGCAATGCGTTTGCGCGTCTGATGGGACGAACGGAGCGTTTCCGCGACTCAGTCACCCGACGGGGTGCAACGTGAGGGCGATACGTCGCCGGTGCGGCAGCGCCAGCCGCAGCCATTGCCGAGCACGACGTGCCCGCTCAGTGCGCTTCAACGCGGTTTCCGGGGCACGCCCTGCGAGACCGGCGGCCAGGGCGGGGCGCAGGGCACGGACGATGGTGCGGGCCGCTGATCCCCGACACGGCTCGCCCACTCTCCCGACGGCGTATCGCACCCGGCCCCGGCCGGCGGTCATGCCGGCCTCACGGCCGGTGGCCGAGTGGGCCGCGGGCGCCCGGATCCGGTGCGTCAGTGTCGCCTGGTACGACGTCGGCTGACGGCCAGTGCGCCCGCGCCGAGCGCGAGCAGAGCCGCGCCGCCCGCGGCAGTGGCGACCACCTGACCGTCGTTGCTGCCGGTTTGGGCCAGGCCCGGCGCGGGCTTGTCCGTGGTCGGCTTGGCCGAAGGCGAGCGCGACAGCTGCTTCACCCCCACCCACGTCCACACCGTGCTCTCCGCCGGCAACTCGGCCGGAAGCAGCGTTTACCTGCTCAACTACTCACCCGGCAACCCCTGGCAGGAATGGTGCGTCATGCAGAACACCACCACCGGCGCACTGACCATCACCTTGCGAGCTCCCGCCCGGGTGGTCACCCGGACGGGACCGGTGGCCGCATCGAAGGTGAAGCGGACCGGGGTGACGTGCGGCGCGCCGTCTGGGCGGAGGGTGGTGAAGGTGGCCGTGTGCGGGCGAATCAGGAACGACCGTGCAGCAGCCGGGAGTTCGACGCCTGCCCGGCTCACTTCTTCTTCACGCCCTCGTGCCAGATCAGCTTGGCGATGTTCGGCTTCACGGCTGTGGTGATGACGCCCATGGGCGTACGGACGTACCGCATGTCCGCCAACTCGCACAGCATGCTCGCGGCGAGGTCGGCACGGGAGGTGAAGACGCCGTCGGCGCTGGTCTCAGCGGTGTGGAAGTCCGTGACGACGGGATGCTCGAAGAGGCCCGAGGGGCGGACGAGGGTCCAGTCGAGGTCCGTCCTGCGGATCACGGCCTCCATGCGACGCATGTCCTCGTGGAGGGTGCGGCCGAGGCGCCGGTTCACCAACGGGTCGAGCACGTGGTTGAAGAAGTGCGCGCCGGTGGGGCGCCGGTTCGGGTCGGCGATGCTGGAGCTGACGGCGAGCAGCCGCGCGATGCTGTGGCGGGCCATGGCCCCGACGAGTCCCTGACCCTGGCCGAGAAGGAGCGGCTGGCCTTCGACGTGCTCAGCGACATCGACTCCGAGGTCGCGGCGCGCTTCGGCATCGCCTTCGACCTCTCCGACGAACTGGGCACCGTCTACGACCAGTTGGGCTTCGACCTGCAGCGCGTGAACGCCGGCCACTCCCGCACGCTGCCGCTGCCCGCGACCTTTGTCGTCGACCGCACCGGCACCATCCGCTGGGCCTTCGTCCAGACCGACTACACACTGCGTGCCGAGCCCGCTGACATCCTGGCCGCCCTGGACGCGCTCGACTGAGGGGTGGGGCCGCGGAGGGGGCGTGTATTTGGTCGTGCTCAAGCGGTGGTTCTGGTGAGGCCCCCTCCAGCGGGATCGTGGGATGCCGCTCAGCCCGTGATCCGCGTCCCGCTCGTGTGCGGCGCGCGCTCGAGCCGGAGCGGCCGTCGGGGCGGCAACGCCGACAGGAGACCGCCAGTGGCTGCCGGTGCGCCCGGACAGGTCCTGGGTGGCGCGAGTTGGGCGGCGAACTGGACCACCGTGTTGAGGGGGTGCAGCTGGGGCCGGGGGCGAAGTTGCTCCAGGAGGCGACGACCTGCTGGTCGGCGTGTTCGTCCATATGGCGTTCCCTTGGTGATTCCCCTGCGTGATTCCCTCCTCATCCTCGACAATGGCCATGCCAATTAGCGCTGCTGGACGGAGCTTGACGATGCGCCAGACATGGGTCATCCGGCGTGCCGCCGCGCTCGCGGCCGCCCTGGTGCTGGGTGGCGGGCTCCCCGCTCCGGCCGCGTTCGCCGGAGCTCTGCCCACCGGAAATCCGATGGCCGCCGAGCTCGGGGCGTACTGGACCGCCGCCCGGATGGCTGCTGCGCTGCCCGGCGACACCGCGCGGGAGGCGCAGCTCTCGGCGGACGGGCCGCAGCCCGGGGAGTACATTCCGCCGAGCCGGAGCTTCGACGGGATCCCGCAGGCCGGGGCGTTCTTCTGGACCGACGCCAACGGCACCGGCCGCACGTGCAGCGGCTCGGTGGTGCGCAGCCCGGGCCACGATCTGGTGCTCGGGGCCGGGCACTGCCTCAAGGGGTACGCCGGCGCCTCCCCCACGCGGCGGCTGGGGTTCGTGCCGCAGTACCACGACGGGCTGAAGCCGTTCGGCATCTTCCCGGTCGTGGACGACGGCGTGTACGTCGCACGGGAGTACTACGACCTGGGGGTGCACGCGGGTGCCACCTACGACTTCGGCTTCGCGGTCACTGCGCCGAACCAGGACGGCGAGCGCCTGGAGGAGGTCACGGATGGGGTCCAACTGCTCACCGACACCGGGTACTTCCACGCGCCGGTGCGGATGATCGGGTATCCGGCCGGCGCGGAGAAGCCGCTGGGGTGCTGGAGCTGGACCACCGAGTGGGCCAGTGACGACCCGGCGGACCCGGGGACCTTTCCGCGCATCGCGTGCGACGGCTTCACGGGCGGGACCAGTGGCGGGCCCATGCTGGTGCCGTGGCCGGGCGGCTGGGCGGTGATCGGGGTCATCGGCGGCTACCACACCGGTGGCAATACTCCCCAGGTGTCCTACAGCGCCTACTTCGACACCGCCACCCTCGCCCTGTACCGCGCGGCGGTCACCGGCGCACCGCCCGCGGGCCCCGCCGCCTGACGTTTCGGCGGGCCGGTTGTCTCCGGGAGCCAGTGCGGCGGCGCAACGTTGGCGGTCGCGGCCATCGCCCGACCGTCCGGGTCGGATCACACTTGTCGCACTCCGGACGGCGACGAAGGGGAACGAGCCATGACTGCAAGGCGGTTGAGAGCCCGCGCGGCGGGCGCCGCGATGGTGTCGCTGGAGCTGGCCTGCCCGGCAGCGGCACACGCCGCTGGTGGCCAGGGGCCGGACGGCCTGCGGGACGTCGTCCTGGTCGGCAACAGCCAGTCCGGCACCGTGTCGTTCCTGGACGCCACCACCTTCGCCGACCTCGGCACCTTCGACGCCATCCCCGACCTGCACCAGCGCCTCGCCGACATGGACCCGATCCAGGCCATCGGCTACGCGATCGTCAAGCAGGTCGAGGGCGGCGACCGGTTCATCGACGACGTCGCGCTCTCACCCGACGGCCGCACGCTGTACGTCTCGCGCGGCAACCTGGACGACACCGTGGCCTTCGACGTGGCGAGCCACCGGCAGCTGTGGCGCACCCGGCTGGACGGCTTCCACGCCGATCACGCCGCGCTGTCGCCGGACGGCACCCGCTGGGTGGTCTCGGCGACCACGGCCGGCGAGGCCGAGGTGCTCGACACCGCGACCGGTACGGTCGTCGGCACCTTCCCGACCGGCAGCTACCCGCACCAGAACGACTTCACCCCGGACGGCAAGTACATCTACAACTCCAGTATCGGCGTGGTCTCCATGCCGCAGGCCCTCGAATTCCTCAAGGGCTCCTTCCAGTTGACCAAGGTGGACGCCGCCACCCTGAAGGTGGTCAAGACCTGGGCCTTCCCGCACGGCATCCGGCCCAACGTGCTGGCCGCCGACGGCACCACGTTCTACGCCCAGGAGTCGTACCTCAACGGCTTCGTCCGCTACGACCTGGACAGCTCGCGGACGGCGGCGACCGTCACGATGCCGTACAGCCCGGCCGGGCGGGCGCTCACTCCCGACAACTACCCGAAGAACTCCGCCCACCACGGCCTCGCACTCTCCGGCGACCAGAGCCGGCTCTGCGACGTCGGCACGATCGACGACTACACCGCGATCGTCGCGACCTCCGACCTCGGGACGACCGGCCGGGTCGACTACCCGGCGGGCAGCCTGCCGTACTGGGCCACCAGTGGCGGGCCGGGCAACCGGTACTGCTTCGTCTCGCTCAGCCAGGCCGGCCAGGTCTCGGTGGTCGACTACGCGAGCGCCACCGAGGTCGCCCGGGTGCCCGTCGGCCTGTTCCCGCAGCGCGAACGGGTGGCGAAGGCGGCCGGATCCGTGCTGAACTCCCTTTCACCACAGGGATAGCACGCGGCAGGGACGCGCTCGGAGGAAGGCGGCGGGAAAACGGCGATGACGGAGACCGGGAGCCGGGCGCTGCTCCGCCGCCTGCTGGAGCGGACGCGGGCCGATCCTGCCGTCCTGCAGCGGATGGTGGACGCGGCGCGGGCCGGCTCGCCGCCGGTCGCGGCGCTGCCGGAGCAGGAGGTCCGGCGCCACATCGCGACGCTGACGGCGGCGGTCGCGGCCGCGTTCGGCGATGCCGGCGACGCCGATGGCGTGCCCGGCGGACTCACCGAGGAGCAGTCCCGGCGGGCGGCCCGGCTCGCGGCGGACCGCGCGGCCCAGGGCGTCCCGCTGGACGCGCTCCTGGACGGCTTCCGCGCCGCCCGTACCGAGGCCTTCCGGAGCATCGCCGCAAGCCTGACCGACCCTGCCCCGCCACTCCCGGAGTTCCTCGACCTGCTACTCGAACTCGACGCCTATACCGGCGAGTTACAGCACCGGGTGATCTCCGCCTACCACGAGAGCCAGGCGAACCTCGCCGCCGGCACCCGGGCCGCCCGGGTGCTGGCGCTGCGCGAGCTGCTGCTGGGCGGTGCGGTGGACCGGCTGCCTGCCGCCGGGCTGGAGCCGGACGGGCGGTACCACTGCACGGTGGCGGACATCGGCGATCCGCGCCGGGCCGAGCTGCTCCCCCCGCCGGCGGACGGTGTCGCGGGACTGGTCGAGGGCCACCTGTGCCTGGTGACGGCCCGGCCGCCCGTCCCACCCGCCACGCCATTCGAACTCGCGGTCACCGCACCGGCGGTGCCGGCCGCCCGGCTTCCCGGTGTCTACCGGCTGTGCCGCGCCGCGCTCGCCGCCGCCCGGGCCCGAGGACTGGGCGGCGTCCGGCGCCTGACCGACCTGGCCGTAGCGGTCGCCACCGACGGCGCACCCGAGCTCGGCACCCTACTGGCCGCCGACCTGCTGAGCGGCCTCGCCCCGGCCGATCCGGCGCACCGGGTGCTCGCCGCCACGGCCCTGACCTACCTCGATCACGGCCGCCGGATCGCCGCCACCGCCCAAGCCCTGCACGTCCACCCGAACACGGTCAAGCACCGCCTGCGCCGTCTGTCCGGCCGCACCGCCTTCGGTACCCCGAGCACCGCCGACGACCAGCTCACCGACGCGGTCCGCTGGCGCTGGGCCCTGGAGAGCTGGCTGCGCGGCTGCGCGTAGCCCGTCAGGGAGCCCCACGGGAAGCGTGAGCACGTGCACGAGTCCGCCGCCGGGGTTGTCCTCGACGGTGATCCGGCCCACACCGCCATCGATGCCGTGCGGGTTCGCGAGCATCCACGGCCTCGCCGCCGCAGCCACGTTCGGCCCCCGATCGGCTATCCGGACCTGCAGGCCACCCGGGTCAGCGGCGGGCGACCCGGCGCCATGGCCACCTGCACGAGCACGCGGGCTCCGGGCGGGGTGCGCACCCACGCGGCCTTGACCAGCGCGGCCAGCACCTGCTCCAGCCGGCCCTGGCCGACGGGAACGGACGGCAGCCGGTCCTGGACGCGTGAAACGTCAGCCGCACGGGGAAGGACGGGAGCGATCTGCAGGCACCCCGGCCGGATGGCCGCAGGGCTTCAGCGCTCCACCGGAACGACACCCGGTGGCGTGCCCACGGGCCGGGTTACCGGTCTGCTCCTCGGCGGAGCCCGTCGAGGAGGAGGTCGAGGAGGCGGCCGGCCCGTTCGCGTTGGGCGGGAGCGCTGGTGATCAGCGCGATGCCGGCGAGGCTGAGGCCGACGTCGAGGGGGTCGATGTCCGGACGCAGGAGACCGGCGTCGGTACCGGCGTGCAGCAGGGTGGCGACCGCGGTGGTGAGCTTGTCGAGGGATTCGGCGAAGGGGTCCGCGCCGGAGGCGACCGCGGCCCGCAGGGCTTCTGCCATGCCGTGCTTGGCGGCCAGGTAGCCGATGAAGTCGTCCATCCACAGGCGCATCGCCCGGTCCGGCGGGTTGTCGGCCAGCAGCTTCGCGGCGCTTTCGCAGACGCGGGCGAGCTCATTGCGGTAGGCGGCCTCGACCAGTGCCTCACGGGTGGGGAAGTGGCGGTAGAGCGTGGCCGAGCCGACGCCCGCGGCCTTGGCGATCGTGTCGATCGGGACGTCCGCGCCCTTCTCGGAGAAGGCGTGCACGGCCGCTACGAGGATGCGTTCCCGGTTGCGGCGGGCATCGGCGCGCAACACGCTCGGCTGGGTGGTCAAGGCTGTTCCCCTTCGTCGGGACCAGTCTATCTGGACATCCGGGGAGTTCCCCGGTTACGTTGACAAATAACCGGGGAACTCCCCGTTTGCGGCGTTGGCCCGCTCCGTTGCACTCCACACGCAAGGAAGCCCCTCATGACCTCCCCGAAGACGGTTCTGATCACCGGCACGTCGTCCGGCATCGGCCTGGCCGCCGCGATCGGCGCCGCACAGGCCGGCTGGACCACCATCGCGACCATGCGCGACACGGGCAAGGCCGACGCGCTGCTGAAGGCCGCCGCCGAGAAGGACGTCGCCGACCGCATCCAGGTCAAGTGCCTGGACGTGGTCGACCCCGAGAGCATCGCCACCTGCCTGGACGAGGTGATCAGCGAGCACGGCCACCTCGACGCGCTGGTCAACAACGCCGGCGCCGCTCAGGTCGGCACCGTCGAACTCATGAGCGTCGACGAGGTCCGCTCCGCCATGGAGGTCAACTTCTTCGGGGTGGTGGCCGCCACCCGCGCCGCCCTGCCCCACCTGCGCGCCGCCCAAGGCCGGGTGATCACCGTCACCAGCATCGGCGGCACGGTCGGCCAGCCATTCAACGAGGCCTACTGCGCGGCCAAGTTCGCCGTCGAGGGCTTCATGCAGTCCCTCGCCCCCGTCGCCGCCACCGTCGGCGTCGACGTCACCGTCATCGAACCCGGCGCGGTCGCCAGCGAGTTCGTCGCCAACATCGGCCTGGACATCCCCGCCCTTGTCGCCGCGGCCGGGCCCTACGCCCCGGCCCTCCAGGCGTACCTCGCCCGCACCCAGCAGTCCTACGGCAACGCCCAGACCCCGGCCGAGGCCGCCGCCCCGATCATCGACGCCCTGACCGCCGACAGCCCGACCTTCCGCGTCCAGACCTCGCAGTGGGCCCGCGACTTCGCCGCCACCTCGCTCGCCGACCTCGACGGCTCCGCCGTCCAGGCCCTCACCCGCGCCTGGGTCCGCCGAACGACGAGGAGGAGTTCGCCGATGTCCACCGCAGACCTGTCGCGTGTCGAAACGGACGCAAAGCAGTTGTTCGACCGCTATGCGACCACGTTCATCGAACTCGCCGCAGCCGGCGGGAGTGACCCGACGCCGCTGCTGGAGTACTTCGCGGTGCCCCTGACCGTGACCACCACCGGCGCACACACGGTCCTCACCTCGGCCGAGCAGCTGGCCACCGGGCTCGCCCACGAGCTGGCCGCCCTGCGCGACCTCGACTACGGCGGCAGCCGGGCACTGGACCCGACCGTCCGAGTCCTGAACGAACGGGCCGTCACCATCGAGGTGAGCTGGGCCCGCTACGACCGCTCGGGCACCGAAATCCAGCGCCCCCGCGTGTTCTACTTCCTCGCCCGCACGCCGGACGGCTGGCGAATCACCACCTCGGCCGTCCTGCCCGGCTGAGCCCGGCCGTGCGCACGGAAGCCCGCACCAACCCCCAAACGGGCCCGGACCGCGGAGCGACTCCACGATCCGGGCCCGTGGTCTTCTGGGCCCCGGTGCCTCGCCTCCGGGCGCCGCCGAACCGTTCCCGGTCGCGGCACACGGGATCGACCGGCCGCTGCTCCTGCTCGGCAGCGAGGGGTTCAGCCGGCGGGAGAAGACGGCCCGTTCCTGGTCGGCCGTCACCGCGCAGTCGGGCCGGTGGATCCGCAGCGCGCGCATCGCCGGCGCCAACCACGGGACCTTCACCGACTTCGCCGCGATGCTCCCACCGCTCCAGGCTGCCGGAGTGATGACGGCGTCGGCGCGGAACGCGCTGATCGGCACCCCTCGCCCCGACCGTATCGGTCCCCGAGATCCACCAAACGGTCTGCCGGTTCTTCGCCCGGCACCTGGCGGGCCACTGATCCGGGCCTCGGCCGGAATCCACGGGGGCACCCGACCGGATCACCCCCGCATCGGCGGGGCGTACCGAGAGGCCGCCCCGAACCGCGATCCGGACCCATCGGCTCACGAGCCGGCATCCGATCAGCCGATCTTCCCCTGCCCCGACGCAGAGCCGTCTCCACCATCGAGCGAGACGCGTGGACGTCGGCCTGACGGCCTGTTCGGTAGCGGCCCGGGGTCGTTCCGATGATGGTGGTGAACGCTGAGATGAAGCCGCTGGGATTGGCCCAGCCGCACGCGTGGGCGGTCTGGGTGGTGTCGTGGCCGTCGGCCAGCAGCACGAGTGCGTGATGGATGCGCAGCTGCGTGCGCCATTAGCCGCCGCCCTCGCAGCCGCCGTAACGGGCATGGCCTAACCGTAGGGTGCCGGCCGTACAAGCGCCGCACCGCCCGGACAGCCCGGGCGCTCGCTCAGGACGCGCCGTGGTCCGGGAAGCGGATGCTCTTATGGATGTCAAGCAGCGATGGTGAGCTGCTCGGTGGTGGTGCTCGGTGTGCTGGGCGTGGTCAGGACTCGGTAGATCTCTCGGGC